>CAZFPI010000032.1:24098-24399 GCA_964521075.1 uncultured Sterolibacterium sp.
AACATGCAGGGGCGAATCGTCATTCGCCCTGTGTATCCACCCCCCCCTAACCCCCCACCCCGTAGGGGCGAATCATTATTCGCCCTGATCATCATTTGCCCACGACAAAACAACCCCGCCATTACGAACAAACAAGGAAAACCGTCACGGTCAATTACTTTTGATATAAAATAACCGGCCATTTCGTAAGCCTGCACCATGCAGAACGCAAAAAAACTTTCCAGAAAAACAATCGGGTGGCTTCGATTCGGGCGGCTGAATCTGCTCGCGCAGCTCGTGTTTTTCTGTGCGCTGGCGCATT
>CAZFPI010000033.1:0-24357 GCA_964521075.1 uncultured Sterolibacterium sp.
AGCGATATGCCACCGAGACCACCAGACGATAGTCATTGCCCTTGATGTTGAAGACAACCCGGCGATTCTTCAGGATACTGGCGCTTCGGTACTGCGCCTTGATGTCCGATGGCTGGCTCCAGTTCGCCTTCTTAACTTCATCCACCCATGACTTCAAGGGTTGATCGGCGTCCGGATTGGATTCCCAGAAAAGTCGCAGGTAGCTGACGGCAATGATTCTCATGCAGGCAATATAGTCCCAACTTGGGATACAAAGCAAGTTGGTCGCCACACCGCAAATAAACCTGCGCTAGGGAAACACTGATTAATTTTCCAGCCCGGCGATAGCCGGGGTGTGGAGCCTTGATTTTCCTGGGTTCCGGCACCCAAGGGCATTTCCTTCGGTCACCTTCGCCGGAACGACGATTCCGAATTAATCAGCACATCCCTAGAAACCGGGGGGTTCTCGCGACACACATCCCGACAGGTGTTGACCTGGCCCAGCTTGGGCGGCAAAATGCCCGACTTTATTTGTCGGTTATTTTGAAAGTTCGAGGACAGCCATGAGCGATGTACAAAAACAGATCCATGACATTGTGACCCAGCACCCGGTCGTGCTGTTCATGAAAGGGATTCCAGATGCGCCGCAGTGCGGTTTTTCGGCGACGGCTGTGCAGGTGCTGAAGGCTTGCGGCGTCGAGGAATTCGCGGCGGTCGATGTACTGCGTTCGCCGGAAATCCGCGATGGCGTCAAGCAATACGCCAACTGGCCGACCATTCCGCAGCTCTACATCAAGGGCGAATTCGTCGGCGGCTGCGACATCATGAAGGAAATGTTCCAGAGCGGCGAACTGCAAAAACAGCTGGCAGGCATTTGACCGCGGTTTCCTGTTGATCGGGCGCGCAAATGTAGGAAGTCGTCACCCCGGCGAACGCCGGAATGACGAAAACTTTAGACTTCATCGTGCCGGATCAATAGGTTGATACGTTTTATACGGAGCTGAGCCGGATATTGGCCTGATCGAGGCGTAGCGTCAGCACTTCGAGGAAGGCCTGATAAAAATGCATCCGGCAGGCATCCGTGGCGTTTTCCAGGGCGTCTGCCCGGATGGTGGCGATCTTCGTTCTCGTCCGGGCGATGACATCGGCTCCCCGGCTTTGGTCCTTGCGGCCAATGAGGGCCATTTCGCCGAAACATTCGCCAACCCCCAGCGGCGCGATGACGCGGCCCTGCTTGACGATTTCCACATCGCCTTCGATCAGAAAGCCGAAAAAATCGCCGTGTTCACCATCGTGAATGAGGGCGGCTCCCGGTTCGATATCACTCCAGCGTGAAAAACGCACGGCTTCCCAGATTTCGACATCGCTGAAGCGGCGGAAGAAAACGAGCGCGCGCAGGGTTTCAAATTTTTCGCTGTCCGGGAAAGCCTGTCGCTTGACCTGCACCTGCTGGTGACGAAAAGCCTGCGCCAGATCGTGGGCGAATTCTCCCCAGCTGGCGTATCGCGCTGTGGTTTCCTTCTGCATGGCGCGAGCGACGATGGCATCCAGCGTGGCGGGAATTTCGCTGCGGTAAGTCGAAGGCGGCGGAGCCGTGTCATTCACGATCTGGTAGAGCAGGGCGTAGTTGCTGGCCGCCTTGAAAGGCAGTTGCCCGGTCAGAAGTTGATACATCACGACACCCAGCGAGTAAATATCGGTCTGGTGATCGAGCGGCTGGTTGCGTATCTGCTGGGGTGACATGTAGGCGGGCGAGCCTACGCCGGTCACCTGGGTGTGGTCGGCATCCGTTTGCAAGGCCGTGCCGAAGTCGGAAATCTTGATGTCAGCCCCCGTGGCAGCACCCTCGCCCGGTCTGGCCAGCAGGATGTTGGCCGGTTTGATGTCACGATGGGTAATGCCGTTCTGGTAAGCGTAATCCAGGGCGCGGGTGCATTTGAAGATGATCTCCACCAGGCGTTCCAGAGGCAGCAGGCTGTCTGGCTGGGTGTGGGCTTCCAGTGTGCCGCCAGGGACATATTCCATGACGATATAGCTTTGGGCTTCGTCGATGACGGCGTCGAAAATCTGGACGATATGCGGGTGTTCGAGCTTGCCGGCAAGCGAGGCTTCATTGGCCAGCATGCGCCGGAACTGCGCGCCCTTTTCCTTATCCCTGAGAGCTTCGGGAAAGACGAGTTTGATGGCGACATCGCGCTGGGCGAATGGGTCGAAGGCGCGATAAACCGTCGATGTCGTGCCCTCACCCAGCTTTTCGAGAAGCTCGTATTTGCCGATGCGTTCGGAAAGCTCAACGAGTGGCATGGCTTCTGCGGGCGTCATGTGTCCGGTTGTCATTGCATGCACCAGCCGTGGCTGACCATGAGCGACTGGCCTGTCAGCGCATTGCCCGGGAAGGCGGCAAAGAACGTGGCGACTTCGGCAACATCGTCGAGAGTCGTGAATTCTCCATCGACGGTATGTTTGAGCATGACATCCCTGACAACCTGTTCTTCGGTGATGCCCAGGGTTTGTGCCTGTTCCGGAATCTGTTTATCGACGAGCGGTGTGCGGACGAAACCGGGGCAGATGACATTGGCGCGCACACCATGGGGCGCGCCTTCCTTCGCGACGACCCGCGCCAGACCCAGCAGACCATGCTTGGCGGTGACATAGGGAGCTTTGAGGAGCGAGGCTTCCCTGGAGTGCACCGAGCCCATGTAGATCACGCTGCCACCGCGCCCGCTGGCGTACATGTGCGGCAGGCAGGCGCGTGTGGTCAGGAAGGCTCCGTCGAGGTGAATGGCGAGCAGACGCTTCCATTCGGCCAGGCTGAATTCTTCGAGCGGATGCACGATCTGGTTACCTGCATTGCTCACCAGAACATCCACACCGCCCCAGGTTCTGACGAGACGGGCGACGCCCTCATCGACTGCGGATTCGTCGGTGACATCCATCGGCAGGCTCATGGCCACCAGTCCGTCATCACACAAGGCTTTTGCCGTGGCTTCGGCGGCATCCGGCTGAATATCGGCAATGGCGACCTTCGCGCCCTCACGCGCATAGCGTTGGGCGATGGCGCGGCCGATACCGCTGGCCGCTCCCGTGACGAGGGCGATCTTGTCCTGCAGCTTCATGACATATCCCGTTCGATGGCCAAACAGCCGTGATATTACGCCAGCATCGCCCTGGCGCGGGTAATGGCTGCGCGAACCTGTTGCGGGGCCGTGCCACCGATATGATTCCGTGCGGAAAGCGAGCCTTCGACGGTGAGCACACCAGCCACATCGGCCTCGATCAATGGTGAAAATTCGCGCAGGTCGGAAAGCGGCAGGCCGGACAAATCGCAGCCCCGGATTTCGGCAGCGCGAACAGCGCGGGCGACGGCTTCGTGGGCATCGCGGAAGGGAAGCCCCTTCTTGACGAGATAATCGGCCAGATCGGTTGCTGTGGCAAAGCCCTGGCGCAAGGCGGCCTGCATGGCCTCGGGCTTGACGCGGACATTGAAAACGCGCTGGCCGCCTTCAGCACGGCTGCCCATCATGTCGGCATAGATACGCAGCGTGTCGATCACCGTATCCGCCGTGTCGAACAGGGGTTCCTTGTCTTCCTGGTTGTCCTTGTTGTAGGCCAGGGGCTGGCCCTTCATGAGGGTCAAGAGGGCGATCAGGCTGCCATTGACGCGGCCGGTCTTGCCGCGCACCAGCTCGGGCACGTCGGGGTTCTTCTTCTGCGGCATGATGGAAGAGCCGGTACAGAAGCGGTCGGCCAGATCGATGAAGCCCACACGCGGGCTCATCCAGAGAATCAGCTCCTCCGAAAGCCGTGAAAGATGGGTCATCAGCAAGGCCGACGCCGCGCAGAATTCGATGCCGAAATCCCGGTCGGAAACTGCATCGAGCGAGTTGGTGCAAACTTCGTCAAAGCCCAGTTCGCGGGCAACGGACTCGCGGTCGATCGGAAAGGTCGTCCCTGCCAGAGCCGCAGCACCCAGCGGCAGACGGTTCAGCCGTTTTCGGCAGTCGGCAAAACGTTCGGCATCGCGCCGCGTCATTTCGACATAGGCCATGAGGTGATGGCCGAAGGTGACAGGCTGGGCGACCTGCAGATGCGTGAAACCCGGTAGCGGTGTATCGGCATGATGTTCGGCCAGATCAAGCACAGCGGACTGAAAATCGCGGATCAGGCCGAGGATGGTGTCGATGGCATCGCGCAGCCAGAGGCGGATGTCGGTGGCGACCTGATCGTTGCGTGAGCGGCCCGTGTGCAAGCGTTTGCCAGCGTCGCCGACCAGTGCGGTCAGGCGTTTTTCGATGTTCAGATGCACATCTTCATCATCGAGATTCCAGCGGAATTCACCCCGCCCGATTTCCTCCCGGATCTGCGCCATGCCACGTTCGATGGCGGCCAGGTCTTCCGCATTGATGATCTGCTGGCGGCAGAGCATGCGGGCATGAGCCAGCGAGCCGCGAATATCCTGCTCGGCCATGCGCTGGTCGAAATCGACGGAAGCGGTGTAACGTTTGACGAGTTCGGAAACCGGCTCGTCAAAGCGGCCAGACCAGGCTTTGCCGGTGTCGTTATCTGATGATGTCATGATGAATGCGAGAAAAGTGCCGAAGGGCCGTTGCCTGCCACACCCTTCCTTGGCTATAGTCGAAAGCCCATGAGTATACGGCAAAACCCCCACCCTTCCGGCAGCCCGCTTCTGCCAGACTTCGCCAATCTCGGCGTCTGGCTGCGGGTGTTGCTGGGCGTCAATGCCCTGGCATTGCTGGGAGCTCTGGCGGCAAACCGGCAGTGGTCGGCCCTGCCCGACGAACTGGCACGACTGGCGGCCATAGTCGAGCCGTCCCTGATCGCCACACTGCTGGTCTTGCGTCTGCTGCATCGTCTCCTGCTGCATCTGCCCGCGCTGGCTGCCGGAATCCTGACACTATGCATCAGCCTCTTTTGCACGATACTGGGTCTGGCTCTGGCAGGATGGCAAGACGACAGCTTTCGCGCGCTCTTGCCCCGGGCCATGCTTTGGGCGGCTTTCTCCTGTGCAGCCTTGCTGCTTTATTTTGACCATCGTGCCCGGCAGCAGCAGCCAGCACTCACTGAAGCGCGTCTGGCCGCCCTGACGGCCCGTATCCGCCCGCATTTCCTGTTCAACAGCCTCAATGCCGTACTCGGAGTCATCCGCAGCGATCCCCGCCGCGCCGAAACCGCGCTCGAAGAGCTGTCCGACCTGTTTCGCGTACTGATGCGCGACAACCGCGAGCTGGTTCCGCTGTCAGAAGAAATCGCCCTGGCGCGGCAATATCTCTCGATCGAACGGCTCCGCCTGGGGGAAAGGCTCCAGGTGAAATGGCAAATCGACGCCATGCCGCCCGATGCCCTGCTGCCGCCCCTGATGCTGCAGCCCATGCGGGACAACGCGGTCTATCACGGCGTTGAGCCGCTGGGGGATGCCGGTGAAATCACGATCACCCTGGCCCGGGTGGATGAAGAGCTGCAGATCGAAATCGGAAACCCCTGCCCGGTATGTGATTCGGGCAAGAGAAAAAATACTGCGGGAAACCAGATGGCTCTGGCCAACATCCGCGAGCGGCTCGCCTTGTTCTTTGACCTCGAAGCAAGGCTCGAAGCACGGGCCGACCCCGAGGGTGGACGTTATGATATCCGTATCGTGATCCCCTATCGCCGCGCGACAAAATGAGCGAATCTGCCTCGCACCCTCCGCTGAGAATCCTGCTCGTAGATGACGAAGCCCCGGCAAGAATGCGGCTGCGCGACCTGCTGGGAGACATTGCGGATGAATTACCCACGCAAATTGCAGGTGAAGCAGCCGACGGCATCGAAGCCCTGGAATGTCTGGCAAAGATACAGGCCACCGAAGGTGTCGTAGACGTAGCCCTCGTCGATATCCGCATGCCAAAACTGGACGGCATCGGGCTGGCCCTGAAGCTGGCCGGGCTTGCCAATTCACCTGCCGTGATCTTCACCACAGCCTACGACCAATACGCCGTGCGTGCCTTCGAGCTCGATGCCGTCGACTATCTCCTCAAGCCTGTACGCGCCACGCGATTACTTGCCGCCCTGCAAAAAACCCCGCGTCATGCGCCCCGGCCTCAAGCCCCCCACGCCGGGCAACCCGAAGGCCGCCAGCACCTGAGCTCCAGCGAACGCGGGCGCATCCTGCGGATACCTCTCGCCGACATCCTCTATCTGCGCGCCGGGCAAAAATACGTCAGCGCGCACACGGCAGAACGGGAATACCTGCTGGAAGAATCCCTGACCCATCTGGAAGAAGAATTCGCCGAACGCTTCGTACGGGTGCATCGCAACTGCCTGGTGGCGCGTCAGGCGATACGCGGTGTCGAACGGGAACTGGATAGCGAAGGCCAGCCCGGCTGGGCCGTGCTTCTGAATCACTGCGACGAGCGTCTGCCCGTCAGCCGTCGCCAATGGTCACAGCTCAAGACCTTGCTCAAGGAGGAAACATGAATTCCCGTCTGCCCATGGTCTTTTCTCATGCCAACGGGTTTCCCGCGCCCTGTTACACCAAAATGTTCTCGGCCCTGTCGGCAGACTTCGATATCCGTTATCTCCCCCGGCTGGCGCATGACCCCGCCTACCCGGTTTCCGATGGCTGGCCGGAACTCACGCAAGAACTGATCGCCTTCATCGAACAGGGCGCGCACCCCGTGGTAGCGGTAGGACACTCCCTGGGCGGTTTCCTGAGTTTCATGGCCGCCGTCAAACGCCCGGATCTTTTTTCCGCCCTCATCCTGCTGGATGCGCCTGTCATCGGCCGTTACCGCGCCCGCGCCCTGCAGATGGGCAAGCGTTTCGGCTTCATCGACCGGGTCACCCCCGCCCGCGCAACAAAGGACCGCCGCCGTCACTGGGCAAGCGAGGCGGAAGCCATTGCCCACTTTCGTACCCGCAAGCTCTTCCGGCACTTCGACCCGGCCTGTCTGGCCGATTACGTTCGCCACGGCACGATACAGACACCGGAAGGCCTGGCCTTGTGGTTTGACCCCACCATCGAATCACAAATCTACTGCACCATTCCGCACCGCCTGCATACGCAGTTGCCCAAACTCCAGACGCCTGCAGGCTTCATCGGCGGGCAGCATTCACGCGAGCTTCGCCTGTTTGGCCTGTCCGGCATTCGCGGGCGGGTGCGGATGCGCCCCATCAAGGGCGGGCACCTCTTTCCTTTCGAATGCCCGCTGGAGGCCGCCGCCGCCATCCGGGAAATGTGCGAAGCCTTGCTGGAAAAACGCTGATCAACCCGGAAAGATCAAGGCGCGAAACCCCGGGGTTTCCGGGATGACGAGCCCATCAGATCCCTAGAAAAGCTCGACCCGCGCCGGAGCCGCCCCTGCGCTGCCGCCTGTTGCCATGGCCAATGCCGGTGAGCCCAATGCCGCCTGATGCGCCACGCGCTGGCTGTCCATTACATACGACTGCGCCATGCTTTCCAGCCGCTCGCCAAGCGAAACCACCTCCTCGTCCTGCTTTTGCTCGTCCGTCAGGTATCGGGCCAGGCTATCGACATGCTCATCCAGATGATGCAGGGCCGCGCTGACCTGCTCGATCTGCTGCCGGGTCATATCCTGAAACTGGATGCTGGCCATGGTATCCATGAACATACTGGACAGCTGCTGGCTCGCCTTCTGAATCTGGCCCATAGAAGCCTCATCGTGCTCGGCGATGGCCTGGTAACACGCCCCGAAGCTGGCCAGCTGCTGCTTGATATCCCCCAACATGCCGTGTTCGGCCTCGATGGCCTGCGTATCCAGTTTTTCGGCGAAGCGGGCGAGGATGGAAGCACTGACTTCGTTGATCGTGGATTCGATACGATTGACGACTTCATCGGTATCCGCCGAAAGTTTCCGCACCTCGTCGGCCACGACGCCAAAGCCCCGCCCGGCCTCACCCGCGCGGGCGGCTTCGATGGCAGCGTTCAGAGCCAGCAGATTGGTTTGCCGCGAAATCGTGCGAACGAGCTGAACCAGCGGCGAGAGTGTGCGTATTTCCTCGACGGCGGCTTCCACCCGTGCACGGTCGGCGTCCGATTGCGCCATGCGATCGTTCACGAAGCGGTCGATCTCCCCCATCCTTGCCTGGTTATCGTTCATGCTGCTCTCGGAATCGCGCATCAGCGTGTTCGACGTATTGATTTTTTCGTTGATGTATTTCTCCAGTTCATTGACGACGCCGTCAATGGTTTGCAAACGCAAAACGATGTTGCTCGCACCACCTTCCGTCGTATCTATCGTCGCCGATAGCTGGGTACGCAGCACACTGTTGTAGGTCTGGATGATTTTCATCTCCTCCGAAACCCGCTGTCGGCATTCCTCATGACGCTGGCTGAGCCGCTGGAATTCATCGAGCTTCCCGTGGATGCCAAACAGCTCGCCGTCGTAGTAAAGATGGGCCACGATGCGCTGCGCCACAAAGGCAACCGTAATCATCAGCACCGTGCCGATGACATGCGTCATGGTCTGGCTCGTGCCGAGATTCTCCTGCAGCGAGGTGTGAAACCAGTCGTTGAATAACCAGACCACCAGAACGCCGCCCGTAACGACGGTCAGATACACCACCAGCAGCCTCAGATGAAACTGTCTTTCATTCATGATTCACCTCCTGCTGAATCCCGCCCTGTTCAAGCAGCCAGCCTGGCAGCCGCGCGCCCGGTATCGGGCGTGAGAACAGATAGCCTTGCCCGATCCGGCAACCCAGCGATTTCAGTTCATCCAGCTGCTCGGCGGTTTCGACGCCTTCGGCCACGACACGCAAGGCCAGGCTCTCCGCCATGGCGATGATGGCGGAAGTAATGGCATGGTCGTCGCCGTCATCGACGATGCCGGAAACAAAACTGCGGTCGATTTTCAGCTCATGCAGGGGAAAGCGTTTCAGGTGGGAGAGCGAGGAAAACCCCGTCCCGAAATCATCGACGCTGGTAGCAAAACCCAGGGCGTGGAGAGCTGTCAGCTTGGTCGAGGCGGCATCGGCATCCTGCATGGCCCCTTCGGTAATTTCCAGGCAAAGCTGCGCGGGCGGAATACCGGCGGCCTCGACGATGGCGTGAATGCGCTCCACCATATCCTCCTGCAGGAAATGCCGCGCGGCGATATTCACGCTGACGGTCAGCTCGCCCAGCCCATCGGCCTGCCAGCGTTGCAACTGCCGGCAGGCTTCCCCGATCACCCATTCGCCGATCTCGACGATCAGCTGGCTTTCTTCGGCAACGGGAATGAAATGCACCGGCGAAATGACGCGATCACCCTGCCGCCAGCGCACCAGAGCCTCCACACCGATGAGCGTCCGCCCGTGCAACTCCACCTGGGGCTGATACTCCAGATACAGCTCGCGGTCTATGAGCGCGCGACGCAGGCCGCGCTCGACTTCCAGACGCTGCCGGGTGTTTTGCGCCATTTCCTTGCTGAAAAACTGGAAGCCACCTCGCCCGCCTGCCCGGGCGCGAACCAGAGCCGTATCGGCATGGCGCAGCAACTCCATGGCATCGGCAGCATCTTCCGGATACAGGCTGATACCAATCGAAGCCGAAGGAAAACACTCCTGTTCTGCCAGAGTACAAGGGCGAGACAAGGATTCGAGCAGACGCCGCGCCGTACCCAGGGCAAAGTCGCTTTCTTCACCCGGGTTTTCCAGCAAAACGACAAACTCATCCCCCCCCAGACGCGCCACCAGATCAGTTTCACGCACCATCGCCTTCAGCCGGGCGGCCATCTGCTGCAACAGAGCATCGCCCGCCGCGTGCCCCAGGCTGTCATTGATGAGCTTGAAATTATCGACATCGACAACCAGAACGGCCAATGCCTGTGTATTGCGCGCGGCACGGGCCACGGCCCTTTGCAGCTGGTCGTGCAGCAAGGTGCGGTTTGGCAGGCCGGTCAGCTCGTCGTGGGTGGCCAGCCACGTCATACGCGACCGGGCATCGCGGGCGGCGGTAACATCGCGAAAGACGCCGATGTAATTGCAGACCCCTGCCTGCTCGTCGCACAGGGCACTGATCGACAGCCATTCAAGAAAAAGCTGGCCATCCTTTCGGCGGTTCCAGACCTCCCCTTCCCAGCGGCCTTCCTCCTCCAGCCGATGCCACATCGCCTGATAAAAATCCTCGCCATGACGCCCCGAACGCAACAGGGTCGGGGTCTGGCCTACCGCCTCAATGGCCTCATAGCCCGTCAGCCGCGTGAAAGCCGGATTGATGGTCGTGATCCGCAAGCGATCATCCGTCACCATGATGCCCTCGGTGCTCATCTGAAATACCTGGGCCGCCATCTGCAATTGCTCATCGGCCCGGCGCAAGGCTGTTATGTCGCGCTCGATGGCAAAAACCCCGACACACCGCCCCTTCGCATCCCGCAACGGCCCACGGGTCGAAAGATAAGTCCGGCGTTCCCCGGCTGCCGTAGTCAGCGTGTGCTCCAGGCTGCCTGGCTTGTCCGATTCAGACACCGGCGGCAGCCCGGCCACTTCCAGCGCAACAGCCCCCAGCATGTCGGAGGCTTTTCTGCCTGCCCGGCGGGCGGCAGCGGCATTGACATAGCGATAGCGACCCTGCCTGTCCTCGACATGAATGACATCCGGCGTGCTTTCGAGAATGGCATTGAGCAGTTCCCGGTTGGCCTGATATTTTTCAAAATGCTGACGCATCGCCAGCACAACCAGACAAATGAGCCCCTCGTCGATGAAATACACCAGCAGGGAAGTCATGGTGGCAGGCGCGAATTCAAAGGAAAACTGCCCATGCGGCGGCATGTAGAAATAACAGCCCAGTACCGCCCCGACCAGGGTAGCCAGCAGCCCCGGGCCGATACCCAGAACGATCGTCGCCAGGGCGGCCGCACTGAAAAAGGTCAACAAGGGCAGGCCCACTTCCGGCGGCCCGACCCACGCACGGCTCAGCCAGGCAAAGCCCACCAGCAACAGGGCCAGGCCATAGCCTGACAATGTCCCGCGAATGCTGGCATGCCAGAGGGGAAGCCGGTCAAAAAACCGGTCCAGCCGGGGCGAAATCACCGCATCGTTTCCGGAGAGCATCGTGCTCCCTTTCATTGCAACACAAGGGAAACGATATTTACAACGTCATATCGGCGCGCGGCAGTCAGGAACGGACGAATTTCTGTAGGTATTTCGGGGGGGGGGGGGGGAATCCCTACAGACGCCACAAGCACGGAAAAACCCTATGCGGGAGAAGCACATGCGCGGCTCGACGAGAAAGAACAGGCAAGACCCCGCGCTTTACCCTGCCCAAAAAAAAACGCCCCGTCTGAGGGGGCGTCTGTACCTTGATTCTTTTGTGTTCCGGCAGCCAAGGATATTTCCTTCGGGGTATTTCCTTCGGTCACCTTCGCCGGAACGACGGTTTCGAATTATCAGCGTTTCAGGATGGCCGCCGTCGCGTTACCGCCCAGGCCCAGCGTTTGCGCCAGGCCCACCTTGGCGTTGGGAACCTGACGTCCGCCCGACTGGCCGCGCAGCTGCCAGGTCAGTTCGGCAATCTGGAACACGCCCATGGCGGTCGTGGCTTCGCCGAAGGAGACGAAACCGCCGGAGGGGTTGATCGGCATCTTGCCCGTCGGCAGGGTTTCCCCGGCTTCGAGCAGCTTTTCCGATTCGCCCGGAGCGCACAGGCCCCACTCTTCCGGGAAGGCCAGCTCGTAGTAGCAGGTGTTGTCCTGCAGCTCGGTGAAGCTGATGTCCTTCGGGCCGATGCCGGCTTTTTCGAAAGCCTTTTGCACCGCCGCCTTGGCTTCGGTGTGGTAGCTCGGGCCGGTGGGCACGGGGCCGGCCAGGCCGCGCGGCAGGGCGTCGTCGAAGGTCATGGTGGCGACAGCACTGGAAGCCACCCAGATCGGCGGGTTGTTGGTGAATTTCTTCGCCATTTCCTTCGAGCAGATCACGGCCGCGGCAGCACCATTGGAAACCGGGCAGATTTCAAACAGGCGCAGGGGGTTGCTGACGTAGGGCGACTTCAGCACGTCTTCGAGCGAAACTTCTTTCTGGAAGCGGGCGTAGGGGTTGCCGACGGAGCACTTGCGCGCCTTGACGGTGACCTTGGCGTATTGCTCTTCCGTCGTGCCGTAATCGGCCATGCGGCGGCGGGCGAGCGTGGCCCAGAAAGAGGGGCCAGGGAAGCCGATGCAACGCTGGCGGAGGAATTCAGGGTCGTTCGGGTCTTCGAGGCCGGAGGTCTGGATCATGCCCTTGGGCATGACTTCGCCGCCGACGACGAGCACCATGTCATACACGCCACCCGCGACGAGCGAATAGCCGACGTTGAAGGCATTGCCGCCTGCGGCACAGCCAGCCGACATGTTGTAGACCGGGATGCCGGTGGAGCCGAGGTCTTCAACCACATCGTTGCCATTCAGACCCCAGCCCTTGCCGCCCGAAAAACGGGAGCTGGCGGCGGCGACGGCCTGGATCTGCTTCCAGGACACACCCGCATCCTTCAGGGCCTGGTCGACGGCCACGCGGCACAGTTCGGTGACGGACTTGTTGCCGACGATGTCATCGCCGGTCTTGCCGAAGCGGTGGAGGCCTACGCCCAATACTGCGACTTCTTGCATGTTTTTTCTCCTCGCGGCTTAGACAAGTTTGAATTTCCAGGAGGTGAACGTTTTGTCCTCCTCGTGGTACAGGGCATCGACGACCAGTTGAACCTTGGCTCCGACCTTGACGGCTTCCAGCGGGTCGACCATCTGGCCGACCAGACGCAGGCCGTTTTCCATGTCGATCACGCCGATGACATAGGATTTGAAGGGCTTGTCGTGCTTGTGCGGGGGCGGGGGCGCGAAATCGGCCACCGAATAGCTCCAGATGACGCCCTGGCCGCCGAAATCGCAATCGACGATCTTCGATTCGGTGCAGTTCGGGTTGTGGCAGGCGGCCTTCTTGGGGAAGTAAGGGGTGTTGCAGGTGGTGCAGCGGGAGCCGTGAATCTTCGCTCCGCCTTCTTCGGTAAACAACCCTGCGACGCAGGGAATGCGGGTTTCACTCATTGCTTTCCTCCTTAAGCCTTGGCGGCCTTGATCAGTTCAGGGAGCACTTCCAGACAATCTGCCACGACACCGTAGCGGGCGTAACGATAAATCGAGGCATCCGGGTCTTTGTTGATGGCGACAATGGTTTTGGCCGCCGAGCAGCCGGCCATGTGCTGGCTGGCCCCGGAAATGCCGCAGGCCAGATACAGACCCGGGCGGGTGATCTTGCCGGTCAGGCCGACCTGACGGGCGGAGGTGATCCAGCCTTCGTCGACGATGACGCGCGAGCCGCCCCACATGCCGCCCATGGCGTCAGCCAGTTGCTTGACCAGCTCGTAATTGGCGGCATTACCCAGACCACGGCCACCGGAGACGATGATCTGCGCGTCTTCCAGACGCGGGCCTTCGACCTTGGCGGCGGCGGTGACCTTGAAGCGTTCTTCGACCGCCGACAGATCAACGGCGATGTCGCGGCGGGCCGGGCTGGTGGGCGCGGCGGCGGCTTCGGCGATGACGGTGGTGGTGACGATGGAGAGCACATTCACCGGGGCAGCGAGGTCATAGACGACGTGGGTGTCGCCACCATAGGCCGTGGCCGTCACCGAAAGCTTGCCCGCTTCGACAGCGACGGCGTAGGCGTTCATGACGACGGGAATCCCCAGCTTGCCCGCGACACGCGGGGCGATCAGACGGGCGGCAGCAGTCTGGTTGAAGAGGATGGACTTGGGGCTGACCTGCCCGGCGTATTGGGCGATGGCGGCAACCAGGGCATCCGGGCCGAACTGCGCCAGCCTGGCATCGTTGATGACATCCAGACCATTGACGCCGTATTCGGCGGCGATGGCGGCGGCGTCATTGGCGATACCGCCGATGACCAGCCAGTTGAGCGGCACACCGCTGGCGGCGGCGGTCTTGCGCGCCAGCGTCAGGGCTTCGCGGGTTCCGCCTTCGATGGCGTTGCCCCAGGTGCAAAGAACCACGGTCATGATGCTTTCCTTCATCGTTGTTCAGGGACGGCGCTCCGGACAGGGGGAGCACCATATTGACGTTTCGATTTTACTGGAGCCGCCCGCTTCGAATCCGGCCTTTGGCAGTTCAAAGGCGGACACAGGGCAAGTCGGTCAAATCACAGGGAATCCTCGAATTTCGGCGGGCGTTTTTCCTTGCGCGCGCGGATGGCTTCCTCGAAATTCCGGGTCGTCATGCGAACGAAGAGCTGCGCCTGGCCTTCGTGATTCATGTGGGCGTGCATGCTGCCCGCTTCGAGGCTGGACCAGAGCATCTGCTTGGTCAGCTCGACGCCGAGATGGCTAAAGCCGATGATGCGCCCGGCCAGGTCGTAACAGGCATCGAGCAGTTGATCCCCCGGCAGTACGCGGGAAACCAGGCCAATGCGGTCGGCTTCGGCGGCATCGACATCCCGCCCCGAGAGCATGATCTCGAAGGCCCGTGAGGAGCCGATGGCGCGTGGCAGGGTGAAACTCAGACCCAGCTCCGCCGCCGTCAGGCCGTTATTGATGCCCGCCGGACGGAAATAGGCGGTATCGGCGGCCAGACGGATATCGCAGGCCATGGCCAGGCAGAAACCCCCGCCGATGGCCGGGCCGTTGATGGCCGCAATCACGGGCTGGTGCATGTCGCGCAGGGCGAGGATGACGTCATCGAGCACTTTGAGTGCGCGACGGGAAATGCCCGGCAGCGGCAAGCCTTCGAAAATCGGCAAAAAGCCGGGATTGACGAGATCGGCTCCGGAGCAAAAACCCTTGCCCGCACCCGTCAGCACCACCACGCGGCAATCGTTGTCGAAGCTGACTTCTTCGAGTGCTTCACGCAGGGGAACCATGACATCGAAGGCCATGGCGTTCATGCGCTCAGGGCGGTTGAGCGTGATGCGGGTGACATGAGGACGGGGTTTATCGATCAGGATGAAGGACATGGTCTTTCGTTCGGTAATTGTTGATGTGGATTGTGGATTGTGGATTGAACCCAGAAACCGCTCACCCTGTAGGGGCAACCTTTACGGTTGCCCTGATCGAAGGAGCCAGCCCAAACGGCAGTTTCAAAATCAAGGAGAACGACTCGATAAAAAGAGTTCAGGAACGCAGTTTTTCTTCGGCAATGCTTCTGGCCCAGCGGTAATCAGCCTTGCCCACGGGGCTGCGGAAAATTTCATCCACGAACACGATGTCCTTGGGCACTTTGTAGCCCGCGATGCGGCTGCGGGAGTGCTCGCGCAAGGCCTGGCCATCCGCAGACACCGAAGGGTGCAGGGCAACGATGCCCACGACTTTCTGGCCCCAGCGTTTGTCCGGCAGGCCGACGACAACGGCATCGACCACGCCTTCAAAGGAACGCAGGGCTTCTTCGACTTCTTCGGTGAAAACTTTTTCGCCGCCGGTGTTGATGCACTGCGAATCCCGGCCAAAGACGGTAATCATGCCGTCTTCTTCCAGCCGGGCAATGTCGCCGCTGATGGAGCAACGACGCCCTTCGATGAGGGTGAAGGCTTCGGCGGTCTTTTTCGGGTCGCGGAAATAGCCCAAAGGCAGGTGGCCCATGCGAACAAGAATGCCCATCTCACCGGGCCGGGCAAACCGCCACTGGCCGTTTTCCTGGATGGCGACATCGGTGGTGTCGTTCTTTGGCAGGGCGATCAGTCCTTCCTTCGCGGGGCGCGCGCCCGTGCCGGACTGGCCTGTTTCCGAAGACCCCATGGCGATGACCAGCCGTGTGTAAGGCGGCAAATGCTGCGCCAGTTCCTTTTGCACATGGTCGGAAAGCAGCGCGCCGGAGGAGGAAATCGCCATCAGTGAGGACAGGTCCCATCGCCCCGGATGCGCTTTCAGGGCGGCCAGAAGCGGCAGCCCCATGGCATCGCCGACGATCATGATGCAGCTGATCCCTTCTTCGACGATCTTGTCGAGGATGTATTCGGCCTCGAAACCGGCGCGGTCGTTGAGATGGACCGTATGCCCGGCAAACAGGCCGATGAGCGTCGCCCACAGACCCGCGCCGTGCATGAGCGGCGCGGTCGGCAAGAGCTTCATGTAGAAGCCTTCCTGCACACGGCTCACGAGTTCTTCAGGGGTGCTGATCGGCCCGCCGGGGTGGAAATTGCCGCCGCCGCCAAAGCCCGCGTAGAACAAAGCCTTGTGCGGCCAGATGACCCCCTTGGGCATGCCGGTCGTGCCGCCGGTGTAGAGGAGGATCTGGTCGTCATCGGAGAGTGCGATGTCGTCGAGATGGCCACTGGCCTGCGTCAGCGCGTCCTCGTAATCCACGGCCCCGGCGATGCCGGCAGGGGCGGCGGCGGCGTGAATACGAAGCAAGGCGGTGAGGTTCGGCGCGGCAACGAGGGCATCACGCACCACGGCTTCGAGTTCCGCGCTGTAGACCAGTGCTTTCAGTTGGGCATTGTCATAAACGTAACGCGCTTCCTCGGCGGTGTAGCGGTAATTGACATTGACCGGGATGGCCTTCAGCTTGAAGGCGGCAAAGCAGATTTCGGCGTATTCCGCGCAGTTGTAGGCGTGGATGCCGACGGTATCGCCTTCGCCGATCCCCCGCCCGCGCAGCCACCGGGCGAGCTGCGTGGCGCGGTCTTCGAGCTGGCGGAAAGTCAGGCGGCGCGGGCCGCAGACCAGGGCTTCTTCATCCGGCTTGGTGTCGACCACCAGTTGAAAAAGGTCGGAAAGATTGTAAGTACGCGGTCTAACCTGCATGGGACGCTCCGGAGAATTTTGGAGATCAGGGGGGGCGGGGCTGAAAGGAATTGAAAGGAATTGAAAGGAATTGAAAGGGGCTGAAATGGCAGAAAGTCGCCGGTTCTACACCCGGCAAGACCGCCTCACTCTCCCCGTAGGGGCAACCTTCACGGTTGCCCTGTTTTTCAGGTTCAATTCAAGGATTACAGAGCCAGCTCGGCCATGGTTCGCACCATGTCGACCCCGCCATTGCCCATGAGCAGCATCGTCGTCACGGGCGAATCCTTCCAGGCCTGCAGGCGGTCCTTGATGCGCGCCTTCGAGCCGCACAGGGAAATTTCGTCGGCGAACTGCGTGGGCACTTCCATCAGGGCCTCTTCGCGGCGGCCTTCGAAGAAGAGCTCCTGAATGCGGTTGGCCTCGGCTTCAAAGCCCATGCGGCACATCAGGTCCTTATGGAAATTCTTTTCCTTCGAGCCCATGCCGCCGATGTAGAAAGCCAGCGTCATCTTGACGGGGATGAGCGCGGTTTCGAGATCGTCGTCGATATTCACCTGCACCAGCGGGGCGATTTCAAAACCCGGCTTCATGCCTTTGAGCTGATCGGCATAGACTTCCTGACGGAAGGGGCTGTAATACACGGGCAGCCAGCCATCGGCGATTTCCACCGTTTGCGTCACGTTCTTCGGGCCTTCCGCACCCAGATAGATGGGCAGATCAGCGCGCAGCGGATGCGTGATCGAGCGCAGGGGTTTGCCCATGCCCGTCGAGCCAGGGCCGGTGTAGGGCAGAGGATAGTGCTCGCCTGCATTGGTGACCGGGGCTTCGCGGCGCATCACCTGACGGATGATGTCGACATACTCTCGGGTGCGGGCCAAGGGCTTGGCGAAGGGCTGGCCATACCAGCCTTCGACGACCTGCGGGCCGGAGACGCCCAGGCCGAGAATCATGCGGCCATTCGAGAGGTGATCGAGAGCGAGTGCGGCCATGGCGCAGGCCGTCGGCGTGCGGGCCGACATCTGGGCGATGGCCGTGCCCAGCTTGATTTTCGAGGTGTGCGCGCCCAGCCAGGCCAAGGGCGTAAACACATCATTCCCCCAGGATTCCGCCGTCCAGACCGAGTCGTAGCCCAGCTTTTCCGCCTCTTGTGCCAGTTCGACATTGCCATTGGCGGGCGGGCCAGCGTACCAGTAACCGAATTGCAGACCGAGTTTCATGATGGGACTCTCCTCCTGATCGAATCATTGTGGCGGTGTCGGGCCACGGTGATGTTTTAGGGTGCCTTGGGTTCAGCAGACGGGTGAATGATAGCGGGCGCAGCCCCGCCCGTGCCCAGTTGCATCCCCAATGCGGGTTCTGGCTGCGTCGTTTGCCTCGGCATCAAGCAAGACTCCAACCACGCTATAGCACTCTGCCCACTCTGCCTTTAGTCTGCCTTGACCTTGAACGTGTGAAGCTGATTCTTGTGAAAGTAATGCACACCAAAAGCAAGAGCACCTTCGCGCGCACCGGATTCTGGCTTGCCTCCCGAGCGAAGCACGACATGATCCGGGGTTTCTTCAAGAATCTCGGCATCAGGAAAGGCCACGATCGATGCCGACACCATCCCGGCAATGCGACTGCCAACAAGATAGTAGCTGCCATAAGTGGCCCTGCGTTGATCGCCAACAAGCCCACCGCGTGCATCCCGCTCCATCAAATCACGCAGAATATTTGCGCCTTGCATCAACTCCTGGCGCAAGGTGGATAACACGTCCGGTTGTGCACGACGCAATTGGTCCTTGGAGTAGCGGGTTGGCAGGTGATACATGTAGCGTCCCAGCCACTCACCCTTCTCGATGCGGAACACCAGGGTCGGACGAAAATAATCATCGCTGGCTTCGACAAGATAAACCAACGGCATCATGTGCAATGCATCGTTACGCCCCGACACCAGAAAGCTGCCATTCATACGGTCCCGTGCTATCAGGTAGGGATTTACGCTGGCATAACGAGCCTGCAACGAATCGGCTTCGGCATGCTGCCGGACGCCAGCGATGGTACCGGCAATCGAGATGGGAATAGGATTCAAACTATCCAGAAAAGCAACAGCACTCGACTCGGCATACACCAGAAAATACTGGCTACCTGCTATCTGAGCCAACTGCGACGGCATATGCTCCGGGATTTCCTGCACAACGCTGATGCCACGCACTACGACATCCTCAGCCATCGGCCGACTGGTTTTTGTCGTTGCACAACCCCCCAGTAACAGCAGGGTGAAAACCCCACCGACGAATTTTCGCACGCTGAATTTCACGATTTCTTCCCATCGTTTTTGTTGATGACATTCCGTCTGAGGGTCGCCTGAGAGCCCTCCCGGCATATCCTGAATCTCAAACTTTCCCCACCATGCCGGCCCCCAGGATCGTCATGCTGAACAGCAGCCAGTCATTGATGATGTGTGCTCCGGTCGATACCCAGATGTTCTTGGTCAATATCCACGGTAACGTCAGCATCACTCGTGCGGTGCCGATCACGACGATGCACTGAATCCAGTTCCATCCGTAAGCTGGCAGATGGATGAGGCCGAAAATGAGGGAAGTGATCAACCACGCGCAAATGATGGCATCCTTGCGCCCCATTCCCCCGGTTTTTATAAACCATTGCAGCAGGGCCAAAAAGGGGAGCAGCGTAATGACTTCTTCACCGAGAAGTTGAGGGATGGTCCTGGCAAAGAACACGACACGCCCTGCCGTATCAAGTGTGCCCAAGTTCGCCATTAAACCATTGGCTGTGGCACCAACCAACGTAAAAATGAGAGCACCGACTGCCATGCTGACCACGATGTTCAACAAGGCAAACCCGAACATCAGTTTCACTTCACGGCAGCGCACACGGCCAAAGATTGTTTTCCAGTGGACAGGGGCAACATGAGCCAGTGCCAGCAAGGGCAGCCCAGCCATCAAAATGGCTGGAACAAATTGCCAGAAGAGCCCTGCAGGCCAGTGGATGGGCAAGGCCAGGGCAAGAAAACCGACAACGACCATGGCCATGACGAACAGCCATTGTCGGCTCGAAATGAAAGCCGACACTCCGTTATAAAACGGGAAATCACTCCCGGGATATTCCAGCCGGGAAAACCGTTCTTCGTTTCTGGCCGGGGTACTGGTGGAGAGGATCATGAGAGGGTCTTCTGAACGTTGAGCCATACGTCATTTCAGGAACATCAGGCACTCATCTGCGCTAATGCGCCAGAGGTACTGTTGAAAACGCGATGAGTCATTTTCATAGATGCCGTCACCCAAATACACGGTATTGCCCAAGCCAAGCCGCGCCATATCGGCGAGAGAAAACCCCCAGCCTTTTCGACCAGCACCGCCTGGCCGCTTCTCCAGAATGTCGCCTACCGCGCAGACGGAAAAAGCATCGTTCAGGCCCAGTTGAGCATAAAAATCGGCCTCATCCTGCTGCGTGACTTTCAGCGTTTGGGCTGCTTCCTGCAAAAATGCGGCCCGCTGTTCGGGAGAAAAATCCTTGGGGACGAACTGCGTCAATTCATCCATCAGACTCACGCCACGCCGCTTGGCCAACACCGCAAATTGCCGCTCGTTGCCATGCCAGCCGACAAAAGCATTGGCGCGGATGACCCTGGCGCGCCCGGCTGGAAAGACGTAGTCGGCACAGGACGAGAAACAGATGACATCCACCTCGACGACCAGCCCCATGGTTTTGACCCAGCGGCCGACATGACGACCAGCGACGGTGTCCCCTCCACCAGAACGGATGACCATGCGTGTAATTTGCCCACGGGCAACGCCCGCCACGGCAATATCAAAAACTGCTGAGCTGGCTTTTGAGAGATTGCCCGTGTAATAAATCGTGTCGCCCTGGATACGTACGCTGGCGGGCTCGGCCTTGGCACGCAGAATTTCCGGCGGAATATCCTCCGGGCTGGCGGCATTGGCATCGCCCAAAGCCATCACGCAGGCGGCAATCATCGCAACGACGCAACGGCGAACCCGATGGGTCATGGCACTATTTACCAGATCACTACACGTTTTTTGGGGTCGCGCCACATTGCATCGCCCGGCTTGGTGCCAAAAGCCTGGTGAAAGGCATCCAGGTGCAGAAGCGGGGCAATGGCACGCACCGACGAAATGGCATGCACGTCGATAGACACCAGCAGCCGCAGCCGCTCCGAACGCCCCTTGTAGGCCCACATCTGTGACCAGGCCACGAAGCAGCGCTGGTCGGCAGTTAGCCCATCGACCTCTGACAGCGGCTTTTGCGCCAGGGAACGCTGCAAGGCGGCATGGGCGAGCGTGAGTCCGCCCAGATCGGCGGTGTTTTCCGTCACCGTCATGGCACCGTTATGCATCAGCCCCGGCAGAATTTCGTAACGGCTGTACTGATCGACCAGCACATCGGTGCGCTGCTTGAACTGTCCGTCGGCGACGGGCGTCCACCAGTTGCGTAGATTGCCTTGCGCGTCGAATTGACGCCCCAGACTGTCGAAGCCGTGCGTGATCTCGTGGCCAATGACAGCACCGATGGTGCAATAGTTGACCGCCGCGTCAGCCCCAGGCTGGTAGAACGGCGGTTGCAGAATAGCCGCCGTGATGTCGATCGTGTTGGTAGTAAAGTTGTAAGCGGAATTCACCGCAATCGGTGTGGTTTTGGTCGCAACCGCGAAGCGATTGTTCAGCACGGGTTTGCCGACCTGCGCCATGTCACGCTGAAACAAGAAACGATTGGCGCGCTGCATATTTCCAAAGTGATCGTCCGGGCGAATGTCGAGCCCGCTGAAATCAACCCATTCCCTGGGATAACCGACCTGGATGTCCATCTTGCCCAGCTTGTCGAGCGCGGCTTTGCGGGTGGCGTCGTCCAGCCAGGGATTGCTGTGCAGGCGAGTGGCAAATTCATCCTTGATATGTCCGACCATCTCGGTGATATCGCGACGGGTGGAGTCAGGGAAGTAGGTCTGCACATACAATTTCGACAGCGGATGGTACAGCAGTGCGCCGATTTGCTGGGTGACGACCTGCGTCCGCTCAGGCGGGTTTTTCAGACCCCTGCGCTCGGTGGTGAACGCTTCTTCCTGCAAACGCCACGGTCGTCCCAGCTCCGAAGCGCGGCTAGCCAGCAGGAACCAGCGCAGCAACAGTTTCACCTCATTCACCGAGCGCGCGGTCAGCATTTTTTGCAGTGCCTTCATGGCGTTGATATCCGCCACCTGAACACGCTCAGGCGCGGCGACGCCCAGTTCGGCCAGAAAGGCGCGCAGATCGAGTGCCGGCATCAGTGCCTGAGCCTGATCCAGCGTCATGATGTTGTAGGTGTTGGCCGGATCGCGCTGCTGCAGCGGCGTCATCATCGCGCCCGCCGCTTGTGCTTCCATGGACAAAAGCTGGGCTGCCTGGATCTTGGCAGCGTCGATCGGTTCGCCAATACCGTTCAGCATCGCGACGATGTACATGCGATAGAGATCGCGCAGTTTCTGGTGCTCGGGCCGGGCGTACTCATCCTGTTCAAGCAATTGTGCACCGGGCACCAACACCATGACGCCAGTGCTGCTGTCCTTGGCATCCGGCATGGCACCGACCATGATCAGCGGCGAGCCGCCCACCGCAGCCTGTAAGCGGCCGGCCAGACGGCCATAGTCGGCGGGCGTGCCGCCCGCTGCGGCGATGCGCTGGAGGTCAGCCTGCAGTGGCTTGAGGCCCTGTTCGTCACGGCGCGTGTCGTCCATCGCCGCCTTGTAAAAATCGCCGACCTGCTGGTTGGAGCTGCCCTTGGGCGCATTGCTGGCCGCCGCCGCAGTCCTGATCAGCGTCAGCAATTGCCGATCCAAGTTGTGCCCTAACAACTTGAAACCGCCGACATCCGCATCACTGGGCGCGATTTCGGTTTTTTTGAGCCAGTTGCCGGCGGCATAGTGATAAAAATCCTGACGGGGATCAACCGACCTGTCCATGTTCTGGGATGAGTATCCCAGGGCGGGGATATCAGCGGGAAAGCTGTACGCCTGAGCGAGGAAGGCCGAAAACAACCCGGCCACAAGGAGAATTCCTGGCCGCATAACCGCAGACGGGTTCATGCGTTTTTTGCGATGGTGTTTCACAGTGTTTCCTCGGATCGGATT
The DNA here is from genome assembly GCA_964521075.1 of uncultured Sterolibacterium sp. Classification (GTDB taxonomy): domain Bacteria; phylum Pseudomonadota; class Gammaproteobacteria; order Burkholderiales; family Rhodocyclaceae; genus Sterolibacterium. The sequence goes on from CAZFPI010000033.1 coordinate 22,803, forward strand.
GCAAATTCATAGCAGGCTTGACGCCGCCCTTTGTGATGTTCAAAACTTGGGCTTGCTTACATCAGCAGCACTACAATCACCGGAAAACTCACCCGCCCCGCCGCTCATGGAAAGTTTTCCGGTCATGCGGTCGATACGCAACTTGGGTTGGCTCAGGAAATTGATGTGCACCACACCCGTAATCTCGCGGTCGTTGATGAAAAGATTTTCAATGGGATACCAACCATTGCTGTCACCACTCATCAGTGCAGGAACCATGGGATCCGGGATACGCATACGTCCGGTCCCCGATGAAATCTCGACGGTACTACTACCAGAAAACGGGCGACGGACTTGCGTTTGTGCAACCCCCATCTTGTTTTCCTTGTTCTTGAAGTCGTATTGGTTAACAGTCGTGCTTTGGGTGGCGACCACCGACCCCTGTCCGTCGCAGGAAAGCGTCATGGTTTGGGCGGATGCCACGACGGGACAAAACAAGGCCAAAGCAAACAGTTTTTTTGTAATCATGTTCATTTCCTTATAAAAAATACAAGTTAAATAAAAAGGAGTGAATGCCGAAGGCATCCTCACGGGGTTTTCCGGCGCCATTCATAGACGCCAGCATCGGCCAAGAGCGATAGATACAGTCGGCCATCCTTGAGCAGATAGGAACGCATAAAGGGCAGATCGCGCACTACCTTCTGGCTGTGCGAGCCGGGCGAACACATCATCTTGGTCGTTGCCAGAGGGCCGAATTCGAGTGTGCCTGAAGAGGACTGAGCAGCGGGGACAGCTTTCCAGGTGGCCTTGCCGCGATTGCAATCGATCCGTAGCTGCGCTTGGCCATCAGCGGCAAAGCTGACCGTGAAAGTCTCCGGCATGGCGATGCGGGTCGTGCCCTGCGAATCGTCCATCGACTGGATGGCAATCAACTCCCACGCGCTGCCGACCAGTGAAGCCGGCTTGCCTTCGGTTTGTTTCTTGCAGCGCATCTCGGGCGCAGCGTAGCCCCAGACGATCGTCGTCTGCTCTTGATGCTCCCAAATCGATTCATTGCGCCCCTGGTAGCGTGTGCCGCTGGCGGAGGGTTGCTGGAACATCAGCGAAACGCTGTCACCGCGTTCGGCAATCAGGCTGGGCGGATCAGTCTGAAAAAAATTGGCAACGACTTGATTGCGAGCATCCCCCTCACAAATAAAGGTTGCACTGGCACTGACCGGGATCAGTCGGTAGCGCGCCTGCAGCTCGGCAATACGCAGTCGATAGGCTTGGCTGGCGCATTGCTGCGGCTTTGCGGCTTTCCAACAGTCGTTGCGGCCCTTGATCCAGCCACGCTGCCCGGCCTTGAGCAGGGGTGGATGCTCGTTCTTGGCCTTGTGTAGTGCCGCCGCGTACACAACGGCCAGTGTTCGATCCAGTGCGCCCAACTCGTTGTCGGCACAGATTTGTTTTTCGATCTCGCCGCTGGTTTTTTTGCAATCAATGATCGGCACCTGCGCCAGCGCACTCACCGTGAAAAGGGGCCCTAACGATCATTGCGACAGGCGCCACCCCTGATGATGAAAGAGAATTCGGG
>CAZFPI010000034.1:0-11845 GCA_964521075.1 uncultured Sterolibacterium sp.
TCATCGCTGCTGCTCGGGTAGTGGTGCCTGATCCCCCGGAGTTCGAGCGTCCAGCGATCACTGGCCAGAGAGAAGGGAGTCTGAACCGGGGAACTGGCCGAAGAACGGGATTTTTCCTCGCCAAGATCCTGATCCAGTTGCCGGATACGCCCGAAAGCGATACCAGCATTACGCACGATTGGCATGGAAATCACCAGTTCACTGATCGGACGCATCAGGTAGAGCAAAGTCAGTGTGACCGTAGCAAGAAGCTCGCGCGTCGTATTCGTCCAGTGTGGTGCAACGAAGAGCATGATGCCGATTACAACAAAGAAAAGGATCGTGCCAAGATTGACGGCAAAGGTATAGCCCATCATGCTGCCGATGACGGTTTTCCGGAACGTCATCGCTTCGCTGGCCAACACCCTGTCGAGAAATATTTCGCTACGCCGTCTGTTCAACTGAAGCTCCCGGCTCCCTTCGATCAGATCGCGAAAATGCTCATAGAGCGTATCCATCTGGTCGCGCACCTTGCTCATCAACTTGAGCGGCCGCCGTTCGACAATATAAAAAAGAAGCACTCCCAGCACCAGGCATGTCACCAGCATGAGAAACAGGGACAAAGAAAGCCAGGCCATATAAGCAAAGCAGGTCACGACAATGATGAGGTTGCCAAAAGCCACAGGCAGGGTCACGAAGGAATGGGTGAAGGTATCCACATCCTTGGTCAGGATCACGAGCAACCCCGACTTGCCCGTGGCCTGCAAGCGGGCCTGCGGAGCGGCCAGGAGTTTGCGGCTCAAGCGAATACGCAATTCGCAGATTGCCGCTTGAGTTAAGCGCAGCAGGATGATTTCAGAACCTGATTTTGAAACCAGATGCAGCAAGGCCAGGGAGAAAAATATGATGGCCAGTTTTCCCAGAGCCTCGCCACCGGCATTGATCCCCTGACCGATCACGGCAACCAGTGCCGCACCACTCAAACCGCTGACAATCCCTGCCAATGCGGCAAGCAGCAGCCATGACCAAGACTGTCGATACAGATAGGCAACCAGATTCATTTATGTATTTCTAATAGCGGGAATGCCCGGAAATTAGCACGGTACTTCATGGCAGCCACTGGCCAGTGCAGGGAATTGATGGTGCAGGAGTGGTGCAATGAATGGCGGTGCGATGGTGCAATGGTGCAATGGTGCAATGGTGCAATGGTGCAATGGTGCGCGGGACGGGAATCGAACCCGTACGGCCTGAGCCGGCAGATTTTAAGTCTGCTATGTCTACCAATTCCATCACCCGCGCCATCACCCGCGCCATCACCCGCGCACGAAATGGCAGGTTATCCGCAAGCGGCGAATCATAACGGTTAGCACCGGTTTGCGACAAGGGTTACCGGGGAGAACGGCTGACAGCCTCAGGCGGTTATCTCGCTCAGCACCTTGCCGAAGATGCCCAAAGCCTCGTTGATCTGCGATTGTTCGATGATGAGCGGCGGGGCCATGCGAATCACCGTGCCATGGGTATCCTTGCTCAAAAGGCCATGCTGAAGCAGTTTCAAACAAACTTCACGGGCGTCGATTTCTGGCTTGAGTTCGATGCCGACCAGAAGACCCTTGCCGCGTATTTCGTGAATCGCCGGGCTGTTGATGGCCCGCAGGCCTTGCAGCAGATATTCGCCCAGTTGTGCCGCGCGATGCGGCAGATCCAGTTCCTCCAGCAACTCCAGGGCTTCAAGGCCCACGGCGGAGGCCAGCGCGTTGCCGCCGAAAGTGCTGCCATGGTCGCCGGGGCGAAAAACTGACATGATGTGCCAGTCGGCGAGAAAGGCCGAGACGGGTAATACGCCACCACCCAATGCCTTTCCGAGAATGACGCCATCAGGTTTCACGTCCTCATGCCAGGCGGCCAGAAGTTTGCCCGTTCTCGCCATGCCCGTTTGAACCTCGTCACAGATCAGCAAGACGTTATGACGCCGGCAAATTTGTGCACAAGCGCGCAGATACCCCGGCGGTGGCAGGCGGATACCCGCTTCCCCCTGAATGGGCTCGACCAGAAATGCGGCGGTTTGCGGTGTGATGGCAGCCTCCAGGGCGGCAATATCACCATAGGGAATGCCGACCAGGCCCGGAGGGAATGGCCCAAACCCCTGGCGATACTGCGGTTCGGAAGAAAGGCCGGTAATGGTGATGGAGCGACCATGGAAATTCCCGTGACAGGCAATGATCTGCGCCTGGTCCGCCGGAATCTTCTTGATCTCGTGGCCCCATTTCCTCGCGGCCTTGAGTGCGGTTTCTACCGCCTCCAGGCCGGTATTGACGGGCAATGCCGCTTCATAGCCGAACATTTTGCACAGCCGCGCAAGGAAAAGTGGGAGGCGGTCGCTGTGGTAGGCACGCGAGGTCACGGCAAGACGCCGGGCCTGTGAAGTCAGTGCTGCGATGATGCGTGGATGCGCGTGCCCAAAGCTGGTGGCGGAATAGGCTGACATCATGTCCAGATAACGTTTTCCGCTGCCATCCCAGGCATGACAGCCCGCCGCCCGAACCAGAACAACGGGCAAAGGCGCGTAATTTCGCGCGCCGTAAGTCGCCTCGAGCGATGTCAATGTGTCGTCATCCGGAGCCGTCAGCGATTCCAGCAAGTGCTCCACGATGAGGGCCGTGCGATTATCCACATCGGTCATCGGGTTGTACTCGGTAAGCTCGAAACCGGCAAAGGCCGGATCGTTCGCCAGGCCACGCAAGGCATCGCCCAGCTCATCCACGTTCAATCCGAAGGCGACGGGGGTGTTGACGGCATGGACGGTTTTGGGGTCCAGCGCGTCGAGATCGAGCGAAATGCCATAGGGTTTCCCGCCGCGGCTTACCCTGTCCAGTGCCTCGGAGAAGGTGCTTGCCAGCCCCCGAAGAATGATTTCCTCCATGCCAAAGATGCGAACCCCCAGTGCCTGCAAGCGTTGCAGTTCCTCGCTTTCAAAGCTGCGAGCACCAAATACACAGGTTCGATGTGCATCAATGACAGGTACGGACTGATTCCAGGGATTGGGCATGCAACCGAGCAAAGCGGCCAGTGGCATGCCATGCGGATTTCCACTCGGTGTGCTCAGCGAAGTGTGTGCGTCGAGATGCGCGTCGATCCATAACAAACCGGGCATATCACCACAGGCCCTCGCCACGCCACGCCATGCCCCTTCGGCCACGGCGTGATCGCCACTCAACACGACGGGTAAGAGCCGCACGTCTTCCGTTTGCTCACCCAGCAGAGTGACGATACGTTTTTCAAGCCGCTGACAAAGCAGGCGCAAGGAAGTCTCGCGCGAATCCCCGCTTTCGTGCTGCGGTAATGTCAGCAATTCATCCCAGTTGCATTCCAGACCATTGCGGCGGACACCCCGCCCAGCATCGGCCAGCCGCAAGGCCTGGCCTGCCAAGGCACTCCCGCGACTGGTTTCGGGTGGAACGCCATAGGCCCCGCCCACACCCAGCAGACGAACGGCAAGCCGTTTCTGATCTTTCTCATTTCGCGTATCGGGGCAAGGCCGAGAAGTTCGGGTATCCATGACGCGCTCCTTCAATTCCGGTGAATGAACGTGAAAAAGCCGGGAAGCGTCAGGCTGTTGTTGCCTATTCGCCCCGGCTTCTATCCTACGCCATGGAAGAAAGTTTTGTCAGAAACCTGCTCGAAATCACTGGCCCGGCGAATATGCTCGAAGGGCGGGCTTCCGGAGGCCAGAATCAGGGTTTTTCCTTGTTCTCCAAAGCTGCCTTGTTGATCTTCGCCGGGAACTTCTGCTTCAGTGTATTAAGCCAGGCCTCCGCATCTTCCGACGCCACGGTGCTGGCATATTCCTGCTGAAGTTTCTGAAGCCGGGGGGCGTTCGTATTCGCGGCATTCGCCGTACTGGCTTCCAGGCGGTTGATGCGGAACAAGGCATAAGCACCATCGGGCAGAATCGTGCCGGCATAGGCGGGCAGCTTCGTGGTATCCGCCTTGAAAACGACACGCATGGCTTCTTCACCCAGACCTGCAGTCGCCTTGTTCATGCGGCTGACGCCGCGTTCCGGCCCCCAGGCAACATCCACCGGCTCTCCCTTGCTCAGACGAGCCAACTGCGCTTCGCCTTCCTTCTGGGTAAGTTTGGCGGCCTCATCACGAATCAGCCGTTGTTCGATCGCTGGCCTCGCCCCTTCAAAAGGCAATTTTTCCACGGGCTTGTGTTCCTTGACCCGGGCAGCCAGCAAGGTATTGGGAGCGACTTCGATCGCTTCGGTATTACGCTTATTCTTGAGCACGTCGTCGCTAAAGAGGGATTCGATCAAGCGGGTGTTGCTCCACTGCCCTGCCCCGCCTTTTCTGTCCAGCCACGGCCCTTCCTGAATCTGCAACTGGAACTTTTCTGCGGCGGGCTTGAGGCTGTCGGATTGCTCATAGACTGTGTTGGTGAAGGACTCGGCGAATTCGGCATATTTTTTCGCCGCTGCCTGGCGTTTCAGTTCCTCGACGATCTCGCTGCGAACTTCGGCCAGCGGGCGTTCCTTTTCAGCCTTGACGCCGGTTAGCCTGATGATGTGGAAGCCAAAATCGCTGCGGATCACCTTGCTGATCTCACCTGGCTTGAGCGCGAAGGCTGCTTCTTCAAAAGGCTTGACCATGGAACCCCGGGTAAACCAGCCAAGATCACCGCCTCGCGCGGCAGAGCCTGTGTCCTGCGAAAATTCGCTGGCCAGCCTGGCGAAATCTGCCGGTTTGTGCTGAACCTTGGCAAGAATGTCGTCCGCCCGGGCCTGCGTCGCCTTGAGCGTCGCCGGATCAGCGTCCCGGGCTGCCGTAATCAGGATATGGCTTGCCTGACGCTCCTCATTCTGTCTGTAACGATCGGCATGCGCCTGATACCAGTCCGTCACTTCCTTGTCGCTGATGTTGATCTGTGCTGCCAGCGTCTCCTGGCTCAATACCAGATATTCGGTGCTGACGCGCTCGGGAGATTCAAAGGTCTTTGGGTTGGCCTCGTAATACTTCTTTGCTGCATCTGCAGCCAGCTTCACCCGGGCAGTAAACTGCTCGGGCTTCAGGTAAAATTCGCTGATGTCACGCACCTGCTGCAAGGCAGCAAGCCAGCCCTGGGTCGAAGCATTGTTGGGCAAGGCTCCTCCCTGGATGGTGGCCAGCACCTGTTGCAAGGTCATATCCTGACGCAGACGGCGTTCAAATTCCTGAGAACTCATGCCCTGCCCGGCGATATAAGCGTCGTAACGCGCCCGGGAAAACCGGCCATCATCCTGGAAAGCAGGAATCGCCTGGATAGCCTCACCTAGCTGGGCATCTCCCACGACGAGATGGGCCTGGGTAGCATACTGGGCCAGCAGCCGTTGATTGATGAGATTATCCAGAACGCCACGGCGCAGCTCCGGCGTGTCCAGCATGGCCGCAGGCAAAGAACGTCCAAATTGCTGACGAAGCCGCTCCTGCTGGTCCCGCAGGGCATTTTGCAGTTCCTGCTGGCTGATCTTGTATGAGCCGACTTCGGCTACCGTATCTGCCCCACCCGAACGCCCCACGAAAGACTCAATGCCGAAAAATGCAAAGGGCAGTGTGATCAATGCAAGGAAAAGTTGAACGAGCTTGCGGTTGTTATGGACGTAATCGAACATGCGTTTCTACCGGAAACGAAGTGACGGAAGGCAAGGGCGGAGGCCCGGTTCCGTCACGGCAGTAAAGGAAATGAACTTCCTGCGGGAATTGCCTGCATCGCAGAAAAGGCAATGGAAAACAGGGGAAATTCAGATTCAAAAACAAACGCGCTGAAGCCAGCCCGAAGACCGCCGACAGCGCGTAACAGCGAACAACTCAATAAGCCGAAGAAAACAAAAGGGAGCAAAGCAGTGTGCCTTGCTCCCATGAATTCGCTTCGTTATTTCTTGGCTGCTGCTTTCTTCTTGCCGGCAACGGCCGTCTTGAACGCGGCACCTGCCTTGAACTTCGGCACAACGGTCGCGGCGATCTTGATTTCTTTGCCTGTCGCGGGGTTGCGGCCCGTGCGGGCGGCGCGCTTGGAAGAACCAAAGGTACCAAAACCAATCAGCGTCACCGTATCACCCTTGGCGACAGCCTTGGTGATTGCTGCCAGGATGGCATCCAGCGCATTGCCGGCCGCTGCCTTGCTGATGTCAGCTTCTTTTGCCGCAACTTCGATGAGTTCAGACTTGTTCATGAATATTCCTTTGTGTAATTGAAAACCCGGTCTAAAGCTAGAAGCGCCAGTGTTACCACCCATCAAGGTGAAGGCCCGGCGATTCTAACCTTGCTTTTACGCCTGTGACAACGTATTTGCATGTGTTTTTACGCCTTCTGGCACATTGACTTCTCTCGCAACCACATCGTTGACCACCGCGACACCGCGTGGTCTACTCGAGCAAGCCCGCTTGCATTCTTTCGCATGCCCCCCCCTAGCCTCCCAAGTCTCAAATGGATACTCCACAGGCCCCGTGCCACGATCTGCTGGTTATTGGCGGCGGCATCAATGGTGCAGCCATCGCCCGGGACGCCGCAGGACGCGGGCTTTCTGTCCTGCTCTGCGAGCAAGGCGACATTGGTGGTGCCACCTCCTCAGCCAGCAGCAAGATGATTCACGGTGGGCTGCGCTATCTGGAACACTACGAATTTCGCCTGGTCGCCGAAGCCCTTGCCGAGAGGGAAGTCATCCTGAGGATCGCTCCCCATCTTGCCCGGCCGCTTTCCATTGTCATGCCGCACGTCCCGGGGCTTCGTCCTGTCTGGATGATACGGCTGGGGCTTTTTCTTTATGACACCCTGGGGCGTTGGCGTGAAAATGCCACCCTGCCCGCCTCAAGGAAAATCGATCTTCACCAAGCACCTTTTCATGGCCTGCTGAAGCCAGCTTGCCGACAGGCTTTTGTCTATTCCGACGTAATGGACGATGATGCCCGGCTGACCTTGGCCACGGCACTGTCGGCAGCCCGTCTTGGGGCTGACATTCGACCACGAACACAATGCATCAAGGCCCGGCGCGACGAAATAAGTGGCCAAACCCGCTGGCACGTCACCCTGAAAAACGCCCGGGGAGAAAGCGAGGTTCTTGCCAGAGCCATCGTCAATGCTGCCGGCCCATGGGTTGCAGAAGTGCTTGCCACCTGCCAGACAGATGCTACGGAAAAGGGTCTTGCACAAACTCAAACCGCATCGGTTCGACTCATCAAAGGCAGCCACATCGTCGTCCCCAGGCTGTTTGATGGAGAGGAAGGCTGGCTGCTGCAAAATGACGACGGACGCGTCGTCTTCGTACTGCCCTTCGAGGAAAAATTCAGCCTGATTGGCACGACAGAAATTCCGGTGGAACCCCCTGTATCTCCTCCCGTCGCCAGCCCCGAAGAAATCGAATATCTGTGCCGCGCTGCGGGGAAATTTTTTCTGCACGCTCCGTGCCCCGAAGATGTCATCTGGCATTATTCCGGCCTGCGCCCGCTGTACGAAGACGGCCACCGCACACCCGGTGAGGTGACGCGCGATTATGTCCTCCAGTGCGATGGCCAGCCAGATCAGGCCCCAATGCTATCGGTATTTGGCGGAAAACTGACGACGCACCGGCGGCTGGCTGAATCCGCCCTCGAAAAACTCGGCCCCTGGTTTTCCTCCATGAGCCCACCCTGGACGGATCAGATCCCCCTGGTGGGCGGAGATTTTGATGACTTTAATCAGCTTCACGGGGCCATTTGCCAAAAATACCCGGCACTATCCCCCGCCTGGCTGAAATCGCTACTCGGTCGGCATGGTACGCAGGCAGAAGCCGTGCTCGACGGTGCGCGAAGCCCGGAGGATCTCGGGGAAAATTTCGGGGGAGGCCTGTTTGAACGTGAAGCCGTGTATTTCATCCGCCATGAATGGGCCGGCAGCGCGGAGGATATTCTCTGGCGTCGCAGCAAGACGGGGTTACACATGAGGAATGAAGAGCGCGAACGCTTCTCGCTGTGGTTCAGCCGGCATTTCCCCGATACCAGTGTTTAACTACAAGCCCCCGATGGGGGGGCGATGCGGATACGGTGAAGTGCTTCGGTGTGGGGCGGAGTCAACCGGCAGAGTCCGCCTGATTCACGGCAGCAGCTTGCCGGGGTTCATGATGCCCCGGGGATCGAGTGCTTTTTTGATGGTTTGCATCACATCGAGCTCGATACCGCTTTTATAACGAAGGATTTCTTCGCGCTTTAGCTGGCCCAGGCCATGTTCGGCGGAAATACTGCCCCCCAGGCCATGAACAATGTCGTGGATGCATCGATTGACTTCCGGGGTGGCAGCGATGAAAGCGGCGTTGTCCTGCGCCCGGATACTGGAGGGGTTGTAATGCAGATTGCCATCGCCGATGTGTCCAAAGCAGACGATGCGTAGCCCGGCGTGTTCTTTTGTCAGCCGGGTATTGGCCTGCTCGATGAAATCGGCAATGCGGGAAATAGGTACGGAGACGTCGTGTTTAATGCTGAAACCCTCGATTTTTTGGGCTTCGGAAATACTCTCCCGCAGTTTCCAGAGAGCATGGGCCTGTGTTTCGCTGTGGGCAATGACGGCGTCGATCAAATGATCCGCATCGCGCTCACCGGAAAGGAACCGGGTCAGCATCTCGCGCAGAGGAAAGGCTTCATCGGCGTCGCTGCGAACATCGTCAAGCTGGAGCAGCACTTGCCAGTCGCTCGCTGTGCCCAAAGGGGCCGTCGTGCCCGGAATGTGTTTGAGCACCAGTTCGAGAGCCGTGTGGTTGGCGATTTCAAAGGCGGTGATGCGTTCTCCAAAAGTTTGACGCAGACGCCCCAGGAGTTCGACGGCCGCCCGGGGGGTTTTCACGGCGAGCCAGGCAGTTACCCGAATCTTGGGTTCAGGAAAGAGCTTGAGAGTTGCCGCTGTAATCAGGCCGAGCGTGCCTTCCGCGCCGATGAAGAGCTGCTTGAGATCGTAGCCGGTATTATCCTTGCGAAGGCCGCGCAATCCGTTCCAGAGGCGGCCATCGGGCAGGACGACTTCGAGCCCCAGGGTGAGTTCGCGCATGTTGCCGTAACGTAAAACCTGCACCCCCCCGGCATTGGTCGAGAGATTGCCACCGATGGTAGCCGTACCTTCGGAGGCCAGGGACAGGGGAAATAGCCGCCCCGCACTTTCGGCAGCGGCCTGGGCCTGCTGCAGGGTGCAGCCTGCTTCGATGGTGAGGGTATTGTTATCCGGGTCAATGTTGCGAATGCGCTTGAGGCGCGTCAGGCTCACGAGCACTTCGGGCCGGCGATATGCTGTCGTAGTGGACCGGGACGGGACACCGCCACCCACGAGCCCGGTGTTACCGCCTTGCGGAACAATGGCGACATCCGCCTGAGCGCAGGCGACAACGACACTGGCGACTTCTTCCGCCGTCGCTGGCCGGATGACACAAAGAGCCTCTCCCCGGTAACGTCCGCGCCAGTCCTGCAGGAAGGGGGCGGTATCCGCAGCTTCGACGAGCACATGGGCCTGCCCGACAATCTGCCTCAGACGGGCCAGCAATCGCAGCGTGGCTTCCGCCAGGGGCAGGCTCATTGCTTCACGGCGACACGGGCATACAGGTCGTGCACGTCGCAATCGGTGATTTCGACGGTAGCGAATTCTCCGATTTCCAGCGCATGACCGTCGGTCACATAGACCAGGCCGTCAATCTCCGGCGCATCGCCTTCACTGCGGGCGATCGCACCATCTTCGTCGATGTCGTCGACGAGAACCCGCAAGGTGCGGCCAATCTTGCGTTCCAGCCGCTGGGTGCTGATGTCTTCCTGAAAGTCCATCAGTTGCTGGCGACGCTCCTCGCGGATTTCGTCCGGCAAGGCACCGGGCAAATCGTTCGCCGCCGCACCTTCGACAGGCGAGTAGGCGAATGCCCCCACGCGGTCGAGCTGCGCTTCTTCGAGGAAAGTCAGCAATTCCTCGAACTCGGCCTCGGTTTCGCCGGGGAATCCGGTGATGAAAGTACTCCGGATGTTGATATCCGGGCAGATTGCGCGCCAGGCCCTGATGCGTTCGAGATTGTTCTCGCTGCTGGCTGGTCGCTTCATGAGCTTGAGGATACGCGGGCTGGCGTGCTGGAAAGGTACATCGAGGTAGGGCAATATCTTGCCCTCGGCCATCAGCGGAATGAGCTGATCTACGCTGGGGTAAGGATAGACGTAATGCAGTCTGACCCAGATGCCCAATTCTCCCAGGGCCTGGCAAAGCTCCAGTAGACGAGTCTTGACCGGGCGGCCGCCGTGAAAACCGGTGCGGTATTTGAGATCGACGCCATAGGCACTGGTATCTTGCGAGATGATCAGCAATTCCTTGACGCCGGCCCGGGCAAGATTTTCGGCTTCTTGAAGCACATCGCCCACCGGGCGGCTGACGAGATCACCGCGCAGGCTGGGGATGATGCAGAAGCTGCAGCGATGATTGCAGCCTTCGGAGATTTTCAGGTAGGCGTAATGCTGTGGCGTAATGCGGATGCCTTGTGGTGGGACGAGATCGACGAAAGGCTCGTGCAGCGGCGGTAACTGGGCATGGACGGCATCCATGACTTCCTGTGTGGCCTGCGGGCCCGTCACTGCCAGTACACGCGGATGCGTCTGGCGCACGATGTCGCCCTTGGCCCCGAGGCAGCCTGTAACGATCACCCGGCCGTTTTCATCGAGTGCCTCGCCAATGGCATCCAGCGATTCCGCTACGGCTTCATCGATGAAACCGCAGGTGTTGACGACGACCAGATCAGCACCTTCGTAAGATCCGGAAATTTTGTAGCCTTCAGCGCGCAGGCGCGTCAGGATCATTTCGGAATCAACGGTGGCCTTCGGGCAACCCAGGGAGACAAAACCGACGGTCGGTTCCTTTTTTTTTCGTGACATCGGAAGAAAAATCCTGATGGAAAATGCAAAAAGCCGGGGAAGCAGGGACACATTGTCCACATGAATGCGTACTGACAGGGGGCAAACCCGGCAAGGAGAACGTCCGTCGTTTCAGGCTATGCGCCCGTTATCTGCAACGGCTATCCGTTACCCGTTACCTTTGCTGCCACCCGGTTCTTTTTCGTTTTGCGCGGCAGTAAAGGCCGGAAAGGGAAAGCCGGTGAACATGTTACGCGCCTGGCCTTGCATCTGTTCTTGCATCTGCTGGAACATTTTCTGGCTTTGATCCATGTAGGCGTTCATCATGTTTTGCATGGCCGGGCCCTGAAAGCTGAGAAACTGCGACCAGAGATCCTGGTTTATCGCCGGGTTCTCGCCATACAGGGTGCGCGACTGCTCCTTGAAGCGCGCCTGCATGTCAGTGAAGGAACGCAGATTGGCTTCGAGATACTTGCCCATCATGCCCTGCATGGCATTGCCGTAAAAACGGATCATCTGGGCGAGCAGATCGCTGGAAAACATCGGCGTACCGCCAGTTTCTTCTTCCAGGATGATCTGCAACAGCACACTGCGCGTCAGATCCTCGCCACTCTTGGCATCTACGACCTTGAACGCCTCATGATCCATCACCATCTGCCGGACATCCGGCAGCGTGATGTAAGCACTGCTGCGCGTGTCGTAAAGACGGCGATTGGGGTACTTCTTGATGAGACGGGAATCGGATTCCCCGGGTTTGTTCATGAGGCCGCCTTATGGCAATGAATGGCGATGCGCTGGCCGGTCAGCATGATGCGAAAGAATGCGAAAAACCCGGCCAGCGACAGAATCAATACATGTGCAGACCGCCATTGATATTGAAGGTCGCCCCGGTCATGTAGCCGGCCAGATCGGAAGAGCGTCGTGTAGGGAGAGAGTGTTCAGCGCCATGTTGACCACGACGGCCGCCGTGTCAGGTCTGCCCGATCTGGTCA
>CAZFPI010000034.1:11855-24301 GCA_964521075.1 uncultured Sterolibacterium sp.
ATGTAGCCGGCCAGATCGGAAGCCAGGAAGCTGACCAGATGTCCGATCTCTTCATGTTTGCCAAAACGGCCCATGGGAACGGTCTGCTCGATCTGGTCACGCACTTCCTGCTTGATCGCCAGAATCATTTCTGTGGCGATGTAGCCCGGGGCGATAGCATTGACCGTTACGCCCTTTTTGACCACTTCCTGGGCAATGGCCTTGGTGAAGCCCAAAACCCCGGCCTTGGCAGCGGAGTAGTTGGCTTGACCGAACTGGCCCTTGACGCCATTGACTGAAGCCATGTTGATGATGCGGCCAAAATTGCGCGCCACCATGCCGTCGATCACCTGGCGGGTCACGTTGAACAGGCTGTCGAGATTGGTCGAGAGAACAGCGTCCCACTGGGCCTTTTCCATCTTGCGGAAAACGGAATCGCGGGTGATGCCGGCGTTATTGACCAGCACGTCGATCGGGCCGATTTCGGCTTCGATCTTCTTGACCATGGCAGCGCAGGAGTCAAAATCGGAGACATCGCCCTCTGCCGCATGGACGTTGTAACCCTCGGCCCGCATTTTGGCCAGCCATTCGTCCTTCGGCGGAAAGCCCGGCAGGCAGTTAGCCACGACGATCATGCCGTCCTTGGCCAATGCCTTGCACATTGCCGTACCCAAACCACCCATACCACCCGTTACCAACGCGATTCTTGCAGCCACTTGTAACCTTCTCTTTCTTGACAACGAAAAACCGGCCCTCTCGAGCCGTACTTCAGACGATTTAATTGCTCCCGGGGAATCGGAAAAATGCGGCCGACACAATTTTTTCCTTTTAGCCTGCCGCATTCCGGTTCTCCCCCGGTATTTTAGAACATATGTTGGCCGCCGTTGATCGAGACATTGGCCCCATTGACGAAGGCAGCTTCTTCCGAGGTCAGGTAAGCCACCAGGCCGGCGACTTCTTCGGGCTTTCCAAGGCGTCCTGTCGGAATCTGCGGCAGGATCTTGGAGTCGAGCACATCCTGTGGAATGGCTGTGACCATTTTTGTTCCGATATAGCCCGGCGAGATGGTATTGACCGTCACGCCACGCTTGGCGACTTCCAGGGCCAGTGCCTTGGTAAAGCCGTGCATGCCGGCCTTGGCGGCAGCGTAGTTGGTCTGGCCGAACGCGCCTTTCTGACCATTGACAGAGGAGATGTTGATGACCCGGCCCCAACTGCGTTCGACCATGCCATCCATCACCTGTTTGGTCATGTTGAACACGGAATCCAGGTTGGTGCGGATGACCGCATCCCAGTCTCCCTTGGTCATCTTCTTGAAGGTCATGTCCCGCGTGATACCGGCGTTATTTACCAGCACATCGACCGGGCCAAGTTCCTTGTGGATCAGATCGATGCAAGCCTTGCAGGAATCGAAATCGCTTACATCACACGAGTAGGCCTTGAAGCCGTAACCCATGTCGTTCATGTTCCGCAGCCATTCCTGCGCCCGCGTATTGCTGGGGCTGTAGGTGGTTACCACACGATAACCCAGGGCCGAAAGTTTGATACAGATGGCCTCGCCCAGACCGCCCATCCCCCCAGTCACCAAAGCTACTCTTGGCATAACACTCTCCCTTAGGTATTGACCTGCCAATTGCATAAAAAACTGCGTGAAAGCTGAAACTTTCTCAGCCAGCGAAACCTTCGATTGCACCTTGTCCGGAATTGGTTATCGGATGTGGTGCGAGCGACATTTTACGATGCCTTTTCGAGAACGTAACGTCCCGGTGCGGCTTCGGTCACAGGATAACGACGATTTCCCGGCCTGACAGGTGCTTTTTTCTGTGTTCCGGCGTGTTTTTCCAGCCACCCGAACCACACCGGCCACCAGCTTCCCGGAGTTTCCACTGCCCCGGCCAGCCATTTTTCGGCACTCGTTTTTGGTCCTGATTTTTCGTTACACCAGTAACTGCGTCGTTTTTTCGCAGGGGGATTGATGACGCCCGCAATGTGGCCGCTGGCCCCCATGACAAAAGTTGTCTTGCCCGACAGCAGTTTCCGCGACTGGTAGGCCGATTGCCAGGGCACGATGTGATCCTCACGCGAGGCATAGAGAAATACGGGCATCGAAAGCAGCCCGAGATCGACATTCAGGCCACAAACTTCCAGTTTGCCCGGCTGGCATAGCCGGTTTTCCAGGTACATGTGGCGCAGATACCAGGCTGCAAAAGGCCCGGGGAGATTGGTGCTGTCGGCATTCCAGTACAAGAGGTCGAAAGCTGCCGGTTTGCTGCCCTGCAGATAATTCCCGACGACATAAGGCCAGATCAGGTCGTTGGCGCGCAAGGCGGAAAAAACGGTGGCAAGCTCGCTACCTTTCATCAGTCCGCCCTGGCCGATGGCCGATTCGCGCATGGCTACCGAAGCCGGATCGATGAAAAGCCCCAGCTCGCCCGGGCCGGAAAAATCCAGCAGGGTCGTCAATAACGTCAGTGAGGCAACCTTGTCTTCGCCACGCGCCCGCGCTACGGCCAGGGAAGTCGTCAACAAAGTTCCGCCCACACAAAACCCTAACGCATTGACCTTCGGAACCCGGGAAATCTCTGCCGAAATCTCCAGGGCTTTCAATACGCCCTGTTCGACGTAATCATCCCAGCGCAGATGCCCCTGTCCGGCCTGCGGATTGCGCCAGGACACCAGAAATACCGTCATCCCCCGGGCAACGGCGTGACGAACGAAGGAGTTTTCCGGCTGCAGATCGAGGATGTAAAACTTGTTGATGCATGGCGGGACGATCAGCAAGGGAATTTCGGCGACTTCAGCTGTTTGCGGCGCGTACTGGATGAGTTGCATCACCTCGTTTTCAAAGATGACCGCCCCTGGAGTGACGGCCAGATTCCGCCCGACCTCAAAGGCATCTTCATCCGTCATCGTCATCCGGCCCCGGCCAAGATCGGCCAGAAGATTGCGAATCCCCGTGGTGATGCTCTCCCCCCGGGTTTCCAGTGCCGTCTGGATGAATTCCGGATTGGTGGCTGCAAAATTGGATGGAGACATGGCATCGGCAAACTGCAGTGCCATGAACCGCAGCCGGGCCTGAAGCTGTGCATCTGCATTGGGCACAATTTCTGGCAGGTGCTCAAGCTGACGGTTCAGGTATTCGACATTCAGCGCGTAAGCCTGTCGCAGATAATCATGAAACGGGCTGGCCACCCAGGCCGGGCTGGCAAAACGGCGATCCTCCGGCAACGCTGGTTCCGGAGAGGGGCGGTGTTCAAGCATCATCTGCCACAAACGGGCGTGACGCATCATGAACTCCTGCTGCAGGCGGGAGGACGCATTCGTCCGGGGATCAGCATCCCCGTTCATGCCCGACTTTCCGGGTCCGGATCCGGATTGCTTCTGCGCCATGTGTTTTTCCTGAATGCCAGAAAGCGGAAATCAAAAAGCTCAACGCTCGAATAGCGCGATGGATTCGACGTGCGATGTTTGCGGAAACATGTTGGCAATGCCCGCCCCAAGAAGGCGATACCCCCCCTCGTGCACGAGGATAGCCGCATCCCGGGCCAGGGTCGCCGGATTACAGGAAACATAAACGATGCGCCCGGGAGATTTTTCAGCACGCATCGCCAGCGATTTGACGAGCTCTGCCGCACCTTCGCGCGGGGGGTCGATCAGCATCCTGTCGAAATGTCCCAGGGCCGCAAGGCTGTCCGGTGTGGCCTCGAACAGATTAGCCACCTGAAACTCGCTGACAGAACCCAGACCGTTGATTTGTGCATTGGCGCGCGCTCGCTCAACCAGAGCCTTGCTGCCCTCCACGCCGACAACCTTTGCACCGCTTTTCGCAATCGGCAGGGTGAAATTGCCCAGGCCGCAAAACATGTCCGCAATACGCTCTCCGGCCTGCGGAGCCAGCAAGGCCAGTGCCTTGCGGACGAGAACGCGGTTGATGCCGTGATTGACCTGGGTAAAGTCTGTGGGCAAAAAATGATGCGTGATGCCAAACTCCGGCAGTTCATAGCGTAATCCCGGCGCATCCGGCGGGTAAAACAGATGAACGCTATCCGGCCCGGAGGGCTGGAGGTAAATTACGACGCCGTGATCGTCGGAAAAACGGCGCAATGCCGCTTCGTCGTCGATGGTGAGCTTCTCCAGAATACGAAACACCAGTACCAGAAGCTTCCGTCCTTCGTGCTCCCCCACGGCAACTTCGATCTGCGGCAGGCGGTCCGGGATGGACAAGCCGCTCACCAGTGTGCGAAACAAAGGCAGCAAGCCAGAAACTTCCGGTGGTAACACTTCGCAGCTATCCATGTCGGCCACATAGCTGCTGCGCCGTTCATGGAAACCAACCAGCACGCCGCCCTTTTTTTGCACGAGGCGAACCGAAAGACGGGCGCGATAACGGTATCTCCAGTAAGGCCCGTGGATGGCGGGATAAAGGCTTTCCGGCTTCAGGCGGGCAAGATGCCAGAGAGCATTTTCCAGTACCCGCTGCTTGACTGCCGTCTGTGCCATGGCGTCGAGGTGCTGCATGCTGCAGCCACCGCACACACCAAAATGGCGGCAACGCGGCACGACACGCTGTGCACTCGGGCGAAGGATGTGCGTGGCCGTCGCTTGCTCGTAGCTGGGTTTACGTTTGTAGCTGGTGTATTCAACCGTTTCGCCCAGCAAGGCTCCTTCGATGAAAATGACCTTGCCATCGACATGGGTCACTCCCCGGCCATCGTGGTCGAGCGATTCGATGACGGCGATGCCCGGCTCTTGCCGTGTTTTTTCTTTGGTCTTAGCCATTGAACTGTGCGAAATCCGGCTTGCGTTTTTCAAAGAATGCCGCGAAAGCCTCCTTTGCTTCAGGAGAAACCAGACGCTGCTTGAACTGGCGCATTTCGCTTTGCAGGGTTTGCTCGATCAACGATTGCTGGGCCGATTTCAGCATCTGCTTGGTCAACACCACGGAAGATGTCGGCAAGGCCGCGAGCTTCTTCGCCCGGGCCAGCGCATGTTCCAGCACCTGCTCATCCGGCAGCACAGCATTGACCAACCCTACTTCACGCGCCATGGCCGCATTGAAAGGTTCGCACAGCAAAAGCATTTCCGCCGCACGGACGTGCCCTGCCAGCGCAGGCAGCATCAGGCTGGAAGCGGCTTCAGGGCAAAGCCCCAGGCTCACAAAAGGCAACTGGAAACGCGCACTTTCACCGGCATAGACCAGATCACAATGCAGCAGCAACGTCGTGCCCACTCCCACCGCCACCCCCGTTACTGCGGCGACGAAGGGTTTTTTGAGTGAGGCAAAAGTCTTCAGAAAACGAAACACGGGCGGCGGCGGGTCTTCCTGCACGGGAGGGTTGGCAAGGAAATCCCCCAGATCGTTCCCGGCCGTGAAAGCCCCTGGCTGGCCGTGAATGAGGATGACACGCACCGCCGGGTTCTCCTCTCCGGCTGCCAGCGCATCAGCCATGGCGGAATACATGGCCGTCGTCAGGGCATTTTTCTTTTCGGGGCGGCGAATTTCGACACGCAAGACGCCATCGGTAATTTCCGTCACAACCTGATCGTTCGCGTTTGCATGACCGTTTGCATGACTCATGTGGCACCTGTGAATGAATGTAATAGGAAAGTGAAAAAAATAGCAGGAAAACGGGAGATGATTTTGTATTGACCGGTTCAGGTCATGGATGGCGCACCGGCACATTCCTCGCGCAAGGCGTCTGCCCAGCAGTTGGGCGTTTCGAAAATCCTGACGCGCTCCAGGCGAAGCTGGTTGCCGTAGCGATCCAGGTACACCCGGTCGAGCGTCGAAAATGCCAGCGCGGCGAGATTTTCGGCAGTCGGCACAACATCGAGCAAAACGGTTTTGTGCCCGGGCAGGGTTGCCAGAAAATCCACGATGGGCGTATCCCCGCGAAAAGCCAGAAAAGCATGATCCCAAGCGTCGACCAGATGCTGGCAGGCCAAGGACTTGACCTCCGAAAAGTCCATGACCATGCCATTGGCCGGATCGCCACTCGCCTGAATGACGCTACCGCGCAGGGTGATTTCGATAACATAGCGGTGGCCATGCAGATGGCGGCACTGGCTCTGGTGATCCGGAATCCGGTGACCGGCATCGAACTCCAAACGGCGGGTAATCTGCATGGGACTGCTTTCAATGGAAATTCCGGCGACGGTCGCCAGATCGGCGCGGATTATAATGCCCGTCTTCGGCCTGCCACCATGAAACCCTCCGATCCCGTCCCTGCAAGCCACACCTTGCTTAACACCACCGACCACAGCCGTGACAGCAGCGGCATGACCTACGTCTACCCGGTAATTTCCCGCCGCGCCGGAGGCGTCTCCGTCGGGGTCAATCTCAACCCGAGCAATGCCTGCAACTGGCGATGCGTGTATTGCCAGGTACCTGGTCTCACACGCGGCAGCGCACCTGCCATCGACCTTCTGCAACTGGAAAATGAACTTCGCACCCTGCTCGACAGACTGGTGCGGGGAGATTTCATGCAGCATCATGTGCCGGAAGGGGCTCGCAGGATCGTGGATATCGCACTCTCAGGTAACGGAGAGCCGACCAGCGCGCGCGAATTCCCGGAAATCATCGATCTGCTTGCGCGCCTGCGGGGGGAATTCGGCCTGGACATCCCTTTGCGCCTCATCACCAATGGCAGCCTGGTGGATCGCCCCGGCGTGCAGGAGGGGTTGCGACGGCTGGCGAAATCCGGCGGGGAAATCTGGTTCAAGCTCGACGCGGGAACCCGTGAGGGCACGGCCCGCATCAACAACGTCCACATCGAAACAGCCAGTCTGGTTCGCCGTCTGACAATCTGCTCCGAACGATGCAATACCTGGGTACAAACCTGCTGCTTCACTTTCGACGGCAAGCCGCCTGCCGAAGATGAAATCACTGCCTGGCTGGACATTCTCCAGTCGGTTGCTTCCTGGCAAAAACGAAATCCGCCCTTGCCGGATTCATCCCCGCCCGCACCGAAGCTCCTCGGCGTACACCTTTACGGACTGGCCCGCCCTTCCCTGCAAAAAGAAGCCACCCGCCTGGGCCCGGTTTCTTCCGAATGGATGACTTCACTGGGAGACCGCGTCAAAAAAACAGGGCTGACCGTTCAGATCAGCCCCTGAGCAGCCCCTGGGCTGCAACACAGACAAACACCTGCTTACTTCTTCGGCTTGGCAGCCGCTGTAACTGCGGCGCGGGCCAGCTTCTTGAGCGACTTGTACTGTTCGGGATCATGCGCCTTCAGGTATTCGGCAACTTCGAAATCCTCCCGCCTGACCTTGCTGATGTCGATGTTTTCGACATGCACCAGACGAAGCAACTGCTGAACAGGACGCGGCATGTTGCGCCCGCTTTCGTAACGCGACCCGCCACTTTGCGTCACCCCCAATTGCGACCAGAACTGCTGTTGGTTCAGCCCCATCTTGCGACGGATTTCGCGTGCATCGATCTTCTCTGCTGTCTTCATGGCTATATTCCTTTAGTAAGATATCCGAGAAATTACAACGTGCTACGACTTATTACCTAAGTAATAGTGATGCCACTATAGTCAATATTTCTTCTACATACAAGGCTTATGTAGAAGGATTAATCGAAGCAGATATCCGCAAACGCAGCGGCAGGCAGGCCAAAGGCCAATACACCCACTCGCCAGAAGGACATTGCCACCTCGACATCCGCTATAATTGCGAGCTTCTTTCCACCTGTTTTCTGGACAGCCAATGGCACTGATAGTTCAAAAATACGGCGGCACTTCTGTCGCCACGCCAGAGCGCATCAAGAACGTCGCTCGTCGCGTCGCCAAATGGAAGCGCGAAGGCCATCAACTGGTCATCGTGGTTTCCGCCATGAGCGGCGAAACCAATCGCCTGATCGACCTGGCCCGGGCCGTTCAATCCACACCCGACCCGCGTGAGCTTGATGTCGTCGTTTCCACGGGCGAACAGGTCACCATTGGCCTTCTGGCCATGGCACTCAAGGATATGGGGCTCAAGGCAAAGAGCTACACCGGCGGCCAGGTCAAGATTCTGACGGACAACACCTACACCAAAGCCCGCATTCTCGACATCGACGACGCCGCCCTGCGCGCCGATCTCGATGACGACCAGATCATCATCGTGGCAGGCTTCCAGGGAATCGACGCCGACGGTGCGATCACCACACTGGGACGAGGTGGTTCCGATACCACCGGTGTGGCACTGGCTGCCGCTCTCAAGGCTGACGAATGCCAGATCTATACCGACGTTGATGGCGTCTACACCACCGACCCGCGTATCGTTCCGGAAGCCCGCCGTCTCGACACCATCACCTTCGAGGAAATGCTGGAAATGGCAAGCCTGGGCTCCAAGGTTTTGCAAATCCGCTCGGTCGAATTCGCCGGTAAATACAAGGTCAAGCTGCGTGTCCTGTCCAGTCTCGAAGAGTTGGGCAAGGAAGGCCCCGGCACGCTGATTACTTTTGAGGAAAATGACAACATGGAACAACCCATCATCTCCGGCATCGCCTTCAACCGCGACGAGGCCAAGCTCACCGTCCTGGGCGTCCCCGACCGCCCCGGTATCGCCTCCCAGATTCTTGGCCCGATTGCCGAGGCCAATATCGACGTGGACATGATCATCCAGAATGTCGGCCATGACGGTAGTGCCGATTTCTCCTTCACGGTCAATCGTGGCGAATACAACAAGGCACTGGCCATCCTCGAACAGGTCAAGGAAAGCATCGGGGCGCGCGCCATTACCGGCGACAACAAGATATGCAAGGTTTCCGCCGTTGGCGTGGGTATGCGTTCGCATCCCGGTGTTGCCAGCCAGATGTTCCGCTGCCTGGCGGAAGAAGGCATCAACCTTCAGATGATTTCGACCTCCGAAATCAAGATTTCTGTCGTGCTCGACGAAAAATACCTCGAACTGGCTTTGTGCCGGCCGCGCAAAAACGAAGGGCTCGAGAAATACGAGCCCTTCGTGATTTATAGCCTTCTGCCCGGCTTTCTTTCCGGCTTGCGGGTCACGGCCTACAGCGAGTCCTCGGCGACCCCGAGAGCCGACTCTCCACCCTGCACCACCGTACGCGCCAGACCTGAAGCCATTGTCATGACATGATCGGCGTAAAACCGTGCCGTGATGATCTTGGCAGGATAAAAATCTCCCCCCTCGCCAGCGGCAATCTTCGACTGCGCCACGAGTGCCGCACGGCCCATCTGCCAGCCGCCGCAAACGATGCCCATCAGCTTGAGAAAAGGCACGGCCCCTACCGACACAGTCGCAATATCCCTGTCGTAATTGGCCAGCAGGTAATCCACACAGGATTCAATGGCGGCAATCCCCTGGGCCAGGGCATCCGCCACGGGAAGCAAGGCGTCACCCGCCTGGCGTAAAGCGGTTTCCGTGTCGCGCATCTGCGCGATGATGAGTTTGACCGTCGCCCCTCCCTCCCGGGCGATTTTCCGGCCGATCAGGTCATTGGCCTGAATACCGGTCGTGCCTTCGTAAATGGGGGTGATGCGGGCATCCCGCAAATACTGCGCGGCCCCCGTTTCCTCGATGAAGCCCATGCCACCATGCACCTGAACACCGATGTAAGCCACCTCGTTGGCCGTTTCTGTGAGCCAGCCTTTGACGACTGGAATCATCAGATCGACGATGGCCTGGCTTTGCTGCCGTTGCGCTGCTTCCGGATGTGATGATGCGCGATCCTGGTGCGCTGCGACGTTGTAGGACAAGGCACGCATCGCCTCGACTTGCGACTTCATCAACATCAGCATGCGGCGCACATCGGGATGCTTGCTGATACTGACATTTCCCGGATAACGCCCGGCAATATCGCGTCCCTGTACACGCTCTCTGGCATAGGCCAGCGCACGCTGCCAGGCCCGTTCGGCCACGCCCAGCCCTTCGAGACCAACCGAAAAACGGGCGGCATTCATCATGATGAACATGTACTTGAGGCCGGCGTTCTCCTCGCCCACCAGATAAGCAATCGCCCCACCACCAAAATTACCCGCATCACCATAGGCCATCACGCAGGTCGGGCAGGCATGAAGCCCCAGTTTGTGCTCGACGGAAACACAGTAAGCATCGTTGCGTGCCCCCAGGCTGCCATCTGCATTGACCAGGAACTTCGGCACGACGAACAGCGAAATGCCCTTCACACCGGGCGGAGCATCCGGAGTGCGCGCGAGCACCAGATGAACGATGTTTTCGGCCATATCATGGTCGCCGTAGGTGATGAAGATTTTTTGGCCAGAAATCCGGTAGCTGCCATCCCCCTGTGGTACGGCGCGCGTGCGAATGGCCGCCAGATCAGAGCCTGCCTGGGCCTCCGTCAGATTCATGGTTCCGGCCCAGCGGCCATGGATCATGTTCGGCAAAAAGGTCTTTTTCAGCTCAGGCGAGCCGCATAGCTCCAAAGCCTCGATGGCCCCCGTAGTCAACAGGGGGCACAACGAAAACGAAAGATTTGCCGACATCCACATTTCCTGGAGGGCAGCCCCCAGCAGCCGGGGCAAGCCCTGGCCGCCATATTCAGGATCGGCAACATAGGCATTCCAGCCCGCATCGATGAACTGCCGGTATGCCTGGGTAAAACCGGCCGCCATGACGACCGAGCCGCCATCTTTGTCCTGCCAATGCACACCCTCACGATCACCGCTGACATTCAGGGGCGAGAGAACTTCCCCCGAAAATCTGGCTGATTCATCCAGCACGGCGTCGGCCATCTCACCAGAGATTTCCTCGAACCCCGGCCAGCTCGCCACCTCATCAAAGCCGGCCAGTTCGTGCATGACAAAACGCATGTCATTCAAGGGAGCAAGATATTCCGCCATGAGATTTCCTTTTGAGTGTCTGATTTTCCTCGCCCAAGCCTTCCCGCAGGAAAGACTCAGCACGTTCCCACCACGTTCCAACCTGAAGTATGCCGACAAAACTGCCCGTGCGGCAAAGGCTGGGCATAAAAAGACACAGGGGGGCGGAACTCACGTCCCGCCCCCCCTGCATCAGTGACATCAACTTCAAGGCTCCGGCCATCGCTGCATCATGAAATCGCAGCAAGGGCAAGCCATTCATCTTCAGCCGATTTCGGCAACCAGCTCCGGCACAGCAGTAAACAGATCGGCTACCAGACCATAATCGGCAACCTGGAAGATCGGCGCATCGGGATCCTTGTTGATCGCCACGATCACCTTGCTGTCCTTCATGCCGGCCAGATGCTGGATGGCACCCGAGATGCCGACAGCAATGTAGAGCTGCGGCGCGACGATTTTGCCGGTCTGGCCGACCTGGTAATCGTTGGGCACAAAACCGGCGTCAACTGCCGCACGCGAAGCACCGAGAGCCGCATTGAGCTTGTCGGCCAGCGGCTCCAGCACACTCTTGTAGTTCTCGCCCGAGCCCATGCCACGGCCGCCGGACACGACGATCTTGGCCGCCCCCAGTTCCGGGCGCGCGCTCTTCACGATTTCACGGGCGATCACCTTGGAAAGCCCCTGGTCAGCGGCAGCAGCAATCGCCTCGACCGCACCACTACCACCTTCGGCGGCAACGGCATCAAACCCCGTGGTACGCACGGTGATGACCTTGACGGCATCGGCACTTTTGACCGTTGCCATGGCGTTACCCGCGTAAGTCGGGCGCACGAAAGTATCGGCGGATTCAACAGCGGTGATTTCGGAAATCTGCGCGACATCCAAGAGTGCAGCGACGCGCGGCAGCATGTTCTTGCCGGTGACGGTTGCCGGAGCCAGGATATGGCTGTAACCGGCGGCATTGGCCACCACCAGAGCGGCGACATTTTCGGCGGTCTGCTCGGCGTAAATGGCGTTATCGGCCACTTTGACCTTGGCCACCCCTGCCACTTTGGCGGCAGCCGCAGCGGCATCGCCGCAACCGCTGCCTGCAACCAGTACATGAACCTCACCGCCGATTTTCTGGGCAGCAGCAACGGTATTTAGCGTCGCGCCATTGAGCGCGGCATTGTTGTGTTCAGCAATGACGAGGATAGCCATCAGATCACCTTCGCTTCGTTCTTGAGTTTATTGACCAGATCCTTGACATCGGCCACCTTGACACCAGCACCACGCTTGGCGGGTTCGGCGACCTTGAGGGTGGTCAGACGCGGTGTGACATCGACACCCAGATCCGCCGGCTTCAGTGTGTCGAGCGGCTTTTTCTTGGCTTTCATGATGTTGGGCAGCGTGGCATAGCGCGGCTCGTTCAGGCGCAGATCGGTAGTCACCACGGCCGGCAGCTTGAGTTCGATGGTTTCCGAACCACCGTCGATTTCGCGGGTCACGGTTGCCTTGCCATCGGCCAGTACGACTTTGGAAGCGAACGTGGCCTGCGCCCAGCCTGCCAGCGCAGCAAACATCTGGCCGGTCTGGTTGGAGTCGTCGTCGATGGCCTGCTTGCCGAAGATGACCAGTTGCGGTTGTTCCTTGTCAGCCACGGCCTTGATCAGCTTGGCCACGGCCAGGGGCTGC
>CAZFPI010000035.1:0-24133 GCA_964521075.1 uncultured Sterolibacterium sp.
CCTTCTTCTACCGCCAGATGCCCGAGCTGGTCGAGCGCGGCCACATCTACATCGCCCAGCCGCCGCTGTACAAGGTCAAGCACGGCAAGACCGAGATCTACATCAAGGACGACCAGGCACTCAACCAGCACATGCTCACCCTGGCACTGGATGGCGCCTTGCTGACACCCCGAACCGGCGCATCCGGCATTGAAGGCAATGCGCTGAACGAACTTGCCCGCAGCTATCTGCTCTCGGAAGCCGTCGTGCGTCGCGTGGGAGATTTCATCGACGGAGAAGTCCTGCAGATCATGCTGGCCAATGACATTGAAATCGACATTGCCAGCGAAGCGGCGGCACAGCAATCCGCTGCCCGGCTTGCCCCCCATCTTCCGCCGGAAATCCGGGTCATTGCCCGTTACAGCGAAAAAACCGAACGTTGGCAACTGGAGATCCAGCGCATGCGTCACGGCAATCTTCGCACGGGAGCCATCGACGAAGAATTCCTCCATTCCGGCGACTACCAGCAGATTCGGCGCACTTCCGCCATGATCGCCGGGTTGATCGGTGAAGGGGCCAACATTCGCCGGGGAGAAAAATCACAAGCTGCCGCAAGTTTTTCCGCCGCCATCACCTGGCTTTTTGCGGAGGCCGAGCGGGGCCTGAGCAAGCAGCGATACAAGGGTCTGGGCGAAATGAACCCCGAGCAGCTTTGGGAAACCACCATGGATCCTACAGTGCGTCGCTTGCTCAAGGTTCAGATTGATGATGCCATCGCTGCCGACGAAATTTTCACCACCCTGATGGGCGACGAAGTCGAACCGCGCCGGGCATTCATTGAAACCCACGCCTTGCAGGCGAGGAATATCGATGTTTAATTTCCGCTATTGTTGAAAAAATCATGGATGGATATTGAAAATTACCCGGGCAAGCAAAGTACCCGTGTAATAATCCGTCGACTTGCGCCTTGATTTCATTGCGTAATTCAAAAAACTCTGGAGGTATGGCTTAAATGGCAGGTGATTTCAACAAGACGACTGATCTGGGCAACGTCCTGATTACGGGCGGTTCAGGTTTCGTGGGCTGTAATTTCGTCAAGACCTTGCTGGCCAAAGGTTACAAGGTTCGCAGTTTCGATCTGGCTCCCTCGCCGCTGCCGCCACAGGAAAATCTCGAAGTCGTCCAGGGCAACATCTGCGATCAGGCCCTTGTGAAAAAAGTCGTCGAAGGTATCGACACCATTTTTCATACCGCCGCCATCATCGAACTGAAAGGTGGCAGTGCCGTTACCCAGGAGTATCGCGACCGTTCCTACGCCATCAATGTTGAAGCCACCAAAAATCTGCTGCAGACCGGGCGCGCGGCCGGGGTAAAGCGGTTTGTCTATACCGCGAGCAACAGCGTCGTGATTGGTGGCCAGCCTATCGTCAATGGCGACGAAACCCTGCCCTACACCGAACGCTTCAACGACCTTTACACCGAAACCAAGGTAGTTGCGGAAAAGTGGGTACTTGAACAAAACGGCCAGCAAGGCATCCTTACCTGCTCCATTCGCCCCAGCGGAATCTGGGGGTCGGGCGATCAAACCATGTTCCGCCATATGTTCAACCAGATGATCGGCGGTTTGCTGCAGGCGCAGGTAGGCTCCGGCCGTGCCCGGCTCGACAACAGCTATGTCCATAATCTGGTGCATGGCTACATTCTCGCGGCCCGGCATCTCGTCGAAGGCGGAACTTCCCCGGGCCAGGCCTATTTCATCAACGATGGCGAACCCATCAACATGTTCACCTTCTCCAGGCCCATCATCGAGGCTGTGGGTTACCCCTTCCCGAAAATGCGTGTGCCTGCCGCCCTGGTCAAGGCCATCATGGCCTTCTGGCAGATGCTGCACTTCAAATTCGGCATTCAGGAACCACCGGTTCCGCCCCTGGCTGTCGAGCGTATCGCCATCGACAACTTCTTCAGCATCGCCAAGGCACGCCGCGATCTGGGTTACGAGCCGCTCTTCAATACCGAGCAGGGCATGAAAGACTGTATTCCCTACTACCAGGAAATGTACCGCAAGATGAAACTGGCGGCTGGCAAATAAGCTGCCCGGTCGTTTTTCTCTGTTCCGGAGGAGCTCCATCATGTTTGGAATTGGAAGCAAGACGAAACTGGCCCTGGCCGAAGCCCGGGAAGAAAATGTCCGTTTGAAACGCCGTCTGGAAGATCTGGAAAACCAGCTCGCAACCAGCCAGAACACGATAGAAACCACCCGGAACGATTGCCAGAACTGCTCGGGAAAAAAACATCTGCTGGAAGGTGTCGTCGCCAATCTTCCGCATTTCAGCGAAAGTATTACCGGCATTCAAACCTCTTTTTCCAAACTTTCCCATCATCTTGCCGATGACCGCGTGGCTGCTCAGGCAGCGGCGGATGAATCCGGCAGTAACCGCGATGCCCTGAAAAAAATCGCGGACAATTTCGAGCTCATGTCCGGGCGCATCCGCGCTGCCGGGGAAAGCGTCGAAGGACTTTCAAGGCGCGCGGGTGAAATCGGCGGCATCGTCCAGCTGATCCGGGAAATCGCGGAACAGACCAATCTTCTGGCACTCAATGCTGCCATCGAAGCCGCGCGGGCGGGTGAAACCGGCCGCGGTTTTGCCGTCGTGGCCGACGAAGTCCGCAAGCTCGCGGAGCGCACGGCCAAGGCGACAGCAGAAATCGGCCAGCTGGTCAGCGGCATCCAGGACGAAACCGGCCGGGCGCGCGAGATCATGGAACTAGGCGCAGGCGATGCCGCTGCCCACAGTACCGACAGTGTATCGGCAGTACAAGGCATGGAACGCCTGCTCGATCTGGCAGGCAATATGCAGACCAGCATCGTTTCTTCCTCACACCTGGCCAATGTGGAACTGGCCAATCTTCAGGAGCTTTGGCTGAAGCTGGAAGTGTATAAAGTTCTGCTTGGCATCTCGGATCTTCGCGCCGAGGACATCCCCACAGAAAGCCAGTGTCTGCTGGGGCAGTGGTATTACTCGGGCGAGGGGCGGGAAAAATTCGCCAGATTATCCGGTTTCCGTGAAATGGAATCGCCGCACAAGGCCGTGCACGACTACGGACGCCGCGCGGTTTCCTGCTACCGTCAGGGCGACAATGCCGGGGCACTCGACGCTCTCACGCAAATGGAACTATCCAACCTCAAGGTCATGCGCGGCTTGTCGCAGATGCTGGAGCAGTACGCCGAAAAAGCGAATTAAAAAATTGAACCCGGCACTTTGTGCCCTCCGGCCTGGCGGCCCCCAAAAAAAGGGGTGCCGTCAGGCCGGTTTCCTTTTACCGCCAGCCTCGCTCACGCAGCTTTGCCAGCACATGATCCGCCATCAGGCCATGTGTGTAAGGAGTCGGGTGCACCGTGTCGGCAAAGGTATAACGGCTGACATCTCCTGCCACTACATTCCCCGTATTGCAGGTGATGGAAGAGCCCAGCAGGTTCGGAACCGGTTTGGTCAGATCGCAGGCCGTATCCGCAAAATTGCTGAAACCATAGCCTGAAGGATTCGCAGCCCAGGTAGCGAACAGCCCGAAGACGTCGATTTGCAGTACCGTACTGGCGGAGGCTGAATCTGCATTCAGACCGGCAGCAAGCTGGTTGTTGAAGGCCGTAACCATCCCGGCGGCGGCCGCCTGGACCACGGCGGAGCGGCCCTTCATCGAGGGAGATTTGCTCACATCCGGCAGATTCAGCACGACGACACGCTTTGCCCCCTTGCCTGCAATCTGTTGATTGACCAGTGCCGCCAATTCACGGCCGGCCTGTTCCATGGCGGCCTGATGCGCGGGGGCCAGCCGTGCGACGGCGTGATCGATCGCCCCGGGAAAGCAGTTGCTGCCGGTTTCGTCCGCCGGGATGCAGGCACCGCTGGCAATGTCTGTCGCAATTTGCTGCCCCAGGCTGGCGGCGACTTCCGCCGTCATGGCATCGGTTTGCCAGAGCAGATCATTGCCACCGGCAAAGACAAAAACGATTTCCTGACCTGAAAACCGGCCATTCGTGCGTTGCAGATGACGGCTGATCTGGGAAGCGACGGGAACCGTCAGATAACCCAGTTCAGGTTCTACCGCCTTGTTGTGCGGCCCGACAGGATCGGTGACGCGCGAGCCGCCCTGGGCATAATTGGTGCAGCCGGGATGATCGGTGACAGGGGCTGACAGCCCCTTGGCCGGATCACCTTCCAGACCCGTTTGCGCCGGGCAAGGGGCCGCCAGAGACAGGCCGGCGGCGACACGTTCGGCCCATACCTGCGAACTGGCAGGCAGGCTGTTTACCGTGAATTTCCCGCCTCCGGCTGCCGCGATGGCCCCGACGGCATAGCTGCCGGAATCCGAGAGGCTATCGCCAAAAACGACTTGTTGCGAATACGCGACGGTATCCGTATCGCTATCGCCAAAACAGCCTGTCAGCAGGCTGCCAGCCAGCAGCCAGGGCGTAAAGCGCGTCAGGCGCGAGAGGGGGGTGTGTCGGAAAGTGCTGGTCACAGAAGCCGGCATTGGGTGCTCCTCTTATAATAAGAACCTTGTAAAAAACGAAAGTTAGTCCTTGCCAACATTGATAAAGGGGATGGTGCCGCCCGTGACATTGGGCAATACGCCGTTCCATTTTTCGATGGCTTTGCGCTGGTTTTCGATTTCGCGCAGACGGATCAGCTCCGCCGTGACCTGTTGCTTTTGCAAGGCCAGGGATTCTGCTTCCGCCTTGGCCGAGGCGACTTTTTGTTCCGCTTCCACCTTGATGCGGGCCAGATCGCGTTCCGCCTTGAGCTTCAACTGCTCCGCCGTCGTCTTGGCTTCGATGGCCTCGTTGAAGCTCTTGGAGAAGGCGAAATTGATGATGGAAAATTCATCGACCGTCACGCCATGCTTCATCAGACGTTCCGACAGGAGGGTTTTAATCCTGTCGCGAACTTCGGGGCGTTTTGAAATCAGCTCTTCCGCCGTGTATTGCGCCGTTGCCGCCTTCACGGCTTCCTGCACGGCCGGAAGGATGATGCGCTCACCCACCGACTGCCCCAGCTCGCGGAAAACCGTCACGACCTGATCGGGCTGGATGTGGTAATTCAGGGCAACCGTGGTGTGCACGGATTGCATGTCTTTCGAAGCCGCATCGCCGTTGCCTTCGCCCTTCTGGATACGGACATCCATCAGATGCATGGTCTGGATCGCCGGGAGGACGAAGTGAATGCCCTCGCCATAAACCTCGTCGGAAATCTTGCCGAAGGTGGTCAGAACGCCTCTCGTGCCTGGCTCGACGATGGCGAAGGGTGCGAGCCAGTACAGAAAGATCAAAAAAGCGATGGCCAGAAAAGTCTTGCGGCCAAAGCCGCCCGATGTCGCCGCATTGACCGCAGAAATATTGACCGCCATGGTGTTTCCTTTCAAGAACCCGGGGCGGCCATATTAGCACCTGCCATGCTCAGGGCATGATCTCCACATAGTCATACACCTCGCAATCCGTGATCTGACGGCGCAGGGGCAGCGGCAAGCGTGAAAACCAGTCCAGCGGCTGATGCCGGTCGATTTCCTGACCCATGAAGCGCACCAGCTCGCAAATGGGGTCGGTGACCAGACGGCGATATTTCTCGTCATTTTTGACATAAGCCAGATAAAGATTCTTCATGCAATTGCCGCGGCACCAGCCATAAGCCTCGCAATCGCCACAAGGCATGTCGGCTGTCGGCTGAAGCGGGCTGGGCTTGAGCCAGTTGGCCTGAATGTCACCCTGCAGCATTTCGGGCAGGTGCATCATGTCCGGGCAGGGGTAAATTTTTCCGTCCGGCATGATGTTGAGAATGTGCGTGGAAACGCGGCACTGGGTCTTGCCGTCGTAAAGTTCCTGGGCCCGGCCGGGCATGACCTTGTTACGTACTGCTCCCATCAGTGGAACGAGGGGGTAGAGCATGTCGGTCGATGCAAAAAAGCGGTCGATGAGCTGCTTTAGCACCGCCTTGCGTTTCTCCATGCCCTCCGGCGTATAAGCCTCCCCCGCGACAAACTGGAAATAGACATAATCAAAGGTCTTCGTCAGTCCGTCGAGCTCCTCGAAACTGATGTCGTCATTGCTCCATGTCACCCGGGCCGTCAGGCTGCCGCCGACACGCCCCCGCACCTTGTCCAGATTTTTCAGCACCTGACGATAAATCCCCCGGCCGCGATAACCATCCGTCGTCTTCTCGCCGCCATCGATGGATACCAGAATGTTGGACAGGCGCGAGAGCACGGTGTCCGGCAGATCATCGAGCAAGGTGCCATTCGTCTGCAGCTGGAAGCGGAACTGCGGATGCCGCGCCATCACCGCCTCCATGAAAGGGCGGTTGAGCGTCGGTTCGCCGCCATAGAACGTCACATAAGTATCCAGCCCGGCCAGATGCTTCTGGATGAAGGCATCGAGCGTGTCCAGATCGTAGCTGACATTCCCCTGTGAGCCCAGCACCTCGCCCTCGGCGATGGAACAGTAAGTGCATTTGAGATTGCAGCGCAGCGTGGTCAACAGCTGCAGCTCGACCCGCTGGCCGGTGATGGCAGGCGTTTGTGTCCTGGTCGACGGCGTATGCGTTTCGGCAGATTGGCGTGGGGCGGCAGGATGAAATGTGACAGTGGCTTCCATGAAATATCCTGTGGAAATGCTTTAAGTTTGAAGGATTCCCCATAATGGGTAAGAGTGGATTATCGCAGGGTTTGCGTTGCGGTTTTGTGTCACCCCAGGGCAATCGCATTTGATTTTCCAGGATGATTTATCGTCCTTCCAAGATTGTTCAGTGTCGGGGCGAATAATGATTCGCCCCGACGGGATGGAGCATCCCAGGTTGACTATGGATCCGGCCCAATAAAGTCCAAAGTTTTCGTCATTCCGGCGAATGCCGGAATCCAGTAGCGGACTGGCTTCCTTCCCCTGGGCCCCGGCGTTCGCCGGGGTGACGGCTTCATACATTTGCGGGCGGGAAATCTGGCGAAGCTGGATCGATGAAGCGGGGCACGATTTTTTGACCAATGGAGGCTGCACGTCGAAGCAGCTCGCCGTGTCGATAAGATAGCGGTTTCGTCTGCCCGCTACCTGCTACCTGCCATGACCGCTCCTTCCCCTCTCCCGCCCTCCTCCTCGGCCAATTTCGCCGTTCTCCGGCAACTGGGACGTTTTCTGTTGCCTTATCGCGGGCGGCTGGCTTTGGCGATGGTCGTGCTGGTGGTGGCGGCGGCTTCGGCCCTGGTGCTGCCGCTGGCCGTGCGTCAGGTGATCGACCTGGGGTTCTCGAAAGAAAACGCCGCGCATATCGACCACTGGTTCGCTCTGCTCTTCGCCGTGGCTCTGGTGCTGGGGCTTTTTACCGCGCTGCGTTTTTATCTCGTTTCGTGGCTGGGCGAGCGCGTGGTGGCGGATGTTCGCAATGCGGTGTATCGCCACATCCTCGGCATGAGTCCGGCTTTTTTCGAGACCATGCGGACAGGTGAAGTCCTTTCGCGGCTGACGACGGACACCACGCTGATCCAGGTCGTTGTGGGCACGAGCATTTCCATGGCACTACGCAACGCGCTTTTGCTGGTGGGGGCACTGGTGATGATGGGTATCAGCAGCCCGCGTCTGACGGCCTATACCCTGCTGATGCTGCTGGCGGTGGTGTTGCCCATTACTGTTTTCGGTCGCGCCGTGCGCCGCCTTTCCCGTGCGAGCCAGGACCGTGTTGCCGACGCAAGTGCCCTGGCCGGGGAAAAACTCAATGCCATCGTGACGGTGCAGTCCTTTGGGCAGGAAGAGCGTGAAATCCGGACATTTGAAGGCTCGGTGGAAAACGCCTTTCTCACGGCCTTGCGCCGCATCCGTGCCCGCACGGCCCTGACGGCCATCATCATCGTGATGGCTTTCGGGGCGGTCGTGTTCGTCCTCTGGCTGGGCGCGCATGATGTCGTAGAAGGCGCGATGACAGCCGGGCAACTCGGGCAGTTCATTCTTTACACCGTCATGGTCGCCGGGAGTATCGGCGCGCTGGCCGAGGTCTGGGGCGACGTCCAGCGGGCAGCGGGGGCGACGGAACGGCTGATGGAGCTCCTCGCGGCACGCCCTGCCATTCATACGCCCGCCGTGCCCTTGCCCCTGCCTGCCCCGCGAGGAGAAATCAGCATTGAATCGCTCACCTTTCACTACCCTTCCCGCCCGGATCGCGCCGCCTTGAGCCAGATCGACCTGCACATCCGACCAGGAGAGACCGTGGCACTGGTCGGGCCTTCCGGAGCCGGGAAAAGCACTTTGTTTCAGTTACTCCTGCGTTTTTACGACCCTCAGCAGGGGCGCATTCTTTTTGACGGCGTGGATATCGTCCAGGCTGCACCCGAAGCCGTGCGTGCGCGCATCGGCATCGTGCCGCAGGATACGGTCATCTTTTCGGCCAGCGCGATGGAAAACATCCGGTATGGCCGTCCTGATGCGACGGATGAAGAAGTCAAGGCGGCTGCGCGTGCGGCGGTGGCGGATGAATTCATCGAAAGACTGCCCGAAGGCTGGAATAGTTATCTGGGTGAGCGCGGCGTGCGACTTTCCGGTGGGCAACGCCAGCGCATCGCCATCGCCCGGGCCATTCTCAAGGATCCACCGCTGCTGCTGCTGGACGAGGCCACCAGCGCGCTGGACGCCGAAAGTGAGCGGCTGGTTCAGACGGCACTCGCGCATCTGACGGAAAACCGGACGACATTGGTGATTGCCCATCGCCTCGCCACGGTCCGCAAGGCAGACCGGATCATCGTCCTGGATCAGGGAAAAGTGGTCGCCACCGGAAGCCATGAAACCCTGAGCCGGGAGGGAGGGCTCTATGGCCGTCTGGCTGCCTTGCAGTTTGATGCCCAGAGCTTTTGAACCCGGAGTAGCACGTTTCTCCCCCGTTTGAGGCTTGCGACGGGGGGCATAAACCGCTATCGTTGCGGGTTTATTGTCGGGTGCTGCTGGTCTTTTCCCTGGGGGTACGGGCAGGCGGCAAACCCTATTTTCCTTTGTTTTCCTGAGCCGCCGATGTATTCCATCTCCGCCATTCACTACGTTTTTCTCACGTTGCTGCTGATCGCCTCGCTGGTGAGTCTGGGCTTCGGACTACGCAAATACTGGCAGGCCATCGTGCATGGCCAGGCTTTTTTCACCACAGGCGAGCCGATCACAAAAGAAGCCGTGCTGGCCCGGGTGAATTGGAAAACCTTTGTCGGGCGTGGCCTCCTGCTCTCGCGCCTCAAGAAACGCCCCGCTTCCGGGCTCGCGCACAATCTCCTGTTTTTCGGGGCCGTCATCGAAATTCTGGGCCATGGCCTCTACGCTTTGTCCTTTGTCGGCGTGGATATCTACCACGGCTGGTTTGGCCGCTATTTCATGGAGCTTGCGCGTGAAATCGGTGGCTTGATGATGCTGGCCGGCATCGTTTTCTTCATTGGTCGCCGCCTGGCTCCGCCGGAAAGACTGACGGCGGGCGGCAAGACGCGCCAAGGGTTTTTACCCATGGAGTTTTTGCTGCTGGCGGCCGTGCTCCTGGGGTTTACTGCTGAAACTTTCCGGCTGACCAACCCGGAGGCCAGTTCGCAGTTCGAGTTTTTGGGCAAGGCGATGGCTGCGATGCTGGCCTCCACAAACAAAGATGCCCTGGTGGCGGGCAACCTGCTCTTCTGGTGGCTGCACATGCTGGCCGGTGTCGCCTTCATCGCCCTGATCGCGCATACGCCGATGTCGCACATGGTGCTGGGCCTGGCCAACAGCGGTCTGGCGAAAAAGCGTTCCGGCATCACGCTGACGCCCATCGACTTCGAGGCCGACGAGGAAGAGGGCAAGGAATTGCTGCTGGGGGCGACGAAACTCTCCCAGCTCTCACAAAAATACCTGATGGATTTCTCTACCTGCCTGTGGTGCGGCCGCTGTCATGAAGTCTGCCCGGCAGCGCAAACCGGCAAGGCACTCTCGCCCAAATCCATCATGGCGACCTGCGCCGAATACATGGCACAAGGCAAGTTTGATGATGATTCCCTGATCGACACCATCGGCCAGGAGGCGGTTTTCAACTGCACCACCTGCGGGGCCTGCATCGAACAATGCCCTGTCAGCAACAGCCCGGCCGAAGTCGTGCTGGAATTGCGCCGCAATTTCGTCATGGAACGCTCGGAAATGCCCGACACCATGGCGGCGGCCAATGCCAATCTGGAAAAGCGCGGCCACCCCTTCGTCGGCACATCCGCCAATGTGGACGACTGGAAGAAGGGCCTGCCCTTTGACGTTCCCCTGTTCGAGCCGGGTGAAACCGAATATCTGCTCTGGCTGGGTTGCGCTGTGACTTACGAAGAACGCGCCCAGAACATCGCCCGCGCCACGGCGCAACTGCTCACTGCCGCTGGCCTCTCCTGGGGCGTGCTGGAAGGTTCGCGCTGCACAGGGGACCCGGCGAAGATGATGGGCAACGAAATGCAGTTCGTCGAAATCGCCCAGGGCAACATCGAAGAATTCCAGGAGATGAAAATCCAGAAGGTCATCACCATGTGCGCCCATTGCTTCAACAGCTTCGACCGCTACTATCCGGAGCTGGGCGGGCAGTGGCAGACCATCCCGCACGCTGTGCTGATCGACGGGCTCATCAAGGACGGCCGGCTGAAAGTGAAGAAGGACAACGAGAAAATCACCTTCCACGACCCCTGCTATCTCGCCCGCCACAACGACATCGTCGACGAAACACGCGGCGTGGTTTCCGCCATCGGCCAGCTCGTCGAAATGCCCCGCAATGGCAAGGACAGCTTCTGCTGCGGCGCGGGCGGGGGCAACTACTGGGGCGGCCAGGGCGGCACGGCGCGCATCAATGATGTCCGTGCCCAGGAAGCCTTCGACACCGGCGCGGACAAGATCGCGACCTCCTGCCCCTTCTGTAACCTGATGCTCACCTCCAGTGCCGCCAAGCACACCGAAGAACGCAAGGTCTTCGACGTGGCCGAGCTGGTGCTGGAGAAGCTGGAAAATAAACCTTCCAATTCTTCCAATTCCTCCAATCCTTCCCTATCGGCCTGAGCCTGATTTCCACAGACTCACGCCGGATTTTCAACCTCCGTTTCACATTGTTCATGAGGATTCCCGATGAGCCGCGCACTTGACGACGTCATCGTACTGGACCTGACCCGACAATTCTGTTCCTCTCTGTCGGGCGCGTTTCTGGCCGACTTCGGCGCCCGCGTGATCCGCCTGGATCTGCTGCCCGAAGCCCAAACCCCCCCCGCGACGGCTCGAGACGGCGCGTGGAATCACGAAGCCGACCTGATCCACCGCAACAAGGAAAGCCTCGCGCTCAACCCGCATCTGCCCGAGGGCGCGGCCCTGCTGAGGGATGTGCTCGGCCGGGTGGATGTCATCATCACCGACTGGCAGCGCGAAGAACTCGCTGCCCTCGGCCTCGACTACGCCAGTGTCACCAAGCTGCGCGGCGACATCATCTTTGGCCGTCTTTCCGGTTTCGGCCCGGTCGGCCCCGATGCCGGGCTGCCCGCCATCGACGAACTCGCCGCCGCGCGCACCGGCATGATGCCCATCCTGCCCCAGCCCGGCCAGCCGCCTGTCTACACCGGCTCGGGGGCCATGCACGCCGCCGTCATGCTGGCTTTCGGGGTGGTCACGGCCCTGGTGCATCGGGTCGACTCGGGCGAAGGCCAGGAAGTCGATGTTTCCCTCTTTGGCGCGAACATGTACGGCGCGGCACTGGACATCCAGGCCTTTCTGGCCATCGGCAAGGGCGACCGCCTGCTCAACCCGATTTCGCGTCTGGACGTCTCCAACCCCATGTCCGGCTCGCTTTATCCGAGTGCCGATGGTCGCTGGGTCACGCTGACCATGCCTGACACCGACCGCTGGTGGCCCATGTTCTCCGAAGCCGTCGGCATCGCTGCCGACGACCCGCGCTTCGACACGCATGAAAAGCGCACTGCGAATAACCGCCTCGAGCTCATCAACGAACTCGAAGCCGCCTTCCAGAAGAAACCGGGCGCGCACTGGCGTCAGGTTTTCCAGGAAAAGCAGATGTCGGCGGATGTCATCGAACAGTTCGACTACCCGGCCAGCGACAAACAGGTGGCAGCCAACCGCTACATCATGGAACTCGACCACCCGAGCCACGGCAAGGTGCAGAGCCTGGGCTTCCCGATCTTCATGTCCGAGAGCACCGCGCGTCTGGACAAGCTCGCGCCGTGCACCGGCCAGCACAGCCGTGCCGTATTGCGTGACCTGCTCGGTCTGGGTGAAGACCGGTTTTATCAACTCAGTGCCGCTGGCGTCGTGGCTTAACGTAAGGGACGGAGAAAAACACCATGGCAAAAGCACTCGAAGGTCTGCGCGTCGTCGATCTGACCGTCTGGTTTCAGGGCCCCGTCGCTGCCCAGTATCTCGCCGATTTCGGCGCGGAAGTCATCAAGGTCGAACGTCCGCAAGGCGGCGACCAGGCGCGCGGCGTACGCTCCATCAAATCGCTGGAAATCGGCGACTGGAACCAGTATTTCCTCGTCATCAACCGCAACAAGAAAAGCATCGCCATCGACCTGCGTAAGCCGCAGGGGCAGCAGATTCTCTATCGCATCATCGAGAAGTCGGATGTCTTCTTGTCCAACCTCGCCCCTGAACAGCTGGCGGCCTGGAATCTGTCGTACGAGAAGCTTTCGGCGATCAACCCGAAATTGATCTACGCCACCAACACCGGCTATGGCCGCTACGGCGGCGCATCCAAGCCCTCTTTCGACATGACCGTGCAGGCACTGACCGGCGTCATGGCGCGTCTGGGCGAGCCGGGCCAGCCGCCGATCTACATCGGCATGGGCTCGGGCGATGCCTACGGCGGCATCATGTCGGCTTTCGGCATCATGATGGCGATCTACCAGCGCAAGCGTACGGGGCGTGGCCAGTGTCTCGATGCCTCGCTCTACGGCGCGCAGCTTTATCTGGCCGCCCCGCATCTGCAGGCTTTCCTCGCGGGCGACAAGGGTGCAGCCTTGCAAAAATCCCGCAAGCAGGTTGAAAACCCGCTGTGGAATCTGTACCCGACCAGCGGCAAGTGGGTGTATGTCTGCGAGCCCAATGACGATGCGCGTTTCACCGCGCTGTGCCGCGCCATCAAGGCGGAGGACATGCTGGCCGATGCACGCTTCAAGAGTGCCGAATCGCGCCAGCAGCACAACGAGGCCCTGATCGAAGTGCTGGAAGCGCACACGCAGAAATTCGACCACACGACCCTGATGGCGGCCTTCAAGGCGGCGGGCGTCGTTGCCCAGCCTGTCAACAACCTCGCCGATGTCATCCGCGACGAGCAGGCCTGGCAGAACAACTACTTCATGAAGACCTACTGCGAAGAAGTGCAGCGTGATGTCGACGTGCGTGGTCTGCCCGTTGCCCTTTCCAAAACGCCGGGTGAGATCAATACCCTCGGCCCGCAACTTGGCCAGGACACCGAAATCCTGATGATGGAACTGCTCGGCTACGAATGGGAAGAAATCGAAACCCTGAAGTCCGAGGGTGCGATTCCGTAAGTGCCGCATTTCACCGTTCGGCCTGGGGCATTCAACAGGCGCATCCCGAACGGACTGATCAACCAGAAAGCAAGGAAAACACTATGAGCTGGAGCAACTGGAGCGTCGTCGAAGGCGAGGGCCTCAATGATTTCAAGGAAATCATTTACGAAAAGAAGCATCACTCGGTGCTGGGCGGCGGCATTGCCCGCGTCTCGCTCAACAAGCCGGACAAGATGAATACGCTGACGATTTCCACCGTCGACGAAATGTTTCGCGCCTTCTACGACGCCAACCACGACCCGGCCATCGGCGTCATCATCGTCGCCGGCAAGGGTAAGCACTTCGGTGCTGGCGGTGACGTGAACTGGGAACGCTGGGGCCTGCGCGAAGCCTTCTACAACCGTTATCCGCACAACCGTCTGATGCGGATGTCGAGGAAACCCATCATCGCGCAGGTGCAAGGCTATTGCATCGCAGGCCACAACCACATGGCCTATTGCTGTGACTTCACCATCGCCGCCGACAACGCCGTGTTCGGCCAGGCCGGTGCCCGCGTGTCCTCCCCGGCAGACGGTTTCTTCGTGCCTTATCTCACCAAGGTCATCGGCACCAAGAAGGCCCGCGAAATGTGGATGCTGTGCCGCAAGTACAAGGCCGAGGACGCGCTCGCCATGGGGCTGGTGAACACTGTCGTGCCGCTTGAGCAGCTCGAAGCCGAAGTCGATTCCTGGTGCGAAGAAATGCTCGCCAAGAGCCCGGGCTGCCTGGAGGTGCTGAAAGCGGCTTTCGATCAGGAAATGGATGGTTACAAAGAATCCTGCATCATCTCCGCCAACATGTATCCGGACTGGTT
Organism: uncultured Sterolibacterium sp.; assembly: GCA_964521075.1. Lineage (GTDB taxonomy): Bacteria > Pseudomonadota > Gammaproteobacteria > Burkholderiales > Rhodocyclaceae > Sterolibacterium. The sequence continues at coordinate 14,366 of CAZFPI010000035.1, forward strand.
TGACAGCCCCGAAGGCAAGGAAGGTGGTTCCGCCTTCGTCGAGAAGCGCACACCGGAATTCTGGAGCATCCGCAACCGCGAGGCTGAAGCCCAGGCTGAGCTGCTCAAGGAATACGAAGAAATCCAGGCCACCCGCAAGGCGGGCAAGTAATTTCACGCCTCCCGTTCATCGGGAGCCTTCACCAGCAAGACAGGAGACAGCATGTTCAAGGACAAGGCCTGTATCGTCGGCATTGGGGATACGCCCTACTGCCGCAAACCGGGCTCGGGTATGTCGGAAGCTGCGCTGCAGCTCAAGGCCGCCCTCGCCGCCATCGAAGACGCGGGTCTGAAAGCCAGCCAGATCGACGGCATCCTGCCCTTTCCCAATCTCGGCAAGGCCGAAGCCATGGCCGCCAGCCTCGGCTGCAACAATCTGCGTTTTGCCGCCACGCTCCACATGGGTGGTGCCGCCCCCGTGGCCGGTCTGCGGCTGGCTGCGCTGGCCGTGTCTTCCGGCGCGGCAGATTATGTGCTGGTACCCGGCGCGTGGAACGGCTTTTCCGGCGCGCGTGTGCGCGAAACCACCAGCCAGGATGTTCATTCCATCCCCGGCGGCGCGATCGCCCGGGATTTCTACATTCCCTACGGCTACACCGCCCCGCCGCAGTGGTACGCGCTCATGGCACGTCGCCACATGCACGAATTCGGCACGACCCACGAGCAGCTCGGGGCTGTCGCCATCGCCATGAGGAAGCACGCCAATCTCAACCCGGCCGCCCTCATGCACGGCAAGCCGCTGACCATGGAAGACTATCTGGCTTCCATGATGATTGCCGACCCGTACAAACTGCTCGACTGCTGTCTGGAAACGGACGGCGGTGCGGCCTTTGTCGTCACCAGCGTAGAACGGGCACGCGATCTGAAGCAAAAGCCCATTTACGTCATGGGTGCTGCGGCTGGCCAGCCCTACCCCGCCGACGAGATTCCCAACCGCCCCGACATGCATCAGGTCGGTCTAAGCATCGCCGCGCCGGAAGCCTTCCGCATGGCGGGCGTGACTCCGGCGGATGTCGATTTCGCCCAGATTTACGACTGCTTCACCTTTGAAGTGATCCAGCAGCTCGAAGAAGCCGGGTTCTGCAAACGCGGCGAAGGCGGTGCCTTTGTCGAAAATGGCGGTATCGAGCTGGGGGGGCGTCTGCCGGTCAACACCCACGGCGGCCTGCTTTCGCATGCTCACTCGCTAGGGGTTGGCCATCTGGTCGAAGCCGTGCGTCAGTTGCGCGGTGAATGCGGCGAACGTCAGGTCAAGGATGCCGAAATCGGCGTGGTCACCGGCTGGGGCGATTTCGGCGATGGCAGCATCGCCATCCTGCGCCGCTAAGAAGGGGAAAAACATGACAGAAACTGCTTACAACAAGCCCTTGCCCCTGCTCGAAGGGCTGACCAAGGAGTTCTACGACTGGTGTGCAAAAGGCGAGTTGCGCTTCCAGCGTTGCACTGACTGCGGCACCTGGCGTCACATCCCCCGCGAAATCTGCCCGCGTTGCAGCTCTTTCAAGTGGGAATGGGCCAAATCCAGCGGTCAGGGCACGGTCTACACCTGGACGGTGGTTGAGCGTGCGCTGCATCCGGCCTTCGCGACCTCCACGCCTTACGCTCCGGTGGTGATCGAGCTCGAAGGCGGCGTGCGCCTTTTGACACAGCTCTCCGATGTCGCGCCCAAGGATTTGCAGATCGGCATGCCGGTGGTGGTTGATTTCAAGGCCGTCACACCGGAAGTCACCCTGCCCTACTTCAAGCGCGCCTGATTTCCCCTTTCAACCCAACATCCCACAAGAGGAACCCTCATGTCCCTGAATCTGCCTGCCACCTTTACCTACGAAAAGCGCGGCCGCATCGCCCTGATGACCATCAACCGTCCCGATGCCTACAACGCCTTCACGCGCGAAATGCTGGTCGGCATGGACGCCGCCTTTGACGACTTCAACGCCGACCCGAACCTCTGGGTCGCCGTCATCACCGGCGCGGGCAACAAGGCCTTCTGTACCGGCATGGACATCAAGGACGCCCTGCCCGCTATCGCCGCTGGCGACCAGATGGGCTATGAAGACCCGGCCAAACGTCCCTTCCAGCACATCTTCAAGCCCATCATCGCCGCCGTGAATGGCTTTTGCATCGCGGGCGGGCTCGAATTCCTGCAAGGCATGGACATCCGCATCGCCTCCGAAAATGCCCAGTTCGGTCTGGGCGAAGTGAAGTGGGGCGTGATTCCCTCGGGGGGCTCGCACATCCGCCTGCCGCAGCAGATCCCCTGGGCGGTGGCGATGGAACTGCTGCTGACCGGCCAGAGCATCGACGCCAAGCGCGCTTACGACATCGGCCTGGTCAACAAGGTCGTCCCCGCTGACAAGGTGCTCGAAGAAGCCCTGGCCTGGGCCGAGAAAATCTGCGAAAACGGCCCGCTGGCCGTGCGTACCGCCAAGGAAATCGCCGTGCGCGCGCTTAACAACGAACCGAAATTCGTGCTCGAAAAGAGCATCGCCCCGCGCGTGTTCAACTCCGAAGACGCCAAGGAAGGCCCGCGTGCCTTCGCCGAGAAGCGCAAGCCGAATTTCACCGGGCGTTGAGCTGCGCGCTATGAACCACCGTTCGGCCTGAGCTTGTCGAAGGCCTGTGTCAGTGACGCGGAGAACGCACATCGAGGCACGGGATCTGCGGTTCGACAGGCTCACCGCGAACGGTATTTGTTTTCCCAGATAGTTTCCGATTGAACAACTCTTACTGGACAAAAATCCCATGAGCGAAAAACTCCCCACCCTCGCCATCCTCGGCGGCACCGGTGATCTCGGCACAGGGCTTGCCCGTCGCTGGGCACAGGCCGGTTATGAAGTCATCATCGGCTCGCGCACCATCGACAAGGCCGAGGCCGCCGCCGCCGACCTGCAGAAACTGATGGCCGAGCGCGGCGTGAAGAGCGTCACCGTCCGTGCTGCCGACAACCTCGCCGCCGCGCAAGCCGCCGACATCGTCGCCATGACTGTCCCCTTCAGCCACCAGAAAAGCACGCTGGAATCCGTGAAGGAAGCCCTCCAGGGCAAGATCCTCATCGACGTCACCGTGCCGCTCGTACCGCCCAAGGTCGCCCGCGTGCAGCTGCCGCCGGAAGGCTCCGCCGGCCAGATCGCCCAGGCGTTGCTGGGTGAGAACGTCAAGGTCGTCTCCGCCTTCCAGAACGTCGCCGCCCACCACCTGCAAGAAGGCATGGGGCTCGATTGCGATGTGCTGGTCTGTGGCGACAGCAAGGATGCCCGTAGTGAGGTCATCAAGCTGGTCGAAGCTGCCGGCATGCGCGGCTTCCACGCTGGCAGCGGGGCCAACGCCGCCGCCGTCGAAGCCCTGACCTCGCTGCTGATCTTCATCAACAAACAGTACGAATGCCACGCCGGCATCCGGCTGACGGGGCTGGATCACTAATCGCCATCGCCATCGTCGTTGTCATCGTTGTCACGGGCTGCGGTTTCTAGGCTCAACATGCCTCGCAGCCCACTGTTTCCGGTCATGCCATGAGCCTGTCAATACGACGCTCCCCGGATGGTCCGGTGCATGACGTTGATGGACTGGGCCAGGTTTTCACTCCGCCCAGCGTCGTCCAGGCCATGCTGGCCCTGCGGCGCAACAGCGGGCGGGTGCTGGAACCCTCCTGCGGCGATGGTGCTTTTTCCCGTCAGCTGCCAGGCTGTGTGGCCATCGAGCTGGATGCGCGCCATGCGCCGCCGGGCAGTCTCAACATCGATTTTTTCGCCTATCCGGAACGGGAAAAGTTCGCCACGGTCATTGGTAACCCGCCCTATGTCCGTTATCAGGATATCGCCCCGGCCACGCAGGGCCTGTTGCGCTCGCGGCTGTTCGACCAGCGATCCAACCTGTATCTGTTCTTCATCGAAAAGGCCGTGCGCCATCTAAAGGACGGCGGCGAGCTGATCTTCATCACGCCGCGCGATTTCCTCAAGACCACATCCAGCGTCAGGCTCAACCGCTGGCTGTTCGAGCAGGGTACGATCACCGACGCCATCGAGCTGGGCGATGCGCGGGTGTTTTCAGGGGCTGTCCCTAATTGCCTGATCTGGCGTTTTGAAAAAGGCCGCTTCGACCGCGCGCTGCGTTATGCCGAAATCGGCGTGCGCGACCGTCTGGCAGACGCCCTGGCCGCTCCCGGCTGGCAACAGCGGCATCTGGTCGAAGCCGCTGGTCACCTGATTTTTGCCCGCGAAAAGTACACGCTCCATCTGCGGGATATTGTCAGCGTCAAGGTCGGCGCAGTCTCTGGTGCGGATGATATTTATGCCAGCGAGACGGACGGCCACCGGGATTTTGTCTGCTCCAGCACGGTGAAAACCGGCCAGACACGCCGCATGATCTGGGTGGACAAGGATGACCCACCGCCGACTGTCCTGCTGCCGCACAAGGAACGGCTGATGGCGCGCGGCATCCGGCCCTTTGACGAGCACAACTGGTGGCACTGGGGGCGTGGCTACCCGCAGACCGACGCGCCACGCATCTACGTCAATGGCCGAACCCGCGAGCAGCAGCCTTTTTTCCTGCATCGCTGCAGCCATTTCGATGGCGCGGTACTGGCCCTCTTTCCGCATGACCCGGCTTGCGATCAGGATGCCCTGTGCGCCTTGCGCGATGCCTTGAATGCCCTGGCCTGGGACGAACTGGGCTTTGTCTGCGATGGCCGTTTCATCTTCGCCCAGCGCAGCCTGGAAAACGCGCCGCTACCGGCCGCTTTCGCCCGTTTTCTGCCCGGGCAAGCCCGGGGTGGCTGCGCGTAGCCGGGTATCGAGCCGGGCCAGTTGTTCGGGGGTGCCCAGGTTGTCCCATAGCCCTTCCAGTTTCGCGCCCTGAATTTTTCCTGCCGGGATCAGGCGGTCGAGCAAGGGGCGTAGCGGCAGTTTCTTGCCCGGCGAGAGTTCGGGAGCATCGGCCAGCATTTCCGGGCGGAACAGGCCGAAGTTGGCGTAGGTCAGACGAGGTTCGCCTGTCAGGTGCAGACAGGCATCGCGCAGGGCGAAATCGCCGGCAGGATGCCAGACGGGGTTGTCTGTCATCCAGAGCAGGGCCTGCGCGTTTTTGTCGAGCGGGCTGGCCTCGATGAGCGCGCGATAGTCGCATTCGCAGTAAATGTCGGCACTAACGACAAGGAAGGGGGATCGGCCCAGGAGCGGCAGGGCTTTGAAGATGCCTCCGGCGGTTTCCAGGGCTTCGGCTTCCGGCGACCAGAGGATGTTCGCGCCCCATGCGCGGCCATCGCCCAGCGCGGCTACGAGCTGCTCGCCAAGATGGGCGTGGTTGATGACGATGTCACGGATGCCTGCTGCGACCAGGCGTTCGATTTGCCAGACGATGAGCGGTTTTCCGCCGACGGGCAGGAGTGGCTTGGGGGTCTTGTCCGTCAGGGGGCGCATGCGTTCGCCCCGGCCTGCGGCGAGAATCATGGCTTTCATGGGCTGAGTGGCCGGGCGGTTCAGGGCTTCGATGGCGGGGGATTCGCCGGTGCGGCGGCGGGTGGCTTTGCATCCCCCCGGGCCGGGTAGCCTGCTTCATCGAGCAGACGGTTCCAGGCCCCTTCTTCAAAGCCCTTCGAGGTCTTGCCTCCTGCCTGAAGGACGGGAACGAAGAGTTCCTGGCTGCCTGTGGCCTGGCGGAAGGCGTCGGCATCGGATTGTGTCCGGATTTCCTTTTCGTTGTAGGGCGCGCCGCGCTGTTTCAGGAGGTCGCGCGCCTGGCGGCAGTCTTCTTTGCAGGTGTCGGCGGTGTAGAGCGTCAGGGGGGATTTTTTGCTGGCCCGGCCGGTTTCGTAGGCGAATGCGCCACCGGTGTCGATGACATTGGGGCCCTTGAGCTTTTTGGCTTCAAAATTTTTGACGGCCTCGGGCGGTGGTGGCTGGTCGGAATAATGCACCTGCCCGGTTTTGTCGACCCAGCGGTAGGTAGTCTGCGCCTGGAGAGGGGGCGCGAGAAGCAGGGAAAGCAGCAAACTGCCATGCAACGAAACGCGCAGCGAAATTCGCGGGATGGACATGAATGCCTCCTGCCTAGTTGTTTGACATGCCATTATGCCGCAAGAGTGCATCTACACCCGGCTCGCGGCCACGGTAGGCGCGGAAGGATTCGAGGGCCGGGCGGGAGCCGCCCACGGCGAGAATTTCCCGCCAGAACTTCGCACCGGTGGCCGCATCGAGCACACTGCCCGCTCCGGAATGCGCGGCGATTTCTTCGAAGGCGGCGTAGGCGTCGGCAGAGAGGACTTCAGCCCATTTGTAGCTGTAGTAGCCTGCGGAATAGCCGCCCGCGAAGATGTGCGAGAAGCTGTGCGGGAAACGCTGCCATTCTGGCGGGAGGATGACGGCGACCTCGCGGCGGACCTCGTCGAGCAGTTGCAGGACGGTCTGGCTGCCTTGAGGGTCGAAGTCGCTGTGCAGCCGGAGGTCAAAGAGGGCGAATTCGATCTGGCGCAGGGTGGTCAGGCCGCTCTGGAAATTTTTTGCGGCCAGCATTTTGTCGAACAGGGCGTGGGGGAGTGTCTGGCCGGTGTCGACGTGGCTGGTCATGCCTTCGATAACTTCCCGTTCCCAGCAGAAGTTTTCCATGAACTGGCTGGGCAGTTCGACCGCATCCCATTCCACGCCATGGATGCCGGAGACAGCGAGTTCTTCGACTTCGGTCAGCAGGTGGTGCAGGCCGTGGCCGCATTCGTGAAACAGGGTGATGACTTCGTCATGCGTGAAGCAGGCAGGCTTGTTGCCGACGGGGGCGGGGAAATTACAGTTGAGGTAGGCGACCGGCGTCTGGATGCCGCCATCGGCCAGACGTCGGCGTGTGATGGCTTCGTCCATCCATGCTCCGCCGCGCTTTTCTTCGCGGGCGTAGAGGTCGAGGTAGAACTGGCCGATCAGCCGTCCTTCGCGTTCGATGCGGAAGAAACGCACGTCAGGATGCCAGACGGGGGCTTGATCCGGGGCGAGAGTCACGTTGAACAGGGCACGGATGACGCGGAAGAGGCCTTCGAGCACTTTCGGCTCGGGCAGGTATTGCCGGACTTCTTCATCAGAAAATGCGTAGCGGGCCTGCTTGAGTTTTTCCGCTGCCCAGGCGAGATCCCAGCTTTCGAGAGCTGGCATGCCGAGTTCTTTTGCGGCGAACTCGCGCAGTTCGGCCAGATCCTTTTCGGCAAAGGGCCGGGCTTTCGCGGCGATTTCACGCAGGAAATCCGTGACTTGTTCCGGCGTATCCGCCATTTTCGGCGTCAGCGACACTTCGGCGTAATTCGCATACCCCAGAAGATGCGCGGCTTCGGCGCGCAGCTGCAGGATTTTCCCGATCAGCGGCGTGTTGTCGAGCTTCGGGTCTCCCAGCTCGGAGGCGCGGGTGGCGTAGGCGCGGTACATGCGCGCGCGCAGGGGGCGATGGTCGGCATACTGCATCACCGGGCCATAAGAAGGCGCGTGCAGGGTGAATTTCCATCCGGTCTTGCCTTCCCGCTGGGCGGCGTCTTTGGCCGCCGTACAGACATCGGCGGGAATGCCGGTCAGTTCGGCTTCGTCATCCACGTACTCGCTGTGTGCATTGGTGGCGTCGAGGAGGTTTTCGGAAAACTTCGCTTCCAGTGCGGCCAGCTCCTGCTGGATAGCCTGAAAACGAGGCTTGTCGGCTTCGGGCAGATCGGCACCGGAAAGACGGAAATCGCGCAGGTCGTTCTCGACGATACGCTGGCGGGTGGTATTCAGCGTGGCGTATTCGGAGCCGGCCCGCAGTGCCTTGAGCTTGTCGAACAGGGCCTGGTTTTGCCCCAGCTCGGCATAAAACTGCGTGATTTCGGGCAGTTGCGCGTTGTAGGCCTCGCGCCAGGCGGGGATGTCCTTGACCGAGTGCAAATGCCCCACGATGCCCCAGGCACGGGAGAGCCGCTCGCTTGCATCGGAGAGGGGGGCCATGAAGCCTGCCCAGCTGGCGGGGGTCTGAGGCTGGGCCAGCCCGTCGATCACGCGGCGATTTTCGGCAATGAGTTCATTGATGGCCGGGGCGACATGGGTTGGTTCGATCGCGTCGTAGCGCGGCAGACCGGAGAAATCGAGCAGGGGGTTCATGGCTGGGCGTGAGGACGAAAAAGGAATCAGGCTTGCCCGGTGAGACGGGTCAGGGCTTCGCGATACTTGGCCGTGGTGCGGGCGATGATTTCTTCGGGCAGACGGGGGCCAGGAGCCTGTTTGTTCCAGTCCAGCGTTTCGAGATAGTCGCGCACGAACTGTTTGTCGAAGCTGGGCGGGCTGATGCCGACCTGGTATTGGTCTGCAGGCCAGAAGCGTGAGGAATCGGGGGTGAGCACTTCGTCGATGAGGTGCAGCCGGCCACTGGCATCGAGGCCGAATTCAAACTTGGTGTCGGCGATGATGATGCCGCGCACCCGCGCATGGGCGGCGGCTTCGCGGTAGAGGCGCAGGGAAACATCGCGTACCTGGGCGGCGAGCTCCGGGCCGATCATCTTTTCGACGGTGGCAAAGTCGATGTTTTCATCGTGCTCGCCGATTTCGGCCTTGGTGGCGGGGGTGAAGATGGCCTGCGGCAGCTGCTCGGCCTGGCGCAGCCCGGCAGGCAGGGAAATACCGCAAACCGCGCCGGTCTGCTGGTAATCCTTCCAGCCCGAGCCGATCAGGTAGCCGCGCACGACGGCTTCGATGGGCAAGGGTTTGAGACGTTTGACGACGAGGCTGCGGCCACGCACCTGGGCGCGTTCTTCTTCGGTCTTGACGACGGATTCGGGGTCGATGCCGGTGAGCTGGTTGGCGATGATGTGCGAGAGCTTGCCAAACCAGAAATTGGCGACCGCCGTGAGCACTTCACCCTTGCCCGGCAAGGGGTCGGGCAGGATCACATCGAAGGCCGACAGGCGGTCGCTGGTGACGATCAGCAGCAGGTCGTCGCTAACGGCATAGATGTCGCGCACCTTGCCACGGCCAAGAAGCTGAAGGCTGGGCAGGTTCGATTCGAACAGGGAAGTGGGGGTGTTCATGGCGGTCTGGATGAAAGAGGTTATTTGACGATCTGGTTGAGCTCGCCGCTCTTGTAGCGGTCGGCCATTTTTTCGAGCGAAAGCGGTTTGATCTGCGAGGCGCGGCCCGCACAGCCGAAGGCTTCATAGCGAGCAAGACAGATCTTCTTGGCGGCTTCGCGCGCAGGCTTGAGGTAGTCGCGCGGGTCGAATTTCGAGGGGTTTTCGGCAAAGTAGCGGCGGATGGCTCCCGTCATCGCCAGGCGGATGTCGGTGTCGATATTGACCTTGCGAACGCCATGCTTGATGCCGCGCACGATCTCTTCGACCGGCACGCCGTAGGTTTCCTTCATGTCGCCGCCGAATTCGCGGATTTCAGCCAGCAGTTCTTGCGGCACGGACGAAGAACCATGCATCACCAGATGGGTGTTGGGCAGGCGGGCGTGGATTTCGGCGATGCGGTCGATGGCGAGAATGTCGCCCGTGGGTTTCTTGGTGAATTTGTACGCGCCGTGGGAGGTGCCGATGGCGATGGCCAGGGCGTCGCAGTTGGTCTTTTTGACGAAGTCGGCGGCCTGGTTCACATCCGTCAGCAATTGCTCACGGGTCATCGTGCCTTCTGCGCCGTGGCCGTCTTCCTTGTCGCCTTTCATGGTTTCGAGCGAGCCGAGCACACCCAGCTCGGCTTCGACGGAGACGCCGATGGCGTGGGCAAATTCAACGACTTTCCT
>CAZFPI010000036.1:0-23593 GCA_964521075.1 uncultured Sterolibacterium sp.
GTCGCCCGGGAACTGGTGATGAAAGCCATCGAAAACGGCAAGCACGTCGTGACAGCCAACAAGGCTTTGCTGGCCAAGCATGGCAACGAGATTTTCGCGGCCGCGCGCGCGAAAAATGTCATGGTCGGCTTTGAAGCTGCCGTAGCCGGAGGGATTCCCATCATCAAGGCACTGCGTGAGGGCCTGACTGCCAACCGTATCCAGTGGGTGGCGGGCATCATCAATGGCACGACGAATTTCATCCTTTCCGAAATGCGCGACAAGGGCCTGCCCTTTGCCGAGGTGCTGAAAGAAGCGCAGCGTCTGGGTTATGCCGAGGCCGACCCGACTTTCGACGTCGAAGGTGTGGATGCCGCGCACAAGCTCACCATCATGGCGGCGATTGCCTTTGGCATTCCGGTGCAGTTCGATAAAGCGCATGTCGAGGGCATCAGCCGTCTCGAAGCCGAAGACATCAAGTACGCGGAGCAGCTTGGTTATCGCATCAAGCTGCTCGGGATCACCAAACGCAAGGACAATGGCATCGAGCTGCGAGTGCATCCGACGCTGATCCCGGCCAGACGCCTGATCGCCAATGTCGAAGGTGCGATGAACGCCGTGGTGGTGCAGGGCGATGCCGTGGGGGCAACGCTCTATTACGGCAAGGGAGCCGGGGCTGAACCCACCGCTTCGGCAGTGATCGCCGATCTCGTCGATGTGGCGCGCATGCAAACGGCCGACCCGGAGCATCGTGTGCCGCATCTGGCTTTCCAGCCTCATGCCGTTCAGGACACCCCCATCCTGCCGCTGGCCGAAGTCGAGACGCGTCACTACCTGCGGTTGCGCGTCGAAGACAAGCCGGGTGTGCTTGCCGACATCACGCGCATCCTGGCCGACCAGGAAATTTCCATCGAGGCCATGATCCAGCGTGAGCACAGCGAAGGCGAATCACAGACCGACATCATCATGCTGACGCACCAGGCACGCGAACGACATATCGAGGCGGCCATCGCCCGGATCGAAGCTCTCCCGGTGGTCAAACGCCAGGTCATCCGCCTGCGCCTGGAAGAGCTGGACAAATAAACAAAAACATTCCCGCACGTTCGACGAAAGATGGTCATGCGCTACATCAGCACCCGGGGCAAGTCTCCTGCCAAAAACTTTACGGAAATCCTGCTCGCAGGCCTCGCACCCGATGGCGGCCTGTACCTGCCCGAGACTTACCCGAAAATCACAAAGGAAGAACTCGCGCAATGGCGCACGCTCTCCTATGCTGATCTGGCGTACCAGGTTTTGAGCAGGTTCATTACCGACATCCCCGCTGCGGATCTGCGGGCTTTGGTCGAGCGCACCTACACGCCTGCCGTATATTGCAATACACGCCCCGGGGAGGCGGCGGGCAATGCCGCGCAGATCACGCCGCTTCGCACGCTGGAACCCGGGTTGCATATTCTTGAGCTCTCCAACGGACCGACACTGGCCTTCAAGGATATGGCCATGCAGCTGCTTGGCAACCTGTTCGAATACACGCTGGCCAAGACAGGAGCCGAACTCAACATTCTCGGTGCCACCTCGGGCGACACCGGTTCCTCGGCGGAATACGCCATGCGGGGCAAGCGCGGCATCCGCGTCTTCATGCTCTCGCCGCACGGCAAGATGAGCCGTTTCCAGACCGCGCAGATGTTCTCCTTGCAAGATGACAACATCCACAACATCGCCGTCCGGGGCGTTTTTGACGATTGCCAGGACATGGTCAAGGCTGTCAGCAACGACCACGCCTTCAAGGAAAAGAACAAGATCGGCACGGTCAATTCGATCAACTGGGCGCGTGTCGCAGCGCAGATCGTGTATTACTTCAAGGGTTATTTCGCGGCAACGCAATCAAACGACGAACAGGTCAGCTTCAGCGTGCCCTCGGGCAATTTCGGCAACATCTGCGCGGGCCATATCGCCCGCATGATGGGCTTGCCCATCCGCAAGCTGATTCTTGCCACCAACGAAAACGACGTGCTCGACGAATTCTTCCGCAGCGGTGCTTACCGGCCGCGCGGCACGGCGCAAACCTTCCACACCAGCAGCCCGTCGATGGACATTTCCAAAGCCTCGAACTTCGAGCGATTTGTCTTTGATCTGGTGGGCCGCGACGCCGCCACGGTAAGCGAACTCTGGAGCAAGGTCGATGGCGGAGGAGCTTTTGATCTGGCCGGGACACCCCACTTCTCGCGTCTTGGCGAATTTGGCTTCGTTTCCGGCCGCAGCACCCATGCCGACCGGCTGGCGACCATACGACAGTCCCACGCCCGGTATGGCGTCACACTCGACACCCACACGGCCGATGGACTCAAGGTGGGGCTGGAACACCGGGAAACTGGCGTGCCGCTGGTCTGTCTCGAAACCGCGCAGGCCTGCAAATTTTCCGACACGATCCGGGAAGCCCTGGGCCATGAGCCGGAACGCCCCGCCGCCATGCAGGGCATCGAAAATCTCCCGCAGCGTTTCGTGGTGATGGACGCCAGCGCCCCGCAGATCAAGAGCCTCATCACCGGGGTACTGGGAGCGTAAGGCATGGGGCATGAGGCGCATGACCATGTTCACGTCTCACATGCCCACCATTCCCACCATTCGCCTCATGTTCCGGAGGCTGGCCGCGCTTTTCTGATTGGCATCCTGCTCAATTCAGCTTTTGTCCTGGTCGAGTGGGGCTTTGGCGTGGCCTCGCATTCTCTGGCTTTGATCGCGGATGCTGTTCACAACCTTGGCGACGTCCTGAGCCTCGTGCTAGCCTGGGGGGCGGCGGTGCTGGCGCGGCGTATTCCCAGCGAACGCTATACCTTTGGGCTGCGCGCCTCCTCGATTCTGGGCGCACTGGCCAACGCCATCCTGCTTTTGCTGGTCACGGGTGGCCTGGCCTGGGAAGCCGTGGAACGCTTCAACACCCCGCAGGCCACCGAAGGGCAGACTGTCGTCATCGTCGCGCTTTGCGGTGTTTTCATCAATGGCCTGACTGCCTGGCTGTTCATGGCGGGCAGCCAGCATGATCTCAATATCCGTGGAGCCTATCTGCACATGCTCGCCGATGCGGTGGTGTCGCTGGGTGTCGTCATCGCTGGCGTGGTCGTCATGTTTACCGGCTGGCAATGGCTTGATCCGTCCGTGACGCTGTTGCTGGTCATCGTCATCACCTGGAGCACCTGGTCCTTGTTGCGGGATGCCATCACCCTTGCCCTGCAGGGTGTGCCGCCGGGCATCTCCATTCCGGAAGTTCGCGCCTGGCTGCTCAGCCTGCCGGAAGTCAGCGAGGCGCATGACCTGCATATCTGGGGCATGAGCACGACAGAAAACGCGCTGACGGCCCATCTGGTTTGCCCGGCGGGGCATCCGGGCGATGCCTTTTTGCAGGCACTGTCACACGACATCGGGCACCGGTTCGGCATTCATCATGTCACGGTGCAGATCGAAACGGGCGATGCGGCCGATTGCCCTGTCCGTGACGCCTGCGTATTGACTTCAACGTTACGGCATGGACACTGAAGGCCGTTTTGCCATGCCTCCCTTCACCTGGGGTGGCGGGCTCAGGGGGCTTGGCCTGCCTGGCTTGCATCTGTCTGTTTCTGCGACAATATTCACCCTGTTGCTTCTGCCGCTGCTGTTCCGGAAATTCTGCCGGGATGCCACACCGGAGAAAACGGCATTACATTCCTGAATCGGGTGGCTTACCTTGAGCGCAGCATCTTCATCAACCGTCGGGCCGATACCGCCTTCGTCTTCCCGTGAACGCTGGCTGAAAATCCTGGGCTATGCTGGCCTGCTGGTGCTGGCCTGGTGGAGCTTTTTTTCAGGTATGGGCCGGTACGGCATCATCAACGGCAATGAGTCGCTGTATGTCGAATCGGCGCGCGAAATGGTGCTCTCCGGGCAGTGGGCGATTCCGACGCTGAATGACTTTCCCTACCTGGAAAAGCCGCCATTGCTGATCTGGCTGCTGGCAGCCGCCCGTCTGGCCTTTGGAACCAGCGAGTGGGCGGCCCGTCTTGTCACCGCCTGCGCCGGGCTGACGCTGGTGCTGGCGCTGACGCGTTATTCGGTGATGCTGGGGATTGGGCGTTATGGTTTTGCGGCGGCCTTTATCCTGATGACCAGTCTGGGCATGGATGTCATGTCGCGCGTGGCCATGCCTGATCTGCTGCTGACGCTCCTGTTCTCCTGCGCCTGCTTTAGTGCGATGGCAGCCTTTCGTCAGCACAGTCCGGGGCATTGGCGGCTGGGGATGGCACTGCTGGGGTTGTCGGCACTCATCAAGGGGCCCTTGTCCATCGCACTGTTCGGGCTGATTCTGCTGGCCGATTACGCGATGACGCCGGCGCACCGGGAATGGCTGCGAAAGGCCCTGCGCGACCCCTGGGCCGGCCTGCTGCTGATCACGCCGCTTAGCTTGTGGTTGCTCGCCATCGAATGGCGGCAGCCCGGTTCGGCGTATTACTTCATCGTCAATGAGCACATCCTGCGCTTTCTCGGCTTGCGCGAACCGCACGATTACTATTCGGGTTCAGTGTTCTACTATGTGCCGAGGTTGCTGCTTTTTCTCTTTCCCTGGGCGGGGGTGTTCCTGTTCGGCTGGCTGTCGGCGTCGCGCAAGGCCGAGCCGGCGCAAAGGGAGGTGCGGCGGTTCCTGTGGTTGTGTGTCGGGATTCCATTCGCCTTCTTTTCGGCGTCGAGTGCCAAGGCCAACTACTACATCATCCTGTGCCTGCCGGCGATCGCCCTGCTCACGGCGGATTATCTGCCCGAGCTGCTGCGCGCGCGGCGACGTGCCTGGCTCGTGCTTTCCATCGCTTTGCCGGTCATGTCGTTTGTCGTTGTCTGGGCCTGGCGAGTCTGGGCTGTGCGAAATGGGCAGGCTGACCCCATTGTTCCCGTGCGTGACGGCAGTGGCGCGCTGACCATCGCCGTGCTGCTCTGTTTGTCCATGACGGCCTTGTGCTTCGCCCAGATGGGCTGGCGGCGCGTGGCCTTATTGTGTGTCGGCGGGTTGATTTTGCCCGTGTCTTTTCAGTTCGATCATCTCGTCGATCTGGCTGAGCCCGTCATGTCGGCCCGCAATATGGCGAGCTATATCCGACAGAACGCACCCCATGCGACGGTTTATCTGTATCAGGATTTCGAGACGGTCGGTGCCCTGCCGATTTACCTGGAGCGCACCCTGCCCGTGATCGATTGCCAGAGCAACGACCTTTATTACGGCAGCCATCTGCAACCTTCACACCCGAATCTGGTCAGCGCAGCACAGGTGCTGGCGCGCGATGGGGAGCGTCTGGTCGTTGTGATGAATGACCGCGAAGCAACATTCCAGGAGACGCCGCTGGCAGCGAAGGCGACGATGCTGACGCAGATTGGCCGCTTCAGGCTCTACCGGCTGGATAACTCCGGATTGACTAACGCCGTGCCCTGATGCGCGTCAGCTATGCACCCCGCCATCGATGCGGACGATTTCTCCGGTCATGTGCGCGCCGTCTCCGGAGGCCAGCATGGCAATGACACCGGCGACATTTTCGGGTGTGCCAAATCGCGTCATCGGCGTGAGGTGGGCGAACAGGCGGGTGTCGGCATTTTCCGGCAGCCCGGCGGGTGTGCCTTCCACCAGGGGGGTCATGATACCGCCGGGGGCGACGGCATTGACGCGAACGCCCTGTTTGAGATATTCCCAGGCCAGGGCATGGGTCATTGCCGCAACGCCGCCCTTGCTGGCCGAATAGCCTGCCATGTAGGGGTGGCCGTAATAGGCTGATGTCGAAGCGGCATTGACGATATTGCCTTGCGTTTTCAGCAAATGCGGCAGGGCTTCGCGGCAGCACAGGAAAGTGCCGACGAGGTTGACCTGGAGGATGTCGAGGAAACTTTGCAGGGTGGTTTCTGTCGTGTGCGCGGAGCGCAGGAAACCGGCCATATTCACCAGCACATCGAGGCGGCCGGCACTTTCTGCAAAACCGGAGAAAATCCGCTGGATGGCGGCTTCATCGGCGACGGAAGCCATCGCGCTTTGTGCCTGGCCACCGTGGGCAACGCTGGTTTGCGCCTGCTGCAGTGTTTCGGCCAGCCCTGCCTCATTGAGATCGACACCGAGCACCGTAGCACCCTCTGCGACGAGACGGACGAGTGTTGCCCGGCCGATGCCCGAGGCGGCTCCGGTGACAATGGCTGTTTTACCGGCGAAGCGGGGGGCCGTGGTGCTGGGGGTGCTGGAATCATGGGGGGGCATGTCATTTCTCCGGAATCGGGCAGGCGCGAAGGTTAGCATCAAACCTTCGGATTCAGGATGCAGGCTTCGCGGCTAGAATCAGCAGTCATATTTCATTTTCCTGCCAGAAATTTCTCATGAAAATCTTGCATCGTTTGCATCTTTTCCGGCCTGTTCTTTCCCTGCTTGTTCCTTGCTTCGTGACGGTTTTTTCGGTTGGCGTGACGGCTGCCGGGCTCACACATTTCACGCCGCAGGGTGAAGCCTTGCATGTCACCCAGGTCACGGCGCAGTTCGATGCGCCGGTGCGCCCGCTCGGAGATATTGCCGGCCCGGCTCCGCTGGAATTTTCCTGCAGCGGCGCGCAGGGCATTGCCGGAAAGACGCGCTGGGTGGATGTGCGTACCTGGGCCGTCGATTTTTCGCCGGATTTGCCAGCGGGGGTGCGTTGCGAGTTCAGGCCGGTGGCCGGGCTCAAGGATGCCGCCGGGCAGCCGCTGACAATGGCGGCGGTCTACCACTTCAATACTGGCGGGCCGTGGGCAACACAGGTGACGACGCTGGGCTATGGTGACCGGCATATCGACGAGGAGGCTGTATTCGTTGTGCATACGGCAGGTGACGTCGACTTTGCCAGCATCGAGCCGAAGGCCTGGTGTGTGGCCGAGGGGATAGGCGAGTCGATTCCGGTGAAACTCGTCGGTGTCGCTGAACAGAAGAAGCTGGCCGATGCGGCGCGACGCAGCGATCTTCAGCCGGGGCCGCGTACGGTTTTGCTGCGCTGCGCGCGCCGCCTGCCGAACGGGGCCAGGGTCAAGTTGTTCTGGGGAGCAGGCATCAAGGGGAGTAGCGGGTTATTGACAACGCGGCAGTCATCCCACGAATTTCAGGTTCGCCCGGAATTCAGTGTGCAGGTAACTTGTCCTCGTGAAAATGCCCGGGCGGCTTGCCACCCTCTGGCTTCCATTCCTCTGGACTTTACTGCGCCGCTGATGCGGGCCGATGCCGAGAAGCTGCGCCTTGTCGGGCCGAAAGGGCAGGAATGGGCACCGGAGCTTCTCGGCTACCCGGAGGGCGGCGAAGCCGAAGCCGAAGCCGAAACTGTTGACCGGGTCGAATTCAAAGGCCCTTTTCCCGCCGAAGCCGAGTTTCGCCTCAAGCTGCCGACGCAGCTGCGTGACGATGCCGGGCGGCCATTGGCCAATCGTGAACGACTCGCCGCTGTGGTGCTGAAGACGGCGGACTATCCGCCGCTGCTCAAGTTTTCAGCGGATTTCGGCATTGTCGAGTTCAAGACGGGTGGCCTGTTGCCGGTAACTTTGCGGAATCTCGATGTTCTGGCCGCAGACGGCCTGCCCGGTCTGAAAACCCCGGACGGTACGCCGCCTGGCACGGCAGCGCGTTTGCGTGTCCGGCGCGTCACGCGCGACGAGGATGTGATCGCCCTTTTTGGACGTTTGTCGGATTATGCGGATGGAAAACCCGAAGCACGCGCGCAGAGTGTGCTGCAAGGCGACGAGGATGCAAAAATCTGGCTGCTGCCCAAGCCGCATGGCCCGAAGCCAATGGAGGTGGTCGGTATTCCGCTGGGGGAGCCTGGCTATTACGTCGTTGAGGCGGAATCGGCCAGGCTTGGGCGCAGTCTGCTGGAGACTGGCGCGCCGATGTTCGTACATAGCGCGGCACTGAATACCAATCTTGCCGTGCATTTCAAGCAGGGGGCCGAGAACCAGCTTGTCTGGGTGACGACGCTGGATACGGGCAAGCCGGTGGCGGATGCCAGCATTTCGTTGCGTGATTGCCGCGGGACGCAGATTGCCTTTGGCAAGACGGGTGCTGATGGAACGATGGCGGTGCGCCGCCGGCTTCCCGAGCCGCCACGAACCTGCCAGCGTGGCCTGTATGGTTACTACGTTTCGGCACGGGCGACGCTGGACGGTATCGAGGACTTTTCTTTCGTGCTCTCGACGTGGCAGGAGGGGATCGAATCCTGGCGTTTTCAGTTGCCCTGGGGGTATGCCGTGCTGCCCGATGTACTGACGCATACTGTTTTCGATCGTCCGCTGTTTCGTGTCGGGGAAACGGTGCACATGAAACACATCGCACGTCGCCATACGACGGCAGGCTATGGCTGGGCACCGCGCGCGCAGTTGCCGGAAAAGATGGTGATCCAGCTGGAAAATTCGGATACTCGCTACGAGCTGCCGCTGAGCTGGAAGGGCGGGAGTGCCGAATCAGACTGGACTGTGCCTGCCGGGGCGAAGCTCGGCAGATATTGGGTCAGCTTCGTGCGGGGTGGCGCGCGCGGGGAGAATGAGGGGCGTTTCTATGGCAGTGAAGGCGATGACGAGGCGGGGGGGGATGAGTGGTGGCCGTCTTCGCGATTCTGGCGAGGCGGCAGCTTCCGCGTGGGGGAGTTTCGCCTGCCTGTGCTCAAGGGTGAAGTCGCTCACTCGCGGCCTGCGCTGACGGGGGATCGCGCCGAAGTGAGCCTCAAGCTTAATTACCTCGCGGGCGGTGCGGCCAGCGGTGAGAAGGTGCGTGTCCGGAGCGAGCTGACGCCACTGTATGCCAGTCAGAGCGGACAGCCCGAGCATCTGGAAGGCTATAGTTTCAATACGCAGCCGGTCGATGCCGGGCGCATGGGCAATGGCGGCTGGCAAAGCGATCAGCCAGCAGCGGTGGTGTTTGACGATCAGCGCGATGTCACTCTCGATTCGGGTGGCACTCGCCGTGTGTCCGTGCGTCACATTCCGGCATGGAAGGTGGCTGGCTGGCTGCGGACGGAAATGGAATATGCCGACCCTTCCGGTGAAATTCATACTGCCTCGGCAGCGGTGCGCTGGTTGCCCGCCGCCGTTCAGGCAGGTATCGCCGCCGAAGGCAGCTGGCGTGGCGTGAAGCCGGGTGAGGAGGGTGGCGCGGGCAAGGTTCGCGTGGCGATCGTTGATGCTGACTGGAAGCCGCGTGCGGATAGCGCGTATCGCGTCATGGCCTGGCAGATCAGGACGATGGTGCATCGCAAACGGCTGATCGGCGGGCTTTATTCCTATGACACGCAATATGTTTCTGTCCCGCTGGGCGAGGTTTGCGCCGGACGCAGCGATGCGCGTGGCCTGGCCGAGTGCGCGATCAGGCTGCCGGGGCGGGAGCGTGGCGTCAGTTCGATGGAAGTGGTTTTCGAAGTTCTCGCCCGTGATGCCGGGGGGCGGCAGAGCCAGGCTGCTACATCGCTTTGGCTGAGTCCTGACGATGGCGGCGAATGGGGCGAGGATCGCTGGTTTGAACAGGGGGATTCCGACCGCATCGACGTGACCCCCGGGAAGAAAAATTATGAGCCGGGCGAGACAGCACGCTTCACGGTGAAGATGCCTTTCCGCCAGGCGACGGCTTTGGTCAGTGTCGAGCGCGAAGGCATCATCGACCGTTTCGTCATGCCGCTGTCGGGCAGTGATCCGGTTTTTGATCTGCCAGTCAAGGCGAACTATGGCCCCAATGTGTATGTCTCTGTGCTCGTCGTGCGTGGTCGTGTCGGTGATGTGCAGCCGACCGCGCTGGTGGATCTTGGAAAACCGGCCTACAAGCTGGGTATTGCCGAAATCGGGGTGGGGCGAAAAGGGTATGAACTGAAGGTTGCCGTCGAGCCCGCCCAAGCGATTTATCGTACCCGGGAGGAGGCGAGTGTTCGGGTGCGGGTGATGCGGCCCGATGGCACACCGGCCCGGGGCGGGGAGTTCGCCCTTGCGGCGGTCGATGATGCGCTTTTGGAACTTGCGCCGAACAAATCGTGGGAGTTGCTGACACGTTTCATGGCGCGGCGCGGCTATGCAGTGTCGACTTCGACGGCGCAATCGCAGGTAATCGGCAAGCGGCATTTCGGCCTCAAGGCCGTGCCCGCTGGCGGCGGCGGGGGTCGGCAGCCCACGCGGGAGCTGTTCGATACGCTCATCAAATGGCAGGCGCGTGTCATGCTCGACGATAACGGGGAGGCCATCGTCAAGCTGCCGCTCAACGATAGCCTGACACGCATCCGTGTGGTTGCCGTGGCACAGCAGGGGGCAGCTTTGTTCGGGACGGGCATGGCAACCTTCAACACGACCCGGGACGTGCAGCTGTTTTCGGGCCTGCCGCCCGTGGTGCGCGATGCCGACCGTTTTCGCGCGGGGTTTACGGTGCGTAATCTGACGGGGGCTGCCGCCGGGTTTAGCGTCGATGCCAGTGTCTCAGCACAGGTGGGGGGAAGAATGCTGCCGCTGCCCGGTTTGCCGCGCCAGATGATCCGGCTGGCGGCGGGTGAAGGCCGCGAGGTGGCGTGGAACGTGGATGTGCCCGATGCCGCCACGCGCCTTGACTGGCGCGTCGAGGCGCGCGCTTCAGGCGTTCAGGAAACAGCCGCCGGGGCCAGCGATGCCCTGAAGGTGTCGCAGAAAGTGTTGCCGGGCACGCCGGTGCGTGTGCTGGCCGCGACGCTGGCGCAGCTCGATGGCTCCATGAGCCTGCCCGTTCTGCGTCCGAAGGAGGCTTTGCCCGGTCGTGGCAGCATCGAGGTGGCATTGAAATCAACATTGGGTGCGGCAAATACCGGGGTATATGACTGGATGGAGGCTTATCCCTACATGTGCCTCGAACAGCAGCTCTCCCGTGCTCTGGC
Source organism: uncultured Sterolibacterium sp. (assembly GCA_964521075.1). Taxonomy (GTDB): domain Bacteria; phylum Pseudomonadota; class Gammaproteobacteria; order Burkholderiales; family Rhodocyclaceae; genus Sterolibacterium. The sequence goes on from CAZFPI010000036.1 coordinate 10,866, forward strand.
GACAGGCAATCTGCCGCGCTGGGAGAAGGTTCAGTCGGTCATGGGCGCGTATCTTGACAATAACGGGCTGGCCGCCTATTTCCGCAACCCGCGTCCGAATTCCGGGTCGCCGGTGCTCACGGCTTACATCCTGACGGCGGCGCAGCTTTCTGGTTACCCGCTCCCCGGGGAGGTACGTGAGCCCATGCTGCAAGGCTTGCAGCGATACATCGAGGGGCGCATCGCCTTTGACGAACGTGAGTGGTCACCACGGGAGGACAGGCCGATCCGCAAACTCAAGGTGCTCGAAGCCCTGGCGCGTTACCAGCGGGCGACGCCGCAACTTTTGTCCACGGTGTCGATCACGCCTGGCGTGTGGCCTGTCGGTGGTGTGGTGTCGTGGCTGGCGATTTTGCAACTCATGCCCGATCTGCCGGATCGTGCTGTGCTGCTGGCCGAGGCGGAAGCGCAGATACGCGCGCGACTGGTGCGTTCTGGCACGCTCACGCAATTTGTGCGTGAGCGCGACGACTATTGGTGGTGGTTGATGGATTCGCCCGATGGCACGGCAGCACGCACCATCGTGACGCTGATGGAGATGCCCGGATGGCGCGCTGAAATTCCCCGTCTCGTGCGCGGTGTGCTCGCGCGTCAGCAAGCCGGGCATTGGGATACCACGACGGCAAATGCCTGGGGCGTCATCATGATGGAACGCTTCCGTCAGCAGTTCGAGGCGCAGAAAGTTGCGGGGCTGACTGAAGTGAGTGTCGCGCCGGGCGGGGCAACAGCACTCGTCGCGGGTGCGGCGGTTCGCCAGAAGTTCGACTGGGCGAGCCTGCCAGCGCAGGCTGTGTTGCAGGAGGCAGCGCAGGCCGCAGGGCGTCAAGCCGTGCCGCCTGCGGGCTCGGCGTGGCGCGATGCTGGCAGCCGTCTGAGCTTTGCCTGGCCCGCTTCGACGCTTGCTGGGGAGTCTCGCGCGCAGCTTGCCTTGCAGCATCAGGGCAGCGGTAAACCCTGGGTGACGGTGCAGGCGCGGGCCGCATTGCCGCTGGCGGCTCCCCGTTATGCCGGCTTCGAGGTGAAGAAGGAAATTCTCCCTGTTGAACGGCGGAAAAAGGAGAGCTGGAGCAAGGGCGATGTCGTCGAGGTGCGTTTGACCCTGAGCGCACCCACGCCATGGACCTGGGTCGTGGTCGATGACCCTGTGCCTGCCGGTGCGACCATCCTGGGCACGGGCCTGGGGCGTGAATCTTCGCTGGCGATGAGTAAACCCACGGGCCAGTGGTCGGGCCTGTCGTGGAACCAGCCTGCGTATGTCGAGCGTACTTTCGATGCTTATCGTGCTTACTACGAGTATTTCCGGGGGACGCCGGATCAGCCCGTGAAAATCGTTTATCGGCTGCGGCTCAATAATGCCGGGGAATTCGTTCTGCCACCCACGCATGTCGAGGCGATGTACGCGCCGGAGAATTTTGGCGAGATCCCCAACGCCGCATGGCCCGTCAGCGAGTGAAACGGCTTCGTCTTGCCCTGTGTTGTCTGGGGCTCGCGCTGACGACGCTGGCGCGTGGCGAGGATGTTCCAGCGTCATCCGTGTTGCCGGTGCCGGAAGGCATCCCTTCTTTCGCCACGGTGCGGGCGGACTGGCAGGCTTCGGACTGGCTGCTGACTGATCGTCAGGGTGTCGTCATGCAGCGGGTGCGGCGCGATTCGCATGGCCGCCGCCTGACCTGGGTGCGCCTGGAGGACTTGTCGCCGGTGATGGTGGCGGCGTTGTTGTCGGCCGAGGATAAACGTTTTTATGAGCATGGCGGTGTGGATTGGCTGGCTGTGGCGCGGGCGGCTTTCGACAGGGTTGCGGCATCGGCGGGGAGTGCTCGCGATGAACGGAAAAACCGCAATGAACGCAATGAAAGCGGAGCATCGACGCTGACCATGCAGCTTGCGGCCTTGCTCGATCCTGCCTTGCGGCCCGCGCCGAAGCAACGGCGCGACTGGCATCAGAAATGGGATCAGGCGAGGGCGGCCTGGCGCATCGAGCGCGAATGGAGCAAGGCGCAGATTCTCGAGGCCTATCTGAACCTTGTGCCATTGCGCGGGGAGACGGTAGGCATTGCAGCGGCCAGCGAATTCTGGTTTGGCAAGTCGCCAGCGGGCCTCGACCTTGCCGAAGCGGCCTTGTTGTCGGCACTGATCCGCCAGCCGCAGGCTGGCCCTGATCGCGTGGGCGAGCGTGCCTGCGCTATTCTTGCCGGCTTGTCCGCCGTGTCGATGCCTGGCGTGGTGTTGCCGGTGCGGCCGGATTGTCCGGCATTGCGGCAGCTGGCCCGGGTGAATCTGGCTGCACCGGGTCGTGGTCGAATGCGGAATCAGTCGATGCCGCATGCCGCGCGACGCGTGCTTGCCGAACTGGATGCCGATGCGGGGGCTGTGTCGTTTTTTTCTCATGTGGAAGGTGGCGAACCACGATTGCGGACGACGCTCGATGCGCGTTTGCAAGACTTTGCCAGGGACCGTTTGACGCAGCAATTGCGAGAACTTGCCGGGCGTAATGTCGAGGATGGCGCGCTGGTGGTGCTGGACAATGCCACTGGCGAGGTGCTGGCCTGGGTGGGTTCGAGCGGGAGTCTCTCGGAGGCGGCGCAGGTCGATGGGGTTACCGCCTTGCGTCAGGCGGGCTCGACGCTCAAGCCTTTTCTCTACGGGCTGGCCATCGAACGACGGTTGTTGACGGCGGCGAGTCTGGTCGATGATTCACCGCTGGCCCTGACCGCCGGGAACGGGGCTTACATTCCGCAGAATTACGACAGGCATTTTCAGGGGCTGGTGTCGGCACGCACGGCTCTGGCTTCCAGCCTCAACATTCCGGCTGTGCGTACCCTGCTTTTGACAGGAACGGATGCTTTTCATGACACGCTCAAACGTGCAGGTTTTTCCTCGCTGACCGGGACAGCCGATTTTTATGGGCTTTCACTGGCCCTTGGCGGGGCAGAGGTTCGCCTGCTCGATCTGGCCAATGCCTATCGCGCGCTGGCCAATGGCGGGCAATGGTCGCCGGTCGCACCGCTTCTGGCGGGTCGCCGGGCGGAGGTTGGGCAGGGGCGGCGTTTGTTCGGACGGGCAACGAGCTTCATCATCGGCGATATTTTGTCCGACCGGGGCGCGCGCGCGCCGACTTTCGGCCTGGAAAATGCACTGTCGACGCGGGTGTGGGCGGCCGTGAAAACGGGAACCAGCAAGGATATGCGCGACAACTGGGCTGTGGGCTATACCTCGCGCTACACCGTGGGGGTTTGGGTGGGGAATTTTTCCGGGATGCCGATGTGGAATGTCAGCGGTGTGCATGGCGCGGCTCCCTTGTGGCGGGATCTGGTGCATTTTCTTCATGAGAACGTGGCGGATGCGCCTCCGGGGCCGCCTGCCGGTGTCGAGCGTGTGCGGGTGGATTTTGCCGATATTTCCGAGGCGGCGCGTATCGAGTGGTTTTTGCCCGGAACGGCGATGAGGCAGGTGCGGCGTGGCATGCCGCAGGAGGAAGCGGCACATGCTTCCGGGGATGATGTGCCGGGAATTTTGTACCCTGCCGATGGCCTGATCGTGGCTATTGACCCGGATATTCCCGCCGGGATGGAGCGTATTCCCCTGAGGATGACGCATCCGCGCAGTGCTTATTTCTGGACACTGGAACGCCAGTCGGCAACGGCGTGCTTGCAGACGGTTCCCGCGCAGGAGGCCGGTTCCCCGGCATCATGGCCTCTGGCTCCGGGCATCTGGCGCGTTGCCTTGCGCGCTGAGAAATCACGCGCCGTGGTGGCAGAATCCCGCATCGAGGTGCGGGGCAGCCCGCGTCATGCGCTGGTGTGCGAGCCTGCGGAGGGTGCGGAGGGTGCGGAGGATGGTCATCCCCGATCGTAGTGCCCTAGAATCCCGGCATGAATTCTTTTTCTGTTTCTCCGAAGGCAACAGCCTCTTTCTTTGCTCTTGTGCCCGCAGCCGGTAACGGTTCGCGCATGGGGGGTGAGCGTCCGAAACAGTATCTTTCCCTGGCCGGGAAACCGCTTATCCATCATGCCCTGAGCGCGCTTTGCAAGGTTCCCCGCCTGCGCCGTGTTTTTGTCGTTTTGTCGCCGGAGGATGCCCAGTGGCGGAGTCATGACTGGTCGGATCTGGGAGAGAAGCTGTGCCCCCTGTATTGCGGCGGGGCGACGCGGGCGGCTTCTGTCAAGAATGGCTTGCGTACCATCGCTTCGCAGGTTCAGGCACAAGACTGGGTGCTGGTGCACGATGCGGCTCGCCCCTGTCTGGCCCCCTGGCATGTCGATGCGCTGATCGACGGCGTTTGCCGGGATGATTATGAGGATGGTGGTCTGCTGGCCCTGCCGGTAGCCGATACGCTGAAGCGGGCGGATGAGGCCGGTCATGTCGCAGCGACTGTTCCCCGCGCCGGGCTCTGGCAGGCCCAGACGCCGCAGATGTTCCGTCATGGCTATTTGCGGCGCGCACTCGAAAGTAGCGAGAATCTCGATGGCATCACCGATGAAGCCAGTGCCATGGAGGCCCAGGGCTTCCGCCCGCGCCTGGTCATGGCCGACCCGACCAATCTCAAGGTGACTTACCCGCTCGATCTCAATCTGGCCGAGTGGATTTTGCAACATCGTGGAGAATTGCCGTGAATGTGCCTGTTACCCCCGTTGCTTCTATCGTGCCGCCGATCCGTGTCGGGCAGGGCTTTGATGTTCATGCTTTTGCGCCGGGGCGAAAGCTGATTCTGGGGGGCGTTGATGTCCCCCATGAACGCGGCCTGCTGGGGCATTCGGATGCGGATGTGCTGCTGCATGCCGTTACCGATGCCTTGCTGGGGGCGGCGGGTCTGGGGGACATTGGCCGGCTGTATCCGGACAACGATCCGAAATACGCGGGGGCGGATAGCCGGGTGCTGCTGCGTGGTGCGCTGGAGGCAGTACGAAAGGCAGGCTGGCAGGTGGGGAACGTGGATGCCACGATCATCGCCCAGGTTCCAAAAATCTCGCCCTATGCGCCGGAAATGCGGGACAACATCGCCGCTGACCTGTGCATTGCGCCAGAGGCCGTGAATATCAAGGGCAAGACGACCGAGCGGCTGGGGTTTACCGGGCGGGGGGAGGGCATTGCCGCCGAAGCCGTGATTTTGCTGGTGCGCGCTTCATTTTGACCATGAATGAAAAGGCCTGTGCCTGAAATTTGTGTATCATCGGAAACCCGGTCTGCCGCATGACGTTCGGAAGCTTTCGCCGGGGCTCTCTATCTTGTTTTTCGAGTTCTGGCCTGGTCAATGATCGGTGTCTCCTTGATGTTTAAGCAGAGTTTTCATCAGCGTTTCCTTTAGTCTGCCCTGATCCAATAGATGTCCGGACGATCCATGGAACCCTTGCCTACGCCCGTTTCACCTCATTCATCCGCTGCCAGCGAGGAAAAACCCTCGGGCAAGATGTTGCGCCTGCTGGTTTGTTCGGATTCCCCCGAAGGTGGCAGGCATTTATGCGATGGCTTGCAGGTATGCGGCGATTTTTCGGTGGAGGGGGTGGTCGTTTCTTCAGCCGAGACACTGGCTGCTGCGTTGAGCAAATCGTCTTCTGCCCTTCCGGATGCCGTTGTGGTGTGCCATCCGCTCGGGTTCATGGCACTGGAGTCGCTTCTTCAGGTGCTCAGGCAAAGCAGTGCGGAGTTGCCTGTGCTGGTCGTGACCGATGCGCTGGACAATGCCCTGGCAGTCGAGGCGATGCGTGCGGGTGCGAATGATGTCGTTCCTGCCGGGGCACGGCCATCCAGGCTGGCTCTGGCGATCCAGCGCGAGCTGATGGCCGCGCAGTCGCGGCGGCAACGTCTGCAGGCCCGGGAGGTCGCGCGCGAGGCCATGGCCGCACAGATCAATGCGATCAACCGTTTCCGCCGGCTGACGGAGGCGATCCCCGAATGTGTCTGGGTGCTTGATCTGGACGAGGGGCGGATGAGTTTTGTCAGCAGTGCTTACGAAAGAATCTGGGGGAACAGCGTTCAGGATCTGCTGGATGACCGTCTGGACTGGCTGCGTCATGTGCATCCGGAGGATCAGCCGCGCATGAAACTTTCCCGGAATCAGGCACCGCAAGGCGGGCTGGATACCGATTTCCGGGTGGTTCGTGCGGAGGGGGATATCCGCTGGCTGCATCTGACCACTTTTCCTATTCATGATTCGACCGGGCGTCTGCAAAGTATCGGCGGTGTGGCGGCCGACATCACGAATTTCATCCGGCAGCGCGACGAATTGCGTGCGGCCCTGGCCGAACAGCAGCATCGTTCGGATGTCCAGCGGTCCATTCTGGATGCCTTGCCGGCAAATGTCGCCTTGCTCGATGCGGCGGGCGTGATTACGGAAGTCAATGCAAGGTGGGACCGGCAGGTTCGGGATGAAGGACTCACGCAGTACCTCCCCGGAGTCAATTATCTGTCGATCACCGAAACGCAGCTGCAACGCCCTCATCTCGATGCGGCCCGGCGTCAGGATATGCAGCGGTTTCTGGACGAGGTGCGCGGCCTCCTGGCGGGCGGCTATGAAACTGTCACCCGTGTTTATCCGGTGCGAACCTCAGAGGGGCAACGCTGGTTCCGCATCAACATCGCGCCCATGCACACCCAGACCCGTCGTGGCGCGGTGGTGATGCATGTCGAGATCACGGAAAGCATGCTGGCCGAGCAGCGTCTTTTGCAGTTGTCGCAGTATGACAGCCTCACGATGCTGCCCAACCGTGTTCTTTGCCGGGACAGGCTGACACTGGCCTTGTCCATTGCGCGACGCAATCAGACCGGGGTGGCGGTTTGCTATCTCGATCTGGACCGCTTCAAGGTGGTCAATGAAACCCTTGGGCATCAGGCGGGCGATCAGCTCCTGCTTGAAGTGACAGAGCGCGTCAAGGGCTGTATCCGTGACAGCGACACACTCAGCCGCTTCGGTGGGGATAAATTCGCGCTGGTATTGCCGGAGCTCAACGAGCAGCTCAATGCTTCCATGATCGCCGAGCGTATTCTCGAATCGCTGGCGGCCCCTTTTCAGGTCAGCGGCAACGAGCTGTTTGTCAGTGCCAGCATCGGCATCGCCCTGTTTCCCGAGGATACGCAGGACGAGGAAGCCTTGTTGCGTAATGCCGAAACGGCGATGTATCGCGCCAAGGATGCCGGGCGCAATAACTACCAGTTTTTCACCGTGGAGATGAACCAGCAGGCCATGGCGGCCCTGGTGCTGGAGCGTGACTTGCGCCATGCCATCGAAAACGGGGAATTCCTGCTGCATTACCAGCCCAAGGTGAGCTGCCGTCACGGCGGTATCGTCGGCTTCGAGGCTTTGCTGCGCTGGAAGCATCCCCGGCGCGGCCTGGTTTCGCCTGCAGAGTTCATCCCCATGCTGGAAGAAACCGGGCTCATCATCCCGGTGGGGGCCTGGGTGCTCAATACGGCCTGTCGGCAGGCGCAGACCTGGCGTGATGCCGGGCTGGGCTCGCTCAATATGGCAGTCAATGTTTCGGGCAAGCAGATGCACCAGGAACTTTGCCGGACGGTGCAGGCTGCACTCGGCAGCAGCGGTTTGCCCGCGGAATGTCTGGAGCTGGAACTGACGGAAAGCTATCTGATGCATGATGCCGAAAACATCATCAGTACGCTGCGTGATCTGAAAGCCATGGATATCGCCATTTCCGTGGATGACTTTGGTACGGGCTATTCCAGCCTGGCCTATCTCAAGCGGTTCCCGCTGGATACGCTGAAGGTGGATCGGGCTTTCGTCAAGGACATCACAACGGATGCAAATGATGTCATCATCAACCGGGCCATCATCAATCTGGCGCATGGCTTCGATCTCGGCGTTGTGGCCGAAGGCGTCGAAACCGGGGAGCAATTGAGCCTGCTGATCGAAAATGATTGCGATGTCATCCAGGGCTTTTATTTCAGCCGGCCGCTGCCTGCGGAGGATGCTACCCGCCTGCTGACGGAAGGCCGGCGTCTGGAAGGGATCGGCTCATGACCGGGGATGATCGCATGACAGCACGACAGGCCGACGGATGCGAAGCTGCGGAAGATGGCTTGCGGCAGGCGGCAGCATTGATCGAGGCCGAAGTTGAAACCCTCTTTCGACGGGCAAGGGGCGATGCCATCACTCATGCCTTGAGCCGTGCCACTCTTGAATATCGTCTGGAAAAACAATGGTCGCAGCAGATGTGAATGGTGCAGGGGGCGCGGAAGTCTTGACACCTGTGCGGGAGGGCGTTCGCCTGACGCTGGCCGCCGTCACGCGGGATTTTTCCCATCTGCCGCCTTTGCCTGATGTGTTGGTGAAACTCATGGATCATCTGCAGGGGGATAACGCGGAGATCCAGCAGGTGGCCCTGCTGCTTTCGCATGATCCCGTGCTGGTGGCCAAGGTGCTGCGCGTGGCCAATTCTTCCCTGTATGGCTTGAGCCGCCGGGTGTCTACCATGCATGATGCAGTCAGCATCCTTGGCCTGAAGGCTGTGCGGACTGTCGTCGTTGCGACGGCCATGGCGGCATTTTTTCAGTCGATGGAAAAGCCCCTGGCCGAGGCGGGCTATGACGCCCGTGCCTTCTGGCGTCATAGCGTTGGCGCGGCATTGTGCGCCCGGCTGGTTGCTCGCGAGGCTGGCGGTGATCCGGAGGGGGCCTTCATCGCCGCCTTGTTGCACGATGTGGGTTATCTGATCCTGGCCTCCCGGTTTCCGGCGCAATATGCCCAGGTTCTCAATTACCGGGAATTGCGCGATTGCCACCGCATCGAGGCCGAGAATGCCTGGCTGGGGTTCAGTCACGCGCAGATTGGCGCGGCGTTTGCGACCAACTGGAATTTTCCGGCGGAGATTCATGATGCCATCGCCTATCATCACGAGCCCGATGACCCGAAGTTTTCGCCGATGGCCGGGGTGACGCATCTGGCGGACATCATGGCGCATGTGCTCAACTTTGCGGGCGATGCGCGCCCGCTGGCTCCGGAATTGTCCGAAGTCATCTGGCAGCGTCTTGGGCTGGACTGGGCCTTGTTCAAAATCCTGCTGGGCCGGGCCGAGCAGCAATACAGCGAGACACAAGCCCTGTTTCATTAAGCGTGAGGCCACCGGGCCGGGGCTCTCCATGTAACATGGAAAGATCATGAGCAAACAAACTTACGATGAATCCTCCTTTCGCGTTCTCAAGGGGCTTGAGCCCGTTCGCGAACGTCCGGGGATGTATACCGAAACATCTTCACCCACCCACATCCTGCAGGAAGTCATCGACAACGCTGCGGACGAGGCCCTGGCCGGGCATGCCAGGAATATCCATGTGCTCTTGCACCTCGATGGTTCGGCGTCTGTCACGGATGACGGTCGCGGCATCCCGGTGGGTCTGCATCCCGAGGAGCAGGTTCCTGTGGCCGTTCTGGCCTTTACCCGTCTGCATGCGGGGGGGAAGTTCGACAAGAAGGCGGGCAACAGTGCTTACGCTTTTTCCGGCGGTTTGCATGGCGTCGGGGTGGCAGTCACGAATGCGCTGTGCACCCGCGTCGAGGTGGAAATCCGGCGCGACGGGAAAATTCACGCGCTCTCCTTTGCCGATGGTGGAGAGCAGGTGTCACCTATCGATATTTTGGGCGAGGCGAAGAAACAAAGCGGAACCCGGGTGCGTCTCTGGCCGGATCCCCGTTATTTCGATACGGTGAAATTCAATCTGGCCACGCTGGAGCGCAGCCTGCGATCGAAGGCGGTGCTCTTGCCGGGGGTAGCCGTCCGGCTCGAAATCGAACAGGCCGATGGCAGTGTCAGTTCAAAATCCTGGAAATACGCCGATGGCATCCGGGGTTATCTGGCGGATATCGCTGGTGGAGCGGAAAGTATCGCTCCCCTGTTTACCGGCGAGCGGCATGTCAGCGAGGATGGCGATTACGCCATTGGCGAGGGTGCTGCCTGGGCTCTGGGCTGGTTTGCCGAAGGCGCGCCTGCCCCGGAGTCTTACGTCAACCTGATTCCGACACCTCTGGGCGGTACACATGAATCTGGCCTGCGCTCGGGGGTGTTCGAGGCGGTCAAGTCTTTTGCTGAACATCACGCCCTGCTGCCGCGTGGGGTCAAGATGCAGCAGGAGGATGTTTGTGGAAGGATGGCCTTTATTCTTTCCGTGCGTCTGCTCGACCCGCAGTTTCAGGGGCAGATCAAGGAAAAGCTGAACAGCCGCGAGGCCGTCAAGCTCGTCTCGGGCATTGTTCGTGATTTGCTGGAGCATTGGCTCAATGGCCATGTCGAACATGGCAAGGCTATTGCCGAACTGGCGATCAGGCAGGCTCTGGCACGGCAGAAATCCGCGCAGAAAATCGAGAAGAAAAAATCTTCGGGTGTGGCCGTGCTGCCGGGAAAACTCTCGGATTGCGAATCGACAGACATCGCCTGCAACGAGCTCTTTCTGGTGGAAGGCGATTCGGCGGGCGGCTCGGCCAAACAGGGGCGCGACCGTGAAATCCAGGCCATTTTGCCCTTGCGGGGCAAGGTGCAGAACGCTTTTGAGATCGACGCCAACCAGCTTTACGCCAATCGTGAAATCCACGATATTGCCGTCGCCCTGGGGGTGGAGCCTCACGCCCCGGACGCCCCGGCGGCGGTGCTGGCTAATCTGCGCTACGGCAAGGTCGTCATCATGGCCGATGCCGATGTGGATGGCAGCCATATCCAGACCTTGTTACTGACACTTTTCTACCGGCATTTTCCGAAACTCATCGAGTGCGGCCATGTCTGGATTGCCCAGCCGCCGCTGTATCGGGTGGATGTGGCTGCCCAGGGCAAGGGAAAACCTGCGCGACGCCTTTATGCGCTCGACGAGGGTGAGCTCGAAGCTATCCGCGAGCGTCTGGCGAAGGAGAAAGTCGTCGAAAAACACATTGAGGTCGGGCGTTTCAAGGGGCTGGGCGAGATGAATCCGCAGCAGTTGCGTGAAACATCGATGGATCCGGCCACGCGGCGCATGCTGCGTGTGGCTGTTCGCCCGCAGGCGGGCGAGGAAACCCGCCGCATGTTTTCCCTGTTGATGGCCAAGGGAGAATCCGCTGGCCGTCGTGCCTGGATGGAGCAGAAGGGCTGCGCTGTCGAGGCGGATATCTGACACTGCCCCTGCGATCTTGCCCTGATCTTGCCACTTTGGGCGCGGCTTGCCGGATGCCGGCGTCAGCTGCTGCGCTTGTCCTTTTCGATCAGCGCGTAAGCCGAGTGGTTGTGGATGGATTCGAAATTTTCGGATTCGACGATGTAGGCATCGATGCGTGAATCGGCATTGAGTACCCCGGCGACATCGCGCACCATGTCTTCTACGAATTTTGGATTGTCGTAGGCGCGTTCGGTAACGTATTTTTCATCCGGACGCTTGAGCAGGCCGAAAAGCTCGCAGGAGGCCTGGCCCTCCGCCATTTGCACGATTTCCTCGATCCAGACGAATTCGTTGGTGGTGGCGGTGATGGTGACGTGGGATCGCTGGTTGTGCGCGCCGCGATCCGAGATTTTCTTCGAGCAGGGGCACAGGCTGGTGGCGGGAACGACGACGCGGGTGGATTGGTGATAAACCCCGCCTGCGCGGATTTCACCAACCAGGGTGACGTCGTAATCCATCAGGCTGCGTACCCCGGAAATAGGAGCGGTTTTTTCGATGAAGTAAGGGAAGCGCATGGCAATGTGGCCGGTTTCGGCTTCCAGCCGTTCGACCATGGAGCGCAGCACCGCTTCAAAATTTTCGACGGAAAATTCACGTTCGTTGGCATTGAGCAGCTCAACGAAACGCGACATGTGCGTACCCTTGAAATTGTGCGGCAGGCCGACGTACATGTTGAATTCGGCAATGGTGTGCTGGACACCGCCGTGTTTGTCGAGAACCTTGACGGGATGGCGGATATCCTTGATCCCTACTTTGTTGATCGGAATGGCGCGCGAGTCGGCGCTGCTCTGGACGTCGGCGATGGTCATACTGAGATCCCTGCAATTCATGCGTGATGCTCCTGAAAGGTGAGGCCGCGGCACGGGAGGTGCGCCAGCCGGTTCAGGAGGAGTTTAACAAGCCCGACAAATTTGCTCAAGTATTGTGGGGCGTAGGGTAGTTTTTGGGTGTCCGTTCATTTTATGGCGTTCATGCCGCGGCTGCCCGGGTTTGCGCGGCGGTTACCCGGCTGATGATCCCGTCTGCATCGAGTCCGATTTGCGCCAGCAAGGCGGTGCTGTCGCCGTGGTCGATGAAGTCATCCGGTAATCCCAGGCGTAGCAGGGGGGTGTTGAGGCCGGATTGTTCGAGGCAGCGGGCAATTTCACTGCCTGCGCCACCGATGATGCTGTTTTCTTCGATGCTGACGAGCAGGGTATGTTCGCGGGCCAGGGTGCAGACCATTTCGGTGTCGAGCGGCTTGATGAAGCGCATGTTGGCGACTGTCGCATCGAGAACTTCGGCTGCAGCGAGAGCGGGGGTCAGCATGCTGCCAAAGGCGAGGAGGGCAATACGCGGGTGTTGGCCTGCCGGTTTGCTGCTCTGGCGGCGTATTTCTGCCCGCCCGACGGGGAGGGGGGCCAAGGCTTTTTCGATGGTGACGCCGGGGCCGCTGCCGCGCGGGTAGCGTACGGCACTGGGGCCGTCGTGGTGGTAGGCCGTGGTCAGCATTTTCCGGCATTCGTTTTCATCGCCGGGGGCCATGATCAGCATGTTGGGAATGCAGGCCAGGAAGGAGACGT
>CAZFPI010000037.1:0-23278 GCA_964521075.1 uncultured Sterolibacterium sp.
AACCAGTGAGTTGAAAACCGCTTTTCAGATCGGCTTCATCGTTTTCATTCCCTTTCTCATCATCGACATGGTCGTCGCTTCCGTGCTGATGTCCATGGGGATGATGATGATGTCGCCCGTCATCGTAGCCTTGCCGTTCAAGATCATGCTGTTCGTCCTGGTCGATGGCTGGACGCTGCTGATCGGCTCGCTCGTGCAAAGTTTCGGATGACGACACCATGACACCGACCACCGTCATCGAACTGGCGCGGGGGGCCATCGAAACCCTGTTGCTCATCTCCCTGCCGCTGTTTCTCGTAGCCCTCGTCGTCGGCCTGCTGGTCAGCATCTTTCAGGCCGCCACCCAGATCAACGAAGCCACACTTTCCTTCGTCCCCAAGCTACTGGCCGTATTCGTCACCCTGATCGCCGCCGGCCCCTGGATGCTCACCATCCTCACCGACTACATCCGGCGACTCTACGAGAGCATCCCCAACCTCATCGGATAAGCCCGGCGTGATTACCTTCACCTCGGCCCAGCTCGATGCCTGGCTGGCCATGTTCATCTACCCGCTGACGCGGATTCTCGCCTTGCTGGCCATCGCCCCGGTATTCAACAGCGCCGGGCTGCCCGCCCGCATCCGTTTGATGGCGGGGCTTGCCATCAGCCTGGCCATCGCCCCCGCCCTGCCGCAAACCACCGTCATCCCGCCCGGCTCCTGGCAAGGTATCGCCGTCCTGGCCCAGCAAATGCTGATCGGCCTGACCATGGGGCTCACCTTGCGTCTTGTCTTTGTCGCCGTCGACATCGCCGGGGAGCTCATCGGCCTGCAGATGGGGCTATCCTTCGCCACTTTTTTCGACCCGCACAGCAGCGCGCAAACGGCCGTCATGAGCTCGTTTCTCGGCCTGCTGACCAGCCTGCTGTTTCTGGCCATGAACGGCCACCTGTTGACCCTGTCCGTCCTGGCGGAGAGCTTCACGCTTTTTCCCGTCGGCACGACACCCTTTGCCGCCAACGGTTTTCGCGCCCTGCTGGCCTGGTCGGGCGTGATGTTCTCGGCGGGCCTGCTGCTGGCCCTGCCACTGATTACCGCCTTGCTGATCGCCAATCTATCCCTGGGCGTTCTCGCCCGGATCGCGCCGCAGCTCAACATCTTCGCCATCGGTTTTCCCGTCACCAGCCTCACGGGCTTTACCGTGCTGCTGTTTTCCTTGCCGCATCTGGGATCAGCCCTGGAAAGGCTCTACGACCGGGGATTCGTCGCACTCTCGGAAGTCATGCGGGCAGGCGGCGCGATATTGCCGCCATCCTGATCCCTCATCTGCGAATCCCCCTTGCCTTGCAGGCGGATCACCCCGCTGGCGACACGCTGCGAGCCGAGCATCGAGGATTCCAGCCCTTCTTCGTATTCGCGGATTTCATAGCCTTCAAACCCGCCGTACTGCACCAGATCGCGAGCGCGACGCCGGAAAATCTGGCGGGCTTCTCCCGCGCCGCCCACCTGCATCCGCCGCATCCGCAAGCTGACATGAACAAGATTCTCATCTAGCGGAGCCTGTTCGATCTCCCAGTTCGGCGCGAGCGGATCGAGGATGAGGTAAGCCGCCCCGGCATACGCCCCCCAGAAAACCACCTTCTCGAGCGGGACGCCGAAAGAAGGCGAGAGCTTCACATTCGTATCGGCAATCAACCCGCCAGCCCGCGTCGTATTACTGCTGCAGGCCGTCAAACCAAGCAGACCGGCCAGCAACAGGCATTGGCCTGCAATTCTCATCGTCATCTTCATCATCCCCGGCGTTCAGCGCAGATAATCGAACAGGGACAAACCGGAAACCTTGACGAAGGACTGCTGTGCCGCCTGCAACTGCGTCTGGGTGCGTGTCAGATCGGAAATCGTCTTGGTGTAGTCGACATCCTGAAGGCTGGAGAGCTGCTGCTGGTACTGGATGCCGATATCGCCGTTGAGCGAGGCCAGGTTATCGAGCCGGGCCATCGTGGCCCCGATGCTCGTCCGTGTCGTCAGAAAAACCTGCTGCGCCTGGTCGAGATTGGTCAGCGCGGAAGCGACATCACTGCTCAGTTTTGCCCGGTCCTGCGGATTGCCGACGGGACGTTCCAGTGTGGTGATGAGGTTGCGAATCGTGTCGAACACGCTCTGGGTCGCACCGGATTTGACGCTGAAAGCATCCCCGCCGGCGGGCGTGCCGCTGATGGTGACCGATGCGCCGAAATCATTGTAGGGTGCTGCCAAGCCGGCAAAGTCGATCGGGTTGCCCGGGGTATAGACATGCGTATAGGTGCTGCCAACACCACCGGACACGGAATCCCCCCCGGTGAATAGCGATGCTGGCGGCGATTTGCTCACATCGACCAGATCGTAGTAAGTCACCCCCGGCGCGTTGATCGTATCGATCCAGAAACGGACTTCCAGATTGCCGCTATTGTTCGCACTCGACCATTTCGCGTTATCCGTGACGGTCGTGGCCGTAGCCAGAGCCGTGCCGCTGTTGCCTGTTTTGTAATTCACGCTCATGGGCCCATTGCCGTTGGGAATACGGTTGAACACATCGTTTCCCGACTGGCTCACGGCCGCCTGCTGGGTGGCCGACACGGCGAGATAACGCTGGCCGTCATCCCCCGAATAGCGCACCCCGCCTTCCACCGAGCCGGCAAAGGGCTGCGTATCCCCCATGTAGCCTGAAAAGATGAACTGGCCGGCCGCATCCTTGGCATTGGCAATATCCATCAACTGATCGAAACCCGAGCGCAACTGGGTGGCGATGCTCTTCCGGTCAGCATCCGTGAGCGTCGTGTTGCCCGCCGACACCGCCAGGGTACGCACCGAGCCCAGAAGATCCGTCGCGCTTTGCAATTGCCCTTCAGCGAAAGCGAGGGTATCCGAAGCCTTGCCGCCCGAACGGGTGAATTGCTGCGTCATATCGACACCCTGGCTCACCACCAGCGCATTGGCCGAAGCCACCGGGTCATCGGCCGGGGTCAGGATTCGCCGCCCCGTCGACAACTGCTGCTGCTGGTGAAAAAGATCCGAGGTCTGCCGGTTGATGGCACTCACGCCAGCGTCATGAATCATTCCTGTACTGATACGCATGATGTTCTCCGTTCGCCCGGTGTTTATCGTTTCGTTTTTTACTGCATGACTTGCAGCAGATCATCGAAGAGTTTGCCCGACACGCTGATGAGCCGCGCCGAAGCCTGATAAGCCTGCTGGAAACGCAAGAGATTGGCGGCTTCTTCGTCGAGATTGACGCCGGAGACGGAATCCCGCGCCTGTTGCGCCTGGTCGACCAGTGCCTGCTGCGCCTTGCCGCCTACCTGCACTTCCCGGGTTTTGTTGCCAACCTGATTGACCATGGAGGCATAGCCGCCCTGAAAGGTCGTCGAACCGCCATCGAGCAGCTTGGTCGTCTGCAACTTGCCCAGCAGCAGGGCGTTACGGTTATCCGTCACGCCGCTGGTGTTGGGGCCGATGCTGAAGCGGTCGCCATCCACCGGCGCGCCGCTCAGGGTGAAGCTGGTCCCGTTGAAGCTGATGGCAGCCCCGGCGGTGTAGCTGACAGGCGTCAAGGCCGAGGTGATCGCATAGGGGCTGGCCGGATCATTCGCCACCGTCACGACAGAGCCGACCGGAAAACCCGTGAAGGTGTTTGTCGCCTGGTGATACTGCAGCGTCATCGGGGCGGAGGGCAGATTATCCGTGCGGCTCACGGCCGCGCTGCCTGTCATGGTCGCCACACCGGAGGCCACGCTGCCCAGCGAAATGGCGGAAGCCCCGCCCAGCTGGTTTGAAATCACCGACAGCTGTCCGCCTTGCAGCGTCACCTCCACCCCGGGGGCGGCAAACTGCGCGTTGAGCGTTGTCTGAAGCTGGGTGGCCAGCGCGGCAGGCGTGTAGCTGCCCCCCGGAAGCAGGATGGTTTTCGTGGTGCCATCAACATTAATACTGAAGCGGTCACTCACCCCGGCAACGACATTGGTAGGGTTGCCCAGCGCAAGGCTCCCCGTCTGGACGGCGCGGTCCCCGGTCGACACTGCACCACCGAAGAGCGCGTTAAAGCCCGTATTCCCGCCGGTTGCACCCAGCGAAACCGCCGTCGCCGCACCGACTGTCGTGGAAGTCACCCGCAGCCGGCCGCTCGCATCCGTGGCGACCGTCGCCCCGCCGCCGATTGCCGTCTGGACGGCACTGGCCAGGGCCGACGCGGAGGTATACACCCCGGATGCCAGCGTCTTTGTCGAAGCCGCCCCGCCATCCAGCGCGATGTCGAACTGGTCATTGACGCCTGCCGTGATCGTCAGGGGGTAAGCGGGAGCAACGCTGCCCAGCTGCGCGCCGCGCACACTGGCTGCAGGCGGCGCACCAAACAGGCTGGCCAGCCCGGTATTGGCCACCCCGGCAATGCCCCCGGGCGGCGGGTTGATGGTGAAGGCATCGCCATGCCCAGGTGCCCCCGTCAGCGTCATGGCGATGCCGTTGAAGCTGAGCGTGTTGCCCAGGGCATAGGGAACCGGGGTCGTCGGGCTGGTGATGGTGATGACCTGGCCCGCGCCGTTATCTACCTTCGCGCCAACCGGGAAGCCATCCAGGGCGGGCGAAGGAGTGGTCAGGTATCGCAGGGTGAGTGCTGCCCCCAGCGGTGCTGCCGTCGTATTCACCCCGCTGACTGCCCCGGCGGAAATGGTGGCAGTTCCCTTGTTATCGAGTGCGGCTCCGGTGCGTATCGGTGCGGCCACGGCGATATTGCGCGGATCCTTGATGGCGATGTCCAGATCACTGGCTGCCGAGCGTGTGGGACGAATGAGGTAGGAGGCTCCGTTGGGCGCATTCGATGCTGGCTGGATGGCCAGGCCATCAATCATGGCAGGCAGGGGGCCATTACTGAGCAGCAGGGTATTGTCGGAAACACGCAGCAGGTCGTAATTGCCGCCACCATGCGAAATCAGCTGATAGTCGCTGGTCGTGAGCGCGCCAATGTCTTTGACAGAAACGTTGATCGCCACTTCGGGCAGCGGGTTGTTGGTGCTGGACATCACCTGCGGCGCGGGCGTCTTGAAGAAGTCGCCCCCCAATGCGCCTGTCAGATCCTGACCGAGTTTGTGCTGATCATTGAAACTTTGCGCCAGCGTCAGGGCCAGACGCCCCAGGGCATTCTGCGAGGTATCGAGCGATTCATTCCGGAAGGCCACCAGCCCGCCGAGTACTCCTCCCACCAGCTGGTTATCCGGAAGGACGAAGGGGCTGCCGGTGGGCGGCTGCATGGCAACCACGGTACGGAAAGCATCGTACTGATCCGGCTGCGCTACCAGTTTCGAAGCCTGGTTGCCCGTCACGAGCAGCTGCCCGGTTCCCATGAAAATACTGTAGGAGCCATCCGTCTGCGGCACGACTGTCACACGGATTTCCTTGTTGAGGTCGCTGATCAGCTGATCCCGCTGATCGAGCAGGTCGTTGGCAGGCTGCGATGAACCCGCTGCCTGCGCGATGAGGATGCGCTGGTTGATATCCGCGATCTGCTGGGCATAGGCGTTGATCTGCCCGACTTCGCTATCGATCTGCGTATTCACGCCAAAGCGGACTTCGTTGATGCGCTGGTCCAGCGCATTCAGCCGGGATACCAGCGACTGGGCATCAGACAAAAAAGCCTGGCGGGAGGGAATCGAAGCCGGTGCTGCTGCCAGATCATTCAGGCCGGAAAAAAAGCCGTTCAGAGCCGGGCTCAGCCCCGTGCTGGTATCAGACAAGAGATTGTTGATCTGCGAAATCTGCGCGGTGTAGCTTTCCATCGAGGAAGCACTCGTCTGCGCGCCCAGCAACTGCGTGGTCAGATACTGGTTGTACACCCGCTTGACCGTCTCGATATTGGTGCCCTGCCCAAGAAAACCATTGCCGGTAAACATCGGCTCATTGGAGGTTTGCACCACCTGCTGACGGCTGTAGCCAGGCGTACTGGCATTAGAAATGTTTTGTCCGGTAGTCACCAGGTTGGCCTGAGCGGCATTCAACCCCGTAATACCGATCGACAGAATGTTCGCACCCATGATCGCTCCAGAGAGTGACTCCTGTAACGGCAAGAATCGCCATTCATTGAGCCTTCAGTCGGGATGATGCAATCTTTGTGCCAGCAAGCCTTCAGCCTTGCCCGGCCAGGGGCGCATCGCCGATCACCCGGCGAACGATGCCTGACAAAGCCTTCGCAGCAGGCGGGTTGGGAGCCGATGCGGCAGATGTTGCCGGGGGCGGCAAGGGAGCGGCGACGGGGGCGGCCGCTCTGGCTGCCGCCTCCGTCGGGGGAAGAGAGCGGGAGAGCTGTTTTTCGATCAGGGCTGCCAGGCCGATACCACCACCGCGCGTAGCCAGGCTCTGCGCCAGCTGCTGGTCGTGCATGGACTGGAAAAAGCGGGTCTGGTCGCTATCGAAAATACCGTCTTGTGGCGTGGCATCACGCATGGCCTTCAGGACGGTCTGCAGGAACAGGGCCTCGAACTGGCGGGCGACTTCCTTGTTGGCCACCGCCGAATTGCCCCGTGCCTCCCGGCGCAAATCGGTGAGGTTCTTTGTATCGACCGCCAGACGGGCGGAAAAGTCTTGTAGCGACATGGCGACAGCCTACCTGACAGAAGAGTGCCGGGAACGTCAGAAAAGAAGGGGAATTCCGTCCCGCAGACAGACGGCAGACCCGCTCAGATGATTTCCAGCTCCGCCCGCAAGGCTCCCGAACTACGCATGGCCTGGAGGATGGCGATGAGATCCTGCGGATTGGCCCCGATGGCGTTGAGTGCCTTGACGACTTCGGCCAGGCTGGCACCTCCCCGGACGTTCATCAGGGCTCCGGATTGTTGCTGGATGCTGATCTGGGCATTGCTGACTGCGGCCGTCTGCCCGCCGGCCAGCGGATTGGGCTGGCTGACGGCGTTATCCGAATTGATGGAAACGGTCAGGCTGCCGTGAGCCACGGCGCAGTTGTCGAGCGTGACGGCCTGGTTCATGACCACCGAGCCCGTCCGGCTGTTGATGATGACCCTGGCTGCCATCTGCGCCGGGGTGAGTGGCAAGGCTTCGAGGCGGCCGATGAAGGCCACCCGTTCATTGGCACTTTGCGGGGCACGGACGCGGACCTGGCGGCCATCCATGGCCGAGGCAGCATCCGGCACAGCCTGGTTGATGGCCTCGACCAGACGCTGTGCAGTCGTGAAATCTGTTTCCTTGAGCTCGAAATAGATGTATTCCCCTTCGCCCAGCGGGGTACTCACTTCGCGTTCTACCGTTGCCCCGCCGGTGATCCGGCCAACGGAAAGGTGATTCACGGTGGTCTTCGAGCCTCCCGCAGAAGCTCCCGCGCCGCTGACGACGACATTGCCCTGCGCCATGGCATAAACCTGTCCGTCCGCACCCTTGAGCGGCGTCATGACCAATGTGCCGCCGCGCAGGGACTTGGCGTTACCCATGGAGGAAATCGTGATGTCGATCTGCTGGCCGGAACGGGCAAAAGGCGGCAGGCTGGCCGTGACCATGACGGCGGCAACGTTCTTGAGCTGGAGATTGGTTCCCGGCGGCAGGCTGACACCCATATTGGAGAGCATGTTGATGATGCTTTGCACGGTAAACGGGGTCTGCGTCGTCTGGTCGCCGCTGCCATCGAGCCCCACGACCAGGCCGTAGCCGATCAGCTGGTTGCTGCGAACGCCGGCAACCGAGGCCAGATCCTTGACGCGCTCGGCCTGTGCGGGAGCAACGGACAAGACGGCCAGACAGGCGGCGATGATCCAGGAGGCGAATGCGCGCATCATCGTCCCTTCAGAAAGGCAGGAAGGACAGGAAGAAACGGCTCAGCCAGCCCATGGCCTGCGCCGAGTCGATGAAACCATTGGCCTTGTATTCGATGCGGGCATCGGCCACCTGGGTGGATTGCACGGTATTAGAAGCTGTCACGTTATTCGGATTGACCACGCCCGAGAAACGGATGAACTCATCGCCTTCCTTGAGGCCGATCTGCTTTTCGCCGGAAACGAGCAGATTGCCATTGGGCAGGACTTCGACAACGGTCACTGTCAGCGAGCTCGTGAAGTCGTTGGCTGAGGTGTTCTGCCCCTTGCCGTCGAAATTATTGGTATCCGATGCATTCAGGCTGAGCCCTTGCAGGCTCTTGCCCGGCAGGCCGCTAACGGTGGGGATGGCGGCGGTGATGCTGCCCGAGCGCGTCGTCTTGTTCTCGGAATTCTTTGAAGCCGTCGTCTTTTCGGCGATGTTGATGGTGATGGTGTCGCCCACGAAGCGGGCGCGACGATCCTCAAACAGGGGGCGGGCCGAGGCCACGTTGTAAATCGTCCCGTTTTTTGGCGGTGCGTAATTGCGCGGCTCGGGGCGCGCCGTCATGGGCTGGTGCACATTGGTCGGCGGCACGGTTGTCGCACAGGCGGCCAGCAGCAGAATCGAACCGGTGATTGCCAGCGTTTTCATGAGCTTGTTCTTGACATTCTCACATCAGAGGCTGGAGAGCTTGGCCAGCATCTGGTCGGTTGTCGAAATGACCTTGGAATTCATTTCGTAGGCGCGCTGGGTCTGGATCATGGTTACCAGCTCTTCGGCCGCATTGACATTGGAGGCTTCCACATAATTCTGGTTGAGCAGGCCCGTGCCGTTCGTCCCCGGCGTGTTCGGAGTCGGCGTGCCGCTCGATGCGGTTTCGACAAAGAAATTCTCGCCCACACTCTGCAGGCCAGAAGGATTGACGAAGCTGGCAATCTGTATCGTGCCGATCTGGGTCGGCGAAGTCGCCCCAGCCTGTTTGACGGAAACCACGCCATCCCGGCCAATGGTGATCGACACGGCATCTGCCGGAATGGTCAGGGCGGGCGAAACCGGATAGCCGCTGGAGGTCACGACCTGCCCTGTGCTGTCTTTCTGGAAAGAGCCATCGCGGGTATAGGCCAGCGTCCCGTCCGGCATCTGTATCTGGAAGAAGCCCTGGCCATTGATCGCCACATCCAGGGAATTACCGGTCAGGTTCATGTTTCCCTGAGTAAAAATTTTCTCCGTCGCCACAGGTCGCACCCCCGTGCCCAGCTGCAGGCCCGAAGGAATCGTCGTTTGCTGGGAGGACTGCGCCCCGGGCTGACGCAGCGTCTGGTACAGCAAATCCTCGAACACCGCGCGGGAACGCTTGAAGCCGTTGGTGCTGATGTTGGCGAGGTTATTGGAGATGTTGTCGAGCTGTGTCTGCTGGGCATCGAGACCCGTCTTGGCGATCCAGAGCGAACGTATCATGGGGAGCTATCCGGAAAAATCAGAGATTGGAGATGACCTGCGCCGCCGACTGGTCATTGGAAGATGCCGTCGACAGGAGTTTCATCTGCATTTCAAACTGCCGCGCGAGCGAAATCATGCTGACCATCTGCTCGACGGGATTGACGTTGCTGCCTTCGAGGTAGCCGCTGGCGATACGGACATTCGCATCGGCATCCGCCGCACTGCCCTCTTTCAGGCGAAACAAACCATCCGCCCCGCGCACGAGATCGGTTTCGGCAGGGTTGGCCAGCTTGATCCGGCCAATGGCATTGACCGTGTTCTGCGCGCCGGTCTGGGGGATCACCGAAACACTGCCGTCGTCTCCGATGGAAATCTTGACGTCCGGCGGCACACTGATCGGCCCGCCATCGCCTTGCACCGGCAAACCATTCCTCGCCTGCAAGACACCATTCACATCCAGCTGCAGGCTGCCACTTCGCGTATAAGCCTCGCCGCCATCGGGCAGGGCCACAGCGATCCAGCCCTGGCCTTGCACGGCGATATCCAGCACCCGCCCGGTCGATTGCATCGGGCCAGGCTGGAAATTGGTGTGCGTGCTGGCATCAACAGCAAAGGCGCGGGTCGGCAGGGCGGACGACTGGATCTGCACGGCGCGCAGCCGGTGTTCCTCGGCGCGATAGCCCGTCGTGGAAAGATTGGCCAGATTGTTTGCCACCGCCGCCTGCCGGCTCATCGTTTGCGATGCGCCGGACAAGGCGGTGTAGATCAGACGATCCATGGTTCAGTCCTCAAGCCGGGGATCAGCGCAGATTCACCAGCGTCTGCATGACCTGATCCTGTGTCTTGATGGTCTGTGCATTGGATTGATAGGTTCGCTGGGCGGTGATCATGTTCACCAGCTCCTGCGTCAGGTCGACGTTGGAATCCTCGACCGAGCCCGACTGCACGACACCCAGATTGCCTGTTCCCGGGCCACCCGGAATCGGCGAGCCGGACTCGGAAGTCTCCGCCCACTGGTTGTTCCCCAGCGATTGCAGGCCGTTTGGGTTATTGAAATTACAAAGCACCAGCTGCCCCATGTTGCGTGACTTACCGTTGGAGTACCGCCCCTGCACCGTACCGTCGGGCGACACACTCATGCCGGAGAGCTTGCCGGAGGTATAGCCATCCTGCACCAGCTGGTTCGTGCCAAAGGGAATCCCGTACTGGGTGGTTCCAGTCAGATCCAGATCAAACGCCAGCGGCGTGTTGGCCCCCGTCGAAACATCGAAACTCTGGACCAGCATGGCCCCCGGTGAAGGGCTCGTGAGCACCCCGGCTGCATTGAAGACCAGACGGGTCGGGCCGGCAGGCTGGCCGCTTTCCAGCGAGGTATACAAATCCCACTGCCCTGGCATGGCCGTCTTGATGTAATACAGGGACAAGGTATGCGGATTCCCCAGCGAATCATAGACAGTCTGGGCGGTCGAGGCCGTGTAGCCATTGACATTGCTGCTGCTGAAATTCACCCCGGCGGTGGCGATGGGCGCGCCCTTCACGGCAAAGGTGCTCGCATACCCCGTATTCCCGGCAACGGCCGACAGGGCAACACTCGACCCGGTGCCGACCAGACGCGAACTGACGATCAGCTGGCCCGAGCCATCCACGCTCACATCGACTGCCGCCGGGGCAGTCAGTGCCGTGTTGGTCGCTGTCTGGATCGCCGCTGCCAGAGCCCCCGGCGAGGTATAGCTGGTCGCCGGGGCAACAGGCGCGGGAATGGTGACATTCACCGGCCCGGCTCCATCCACATTGATGGTGAATTGGTCATTCACCCCCACGGTGGGCGTATAGGGGTAACTTGCCGCACCATTGGAGACTGCCGTGCCGTAAGTGACCGATACCGGCAGGGTGGCGCGGGAATCGAGGTTGGCCTGGATCTGGCTTTTGGTTGTCGCCACCGGCGGGATGGCGGTGTTATTGATCTGCAAGGGCACGATACGGCCCGGAACGATCACGCCACTGACCGGATCAGCGGCATAACCCGTCAGTTTCAGGCCCTGGTTATTGATGACATAGCCTTCCTTGTTCAGCATGTACTGGCCGTTACGCGTATAGGTGACCGTGCCGTTGTTATCCAGACGGAACATGCCCGCCCCGTTGATGGCGACATCCAGCGGGTTATTGGTGGTTGTCAGGTTGCCCTGGGTGAAAACCTGTTTCACGCCGGAGACAGAGGAACCGATCCCGACCGACCCCGTGCCCCCGCCCTGCATGGATGCGGCATAGGCATCGGCAAACTGAACCCCTGCCGATTTGAAGCCCACCGTGCTGGAGTTGGCGATATTGTTACCGATGGCGTTGAGTGCGGACGAGGAAGCGTTGAGGCCGCTGAGTGCTTGCTGAAAGCTCATGATCTTCTCCTGACTAGAGTATCTGCTTGACGTCGGCGAGGCTGGCGATGGTGTCTTGCTTGCCTACCGTCAGTGTGATCCCCTGGCTACCCTTGGTCACACTGCTTACTGCACCATATTCAAGAACCGTGCCAGTTACCTTGTTCGTCCCCTGTTTTGCCGCCAGGCTGATGGTGTATTGGCCATCCGCTGCCGTCGCCCCGCTTTCTGTCGTGCCATCCCAGGTGAAATTCGTCGCCCCGGCTTCTTGTGCACCCAGTTCGAGGGTACGCACCACCAGACCATTGGCGTCCTTGATACTGACCGTCACCTGGTCTGCCGCGTTGTCGAGCTCGACGCCGCCCGCTGCCTTGCCCCCCGAGAGAGTCAGGTTTTTGCCCGGAACCAGCACCACCCGGCCAACCATGGCAGCCGCCTGCATGGTCTGGCTGTCAGACGTATTGGAGAGCATGTGCTGCAAGGTGGCATTGAGCTTGGTGATGCCATCGACCGTGCTGATCTGCGCCATCTGCGAAGTCATCTGCGCGTTATCCATGGGGTTGAGCGGGTCCTGGTTCTTGAGCTGCGTGGTCAGCAGCTTGAGAAAAGTATCCTGCTGGTTCATTGCAGCACTGGCACTATCGGCTTTGCCGCCCGAGCCTGCACCGCTTGCCGCCTTGGTGAATTTTTTTGCCGCTGCGGCAGACTGATTGGCTTCGTTGATCGACGTGTAAATCGCCGAGGAACCGCTGGTATCGACGCCCATGGTGGCCATGTTCTTCTCCTTCGGGGATTACTGGCCGATGGCCAGGGTTTTCAGCAAAAGCTGCTTGGCGGTGTTCATCATTTCGGCATTGGTCTGGTAAGAGCGTGAAGCCGAGATCATGTTCACCATTTCCTCCACCACATTCACATTGGGCATGTTCACATAGCCCTGTTCATTGGCAGCGGGATTATTCGGCTCATAAATCTGGCGAAGCGGCGCGGCACTATCGACCACCTGGGTCACACGCACCCCCTGCCCGCCCTCCTTGCCCATGGGAACCGCAGCAAAAACGACCTGCTTGGCGCGATAAGGCTGCCCGTCGGCCCCGGCCACGCTATCGGCATTGGCCAGATTGCTGGAGACGGCATTGAGCCGCGCCGATTGTGCGTTCATGGCCGAACCGGCAATGCTGAAGACGTTGAAAACACTCATGATTTCACCCCCTCAAGCATCATCATGGCTGCACGGCCAGGCTCATCGTTTTGAGCTTGCTATTGATGAAGGTCAGCATGGCTTCCATCTGCAGGGCATTCTCGGCAAAGGCGGCACGCTCGGTATCCATATTCACCGTATTTCCATCCACGCTGGATTGCTGCTCGCCGCGATACATCACCGCCGCGCCAAAGCGGTTGCCGCCCTGGGCTGACATATGCCCTGCCGCCGTCTTTTCCAGCGACAAGGCACTGCCCTGCGTTCTGCCCAGCGCGCCGTTCAATGCCGACTTGAAGTCGACATCCCGTGCCTTGTAGTTGGGCGTATCCGCATTGGCGATATTGGATGCGAGCAGTTCCTGACGCCAGACGCGCAGATTGAGCGCGGTCTGGTTGAACTTCAAATCCTGGTCGAGACGATTCAACATGAGAGCTCCGGACAGCCAAAGATTGACTGCCCTCACTCATGCAGGATTCGTGCCACCTCAGTCAGAGAAGAAATAAGAAGACGAGCGCACCTGCCCTGCCCCGATCTCCACCCGGCAAC
Organism: uncultured Sterolibacterium sp.; assembly: GCA_964521075.1. GTDB lineage: Bacteria > Pseudomonadota > Gammaproteobacteria > Burkholderiales > Rhodocyclaceae > Sterolibacterium. The sequence continues at coordinate 13,365 of CAZFPI010000037.1, forward strand.
CAAAGCGGCCAAAAGTGCCGGACTCGACGAGATAGCGCGTTCCGGAATCCTGCGAGACGGAAAAAGCCGGGCCAAGATCGTTCGCCCGCGCGAAACGCAGCAAGGCTTCGAGCGTCATCCCCGGCGGCATCTGCTCGCACAATTTCCGGACACGGCTTTCTGCCGTCATGAAATTCAGGGAGCAGAAGGCCACGCCGGTAACGGCCACACCCAGCACAGCCCAGCGCAGGAAGCGTCCTGTCTTCATGCCAGCCCCTCAGCGTGATTTGCGCGCTGGTGGCAGATCGGTGCAATGACCCTGCGCGGCTTCGGCGGCAAGGCCAATGGTTTCGCCCAGCGTCGGGTGCGGGTGGATGGTTTTACCGATATCGACGGCATCCGCCCCCATCTCGATGGCCAGGGCGATTTCACCGATCATGTCGCCCGCGCCGGGGCCAACGATGGCACCGCCGAGGATGCGCTGCGTGGTCGCATCGAACAAGAGTTTGGTGAATCCATAATCCGCGTCATTGGCGATGGCGCGCCCCGAGGCCGCCCAGGGAAAGACACCTTTTTCGACAGCGACGCCCTGCGCCTTCGCCTGTGATTCCGTCAAGCCCGCCCAGGCGACTTCGGGGTGGGTGTAGGCCACCGAAGGAATCACCCGTGCATCGAAGAAGGATTTCTTCCCTGCCGCCACTTCGGCGGCCACATGCGCTTCATGCACGGCCTTGTGCGCCAGCATGGGCTGCCCCACGATGTCGCCAATGGCAAAGATATGGCTGACATTGCTGCGCTGCTGAGGATCCACAGGAATGAAGCCACGTTCATCGACGAGTACGCCCGCCTGTGCCGCGCCGATCTTTTTGCCATTGGGCGCGCGGCCCGCTGCGACGAGGATGAAATCGTATTCCCGGGGTTCCGCCGGGGCCTGCTCACCCTCGAAGCTCACACGCAAGCATTCAGGCCGGGCGTCGACGGCTGTAACGCGCGTCTTCAGCATGACATGGTCGAAACGCCGGGCATTGCGTTTCTCGAACACTTTGACCAGATCGCGGTCGACGCCGGGCATGAGGCCGTCGGTCATTTCGACCACGCTCAGGCGCGCGCCGAGGGCGGAATAAACCGTCGCCATTTCCAGCCCGATGATGCCACCGCCGATCACCAGCATGCGCTTCGGGATAAAGGGCAGATTCAGCGCACCGGTTGAGGTCACGATGCGCGGGTCATCCGGGAGAAAGGACAGCTTCACGGCTTCCGATCCGGCGGCGATGATGGCCTGTTTGAAGGCGATGATCTTTTCGCCTTCGCCCGTGGCTACACGCAGATGCCAGGCGTCGATGAATTCACCCGCGCCCTGCACCACATTGACCTTGCGTGCCTTCGCCATGCCGGCCAGACCTTGCGTGAGCTTGCCGACGACTTTTTCCTTGTGCGCCCGCAAGGCATCCAGATCGACCTGCGGCGCGCTGAAATGTACGCCAAAATCCTGGCCCTGCTGCGCTTCCTCGATGAGGGCTGCCACATGCAGCAAGGCCTTCGAGGGGATGCAGCCAACGTTCAGGCAGACGCCGCCCAGGGTCGGGTAACGCTCGACGAGCACGACCTTCAGGCCAAGGTCAGCCGCGCGGAAAGCGGCCGAATAACCACCGGGGCCACCCCCCAGCACCAGCAGGTCGGCGGCCTCTCCCTGAGGTTCCGGAGGATGAGGGAACGGTGCAGCGGCAAGCACCGGAGCCGGAGAAGGGGCGGCAGAAGCTGCCGCCTCTGCTGCCTGGCTTGCCTCCATCACGGCGATGACGCGCCCCTGCGAGACTTTGTCACCCACCTTGACCTTGATCTCCTTCAGGATTCCAGCCACGGGGGAAGGAACGTCCAGGGTGGCCTTGTCGGATTCGAGAGTCAAAAGTGTTGCCTCGGCAGCGATGGCATCACCAGGCCGCGCGTGAACTTCGATGACAGGGACATCATGAAAATCACCGATGTCCGGTACTTTGATTTCAATGGACGCCGGTGTGCTCATAGCAAGGTCCTCCGCATATCCGCCAGCAACTGGCCCAGACAGGTGATAAAGCGGGCCGCCGCCGCGCCGTCGATGACGCGATGATCGTAGGAAAGCGATAGTGGCAACATCAGACGGGGCTGGAACTGGCTGCCATCCCATTTCGGTTTTGTTTCACTTTTGGAGACGCCGAGGATGGCGACTTCCGGCGCGTTGATGATGGGCGTGAAAGCCGTGCCGCCGATGCCGCCCAGGCTGGAAATCGAGAAACAGCCCCCCTGCATCTGCGCGGGTTGCAGCTTGCCCTCGCGCGCTGTTTTGGACAGCACGGCCATTTCTTCGGCAATCGCCAGCAGCCCCTTTTTGTCGGCGTCGCGGATCACCGCCATTTCTTGCGAGATCTGCAAAATGCCTTTTTGGTCCGCGTCCTTGAGCACCGGCACCACAAGGCCCTGCGGCGTATCGGCCGCAAAACCAATGTGGAAATAGCGCTTGAGCACCAAGGTCTCACCGTCGAGCGAGGCATTGAACTCGGGGAATTTCTTCAGCGCGGAGACGCTGGCCTTGATGAGAAAGGCCAGCATGGTGAGTTTGGTTCCCGATTTTTCGTGTTCCTTGTTGAGCGCGACGCGGAAGGCTTCCAGCTCGCCAATATCGACTTCGTCGAACTGGGTGACATGCGGAATCATGGCCCAGTTACGCGCCAGATTCGCCCCGGAGATTTTCTTGATGCGCGACAGGGGCCGGGCTTCAAACGTGCCGAACTTGCTGAAATCGACCTTCGGCCAGGGCAGCAGCTCCAGCCCGCCGCCGGAGGATGGCGTCGGGCCCGAAACCGCAGCCGCAGCCGCCGTACCGGATGCGGCCAGCGCATTCTTGACGTAGCCTTGCACATCCTCGCGCGTGATGCGTCCTTTCGGGCCGCCTCCCGTGACCTGCAGCAGATCGACGCCCAGCTCGCGGGCAAAGGCGCGGATGGACGGGCTAGCGTGAGGCACGGCGCGATGCCCGGCCATTTCCTCCACCAGCTCGGCCGGGGTGGGAATATGCACAGCCAGCGGATTGACAGGTTCGTGCTGGGTCGGACGCAGGGCATCGAGTGCTGCGGCAACGGCCTGCTGAAGATCGGCTGCAGCAGCGGCAGGCATGGCCGGTGGCGGCGGTTCGACGGCCACTGGCGGCTCAGGAATCACGGGGATCGCGGCCTTCGGTGGTTCGGAAGCGGTGGAGGAAGGAGCAGAGGCCATAGTAGCCACAGCAGCGGCAGCAGCCACCTCCATCACGGCTACCAGCGTCCCTTCGCTGATCCTGTCGCCCACCTGGATGCGGATTTCACGGACGACGCCAGCAGCGGGAGCGGGGACATCCATGGTGGCCTTGTCGGATTCCAGCGTCAGCAGGGTATCTTCGGCGGCAACGGTATCGCCAGGTTTGACAGCAATTTCGATGACGGGAACATCATGAAAGCCGCCGATATCCGGCACTTTGATTTCGAGCAGTTGCGCCATGATCACACCTTCAGCGGATTGGGTTTGTTCGGATCAAATTCGTACTTTGCCAAAGCCGCCGACACCCGGCCAGCTTCGATCTGGCCCGCGTCTGCCAGTGCGCGCAGAGCCGACAAAGTAATCCAGTAGCGATCCACCTCGAAGAAGTGGCGCAGTTTTTCGCGTGTGTCGGAACGGCCGAAACCTTCCGTCCCCAGCACGGTGTAGCTGCGGCCTTGCTGGCAGACCCAGGGACGAATCTGCTCGGCGAACATGCGGATGTAATCCGTCGCGGCGATCACCGGGCCGCGCGTGTCCGCCAGACATGTCTCGACATGCGACAGGCGCGGCTTCTCGGCAGGGTGCAGCAGATTCCAGCGTTGGCAATCCTGCCCGTCGCGCGCAAGCTCGGTAAAGCTCGGGCAGGCCCACAGATCGGATTCGATGCCCCAATCCTGCCGCAGCAGTTCCGCCGCTGCCATGATTTCACGGAAAATCACACCGCTGCCCAGCAGCTGCACACGCGGCGCATTCGATGCCGCCCCCTTGCGGAAGGCGTACATGCCCTTGAGGATGTCGGCCGGGACATGCTCACCTTCCGGCATCGCCGGGTGCTCGTAGTTTTCGTTCATCACCGTCAGGTAATAGAACACATCCTCCTGTTCCGTCACCATCCGGCGCAGGCCATCCTGCACGATCACGGCCAGCTCATAAGCGAAGGTCGGGTCAAAGGAAATACAGTTGGGAATGGTCGCCGCCAGCACATGCGAATGGCCGTCCTGATGTTGCAGACCTTCGCCATTGAGCGTCGTGCGCCCGGCGGTCGCGCCAATCAGGAAGCCGCGCGAACGCTGGTCAGCCGCCGCCCAGACGAGATCCATGGTGCGCTGCAGGCCAAACATCGAATAGCAGATATAAACCGGCAACATCTGCACCCCATGGGTCGAATAGGCCGTGGCCGCCGCGATCCAGTCGGCCACGCCGCCGGCCTCGTTGATCCCTTCCTGAAGAATCTGGCCGGTTTTCGATTCCTTGTAGAACATGAGCTGCTCGGCATCCTGCGGCGTGTAGAGCTGGCCGAGCTGGTTCCAGATGCCCAGCTGGCGGAACATGCCTTCCATGCCGAAAGTCCGCGATTCATCCGGAACGATGGGCACGACGCGCGCCCCCAGCGACTTGTCGCGGATCAGCACATTGAGGATACGCACCAGGGCCATGGTGGTCGAAATCTCGCGACCTTCCCCCGAGGATTTGTAGAAATTCTCGTAGGCCGAAGGCGGCGGCACGTCGATGGGCTCCACCCGTTGACGGCGCGTCGGCAGATAGCCGCCGAGTACCTGACGATGGCTACGCATGTAATCGAGCTCCACCGAGCCTTCCGGAAACCGCAGGAAGGGCAGCGTGTCGATGTCTTCGTCGCGCACCGGCAGGGCAAAACGGTCACGGAATTCGCGCAGGGAATCCGTGCCCATTTTCTTCTGCTGATGCGTGATGTTCTGCGCCTGGCCGGAGCCGCCCATGCCATAACCCTTGATGGTCTTGGCGAGGATGACCGTGGGCTGGCCCTTGTGATGCACGGCGGCGTGGTAAGCCGCATAGACCTTGTGCGGATCATGCCCGCCCCGGTTGAGATTCCAGATGTCCTCATCCGGCCAATGCGCCACCATCTTCGCCAGCTCCGGATACTTGCCGAAGAAATGCTGGCGCACATACGCCCCGTCCTTGGACTTGAAGGTCTGGTAATCACCATCCAGACACTCCATCATCCGCTGACGCAACAGGCCGGTCTTGTCCTGTGCGAGCAGCGGATCCCAGTAGCTGCCCCAGATCAGCTTGATGACATTCCAGCCCGCGCCACGGAAATCGCCTTCCAGCTCCTGGATGATCTTGCCGTTGCCGCGCACCGGGCCATCCAGCCGTTGCAGATTGCAATTCACGACGAAAATCAGGTTGTCGAGATTTTCGCGCGCGGCCATGCTGATTTCGCCCATGGACTCGGTTTCGTCCATCTCGCCATCGCCCATGAAGGCCCAAACCTTGCGCTGCGCCGAGCTGCCCTCGGGAATGTGACCCCGGCATTCCATGTATTTCATGAAGCGGGCCTGGTAAATCGCCTGTAACGGCCCCAAGCCCATCGACACCGTCGGGAACTGCCAGAAATCCGGCTTGAGCCAGGGGTGCGGATAGGAAGGCAGGCCGCGCCCATCGACCTCGCGGCGAAAATTATCGAGCTGCTCCTCCGTCACCAGCCCCATCAGGAAAGCGCGGGCGTAAAAACCCGGCGAGGAGTGGCCCTGCAGGAAGATCATGTCGCCGCCGTGCGAATCGCTGGGGGCATTCCAGAAATGGTTGAAGCCGACATCGAACAGCGTAGCCGCCGAAGCAAAGCTGGCGATATGCCCGCCCAGATTGGCTGCGTCACGATTGGCCCGCATGACCATGACCATAGCATTCCAGCGGATGTAGTTCCGGATACGCGCCTCGATGGCGTAATCCCCGGGGGCGGCGATCTGCTGGTCGGCGGGGATGGTATTTACATACTCGCTGGTCGCGTTGTAAGGCAGGTTGATCCCCGCCCGGCGGGCCAGATCGATCTGCTTTTCAATCAGGAAATGTGCCCGCTCGGGGCCGACGCGGCCGATGACGGCTTCCAGTGCCTCCAGCCATTCGCGGGTTTCTACCGTATCTGCGTCCGTCGAACTGGACGACGCCTCGTTGGCCATCATGGTCATTGCTTCTCCTCATCTTGTAAGGATCGCCTCCTGACGGCGCACAGCCCGTGATGCTTGCCTGCACTGCCCCGCCACCGTCATGGCGAACTCATTATGCACCGACCAGCCGGGGGTCGCCCCGCTAGCCGCTTTCCACACCTGCTAACTTGCCGCATTATGAAACAGGCAATCACGATACGCAACAAGGCAAGTATCTCTCTTTTCAATCGGTCCATTGACCTCAAATGAATTGAAATCGGCCCGATCAGAAATGGGCCAGTTGCAGCTTTTGACGTAATCTTCGAGGATTTCCCACGCCACAAAGGTTTCCGAATGAACAAACAAGCCCCGCTCGCCGGTCTGCGCGTCATCGAAAGCTCCATCCTCGGCCCCGCCGCCATCACCACTTCCTTTGTCGATCTCGGCGCGGAAGTCATCAAGGTCGAATCCCCCTCCGGTGACTACATCCGCGAAATGACCTGGCCGATTATTGAAGGTACGTCGCTGATGCACTACCACCTCAACCGGGGCAAAAAGAGCATCACCCTCGACCTCAAACAGGAAGAAGCCCGGCAGATCTACCGCGATCTCGTCAAAGATGCCGACGTCGTCATCGAAGCCTCCAAGCCTGGCGCGCTGGCGAAATATGGCCTGGGCTATGAAGACCTGAAGAAAATCAACCCGAAGATCGTCTTCATCACCGTCTCCGGCTACGGCATGAGCGGCCCTTACCGCGACATGCCCTCACACGGCATCGCCTACGACACCTGGGCCGGAGCCGTCACACCCGCGTATGACGACGAAGGTTTCTGCTACATCCCCGAACACGTCAGCATCGGCATCAATGCAGCACCCCTCTTTGGCGGGCTGGCCGTGCTGGCCGGCGTCATCCGCGCCCGCGCCACGGGCGAAGGCTGCTTCATGGAGCTCGCGCAATCCGACGCCGCCGCTGCCTTCGACTGGTATCGCAGCGAATCCTACATGGCCTACGCCCGCCCCGAAGACGTCGTCACCGGCAACAAGGCCGACGGTTATAAACGCCGCCCGGTCGCGACTGCCGGGATGAAGGAAGGGGTGCGTTACCAGATGTATGAATCAAAGGATGGCCATGTGCTGTTCATGGCCTCCGAACAAGCCTTCTGGAAGAATTTCTGCGAAGGGCTGGGGCGGCAGGATCTCTTTGAGAAGTGGCCCGGCTCCAAGTTCGCCGACCACGCCCGTGGCAACCGCGAATTGCAGGCCGAGCTGCGCGCCATCTTCAAGACGCGCACAACGAAGGAATGGCTGGATTTCGGCATCCAGGCCAACACCCCGCTGGCCCCGGTCAATACACCGAAGAACATCGTCGCCGACCCGCAGTTCAAGGACCGCTTCGAAGTCTGGTCACACGAAAAACATGGGGCCGACATGCTGGGCTACCCGGTGAAATTCTTCGACGTCGACATGCCCGAACCGGCCAAGGCCCCGACCGTCGGCCAGCACAGCGATGAAGTCCTGCGCGACGTGCTCGGCTACGACGCAGCGAAAATCGCTGCCATCAAGGATGGAAAACTGCTGGGCTAAGCCCCACCGGAACAGGCGAGGTACGGCGCGGCCCGTACCTCGTTCCGGACGAAGATCAGCGGATCATTTCTCCACAAAAGCCCGCTCGATCACATAATCCCCCGCCACGCCGATGCGCGGCGAAACCTTGAACCCGCGGGCATCCAGCAGGGCGCAGGTATCCTTGAGCATGTGCGGGCTGCCGCAAAGCATGGCGCGGTCCCGCTTCGGGTCGAGCGGCGGCAAACCGATGTCCTCGAACAACTTGCCGCTCTCGATGAGGTCGGTCAAACGCCCCCGGTTACGGAAAGGCTCCCGCGTGACCGTCGGGTAATAAATCAGCTTGGCGCGGGCATCTTCACCGAAGAATTCGTGTTCCAGCAGTTCGCGGCTGATGAAATCCGAATAAGCCAGCTCATTCACCTGCCGAACCCCATGCACCAGCACGACTTTCTCGAAACGCTCGTAAGTCGCCGGGTCCTGAATCAGGCTCAGGAAGGGAGCCAGCCCCGTCCCCGTCCCAAACAGATACAGGTTCTTGCCAGGCAACAAATCCGTCACCACCAGCGTCCCCGTCGGCTTCTTGCTGACCATGATGTCCTGCCCCACCTTGAGATGCTGCAGGCGGGAAGTCAGCGGGCCGTCTTGCACCTTGATGCTGAAAAATTCGAGGTGGTCAGAATGATTCGCACTGGCGATGCTGTAAGCGCGCATGACCGGCCGACCCTCCACCTCCAGGCCGATCATGACAAACTGGCCATTTTCAAAACGCAGACCCGGATCGCGCGTCGTGCGGAAGCTGAACAAAGTATCGTTCCAGTGATGAACGCTAAGGACGCGCTCGGTATTCAAATTGCCACCCAGCTTGCTCATGACGACTTCCTTTTCCATGATTCGAATGCGACCATTTTATGGACGCACCGATTATCTGTAAAATTGATTTTTTAGAGATAATCGTTCGGTTTTGTGGATATGAAATTCAGTCTGAGGCAACTCGAAGTCTTCGTCGCCGTCGCACGGCTCGGCAGCGTCTCCGGCGCGGCGGAATTCGTTGCCCTCTCGCAATCCGCCGCCAGCACCGCCCTTTCCGAACTGGAAAAGCAATTCGACTGCCGCCTCTTCGAACGGGTCGGCAAATCGCTGCGAATCAACCCGCTGGGCGAACAACTCCTCCCCAAAGCCGTGGAACTACTCGACCGCGCCGCAGAAGCCGAAGCCCTCCTCGAAGGACGAACCGGGCTAGGCTCCCTACGCATCGGCGCGACCCTCACCATCGGCAACTACCTGGCCACCCTCATCGTCGCAGATTTCCTGCAACAACACCCGGAAGCCAAGGTCCAACTCACCGTCCATAACACCGCCATCATCGTCGAACAGGTCGCCCAGTACGAACTGGATCTGGGCCTGATCGAAGGCCTCTGCCAGCACCCGGATGTCATGACAGAATCCTGGGTTGCCGATGAGCTGGTCGTCTTCGCCAAGCCCGACCACCCGCTAACAAAACAGGGAAACATCCACCTTGCCGATCTGAACAAGGAACGCTGGATCCTGCGGGAACCCGGCTCCGGCACCCGGGCCGTCTTCGAACAAGCCCTGCAACGACACCAGATCGAACCCTCGATCCGCCTCGAACTGGAGCACACCGAAGCCATCAAACGCGCCGTCGAATCCGGCCTGGGCATCGGCTGCATCTCGCGCCTCGCCCTCAAGGAAGCCTTCCGCCGAGGCAGCCTCGCCCCCATCCCCACCCCGGAACTCGACCTGAGCCGCCGGTTTCAATTCCTCTGGCACAAAAACAAATACCAGACCGCAGCACTACGCGCCTTCCTCACCGCCTGCCGCGCCATGACCACCGGCGTAACCCGCAGCGATCTAATCGAACTGCCTTATATCGCTTGAAGGTGTGGTATCGAGCCTGGCCCCTTTTCCTCTTTTCGTTATCGAATCCTCCGTAGGGGCGAAACATTTTTCGCCCCTACACCGCCTCATTTTGAGGCAAACCACGGTCTGTCCCCAGTGCTGCAATCGTAGTTTGTTGGGTAAGCGTTCAGTCGCTTCTTCCTCAAAATGCATGATTGCAAGACCTGACCCCCACACCTCCTGTTTCTGGGCCTGGTACAGGTCTTGCCCCCCTCAAGCCGCGATTTCGTTCAGTGATCGAAGCGCAACGAGCAATTGATCCCATCATTCCAA
>CAZFPI010000038.1:0-22657 GCA_964521075.1 uncultured Sterolibacterium sp.
CAACCTTGACCCTGGGAACTGGGCCTGGCCGAAACCCAGCAGACGCTCGTGCTCAACCGCCTGCGCGGCCGCATCCGCGTGCAGGTAGACGGCCAGTTGCGTACGGGTCGCGATGTCGTCATCGGCGCGCTCCTGGGCGCGGATGAATTCGGCTTCGCTACCGCGCCGCTGGTCGTCGAAGGCTGCATCATGATGAGGAAATGCCACCTCAACACCTGCCCGGTCGGCGTCGCCACACAAGACCCGGTGCTGCGCCAACGCTTCACCGGCCAGCCCGAGCACGTCGTCAATTACTTCTTTTTCGTTGCCGAAGAAGTGCGCGAACTGATGGCGCAACTGGGCATCCGCCGTTTCGACGAGCTCATCGGCCGCGCCGACCTGCTCGACAAGCGCGCCGCTCTCGACCACTGGAAAGCACAGGGGCTGGATTTCTCGAGGATTTTCTACCTCCCGCCGCAAGCCGCCACCGAACCCGTGCGTCATTGCGAAGCACAGGATCACGAACTGGAATCGACACTCGACCGCATGCTGATCGTCCGCGCCGAGCCCGCCATCGACCATGGCGAAAAAGTCGTGATCGAATCCGTCATCAAAAACCTCAACCGCACCTGCGGCACACTGCTCTCCCACGCCGTCGTAGCGCGGCATGGCCATACCGGTCTGCCGGATGACACCATCAGCGTCCGCCTGACGGGCAGTGCCGGCCAGAGCTTCGGAGCCTTCCTCGCCAACGGCATCACGCTCGACCTCACCGGCGAAGGCAACGATTACGTCGGCAAGGGCCTGTCGGGGGGGCGCATCGTCATCCGCCCGCATGCGGATTTCCATGGCCGCCGCGATGAAAACATCATTGTCGGAAATACCGTCCTGTACGGCGCGACCAGTGGCGAAGCCTACCTCAGCGGTGTGGCGGGCGAGCGTTTCTGTGTGCGTAACTCAGGCGCGACCACCGTCGTCGAAGGCGTAGGCGACCATGGCTGCGAATACATGACCGGCGGCACGGTCGTCGTTCTGGGCAAGACCGGGCGCAACTTCGCGGCCGGCATGAGCGGCGGCGTGGCCTATGTATTCGACGCGGAAGGCAGCTTTGCCTCGCGTTGCAATACGGCACAGGTTGCCCTGGAAAAAGTCCTGCCCGCCAGCGACAAGGCGGGGCAACCGGCAGCGGAACGCCACCTGGGCCGCCTCGATGAAGAACTGCTCAAGTCCCTGATCGAAAACCACGCCCACCTGACGGGCAGCCCCGTCGCCCGCGACCTTCTGGCCGACTGGGCAAACAGCCGCACGAAATTCGTCAAGGTCATGCCGAACGAGTACCGTCGGGCTTTAAGAGAAATGGCGGCGGCAAATGCCTCAAAGAAGGAGTCTGCATGATGGGCAAGATCACAGGTTTTCTCGAATTCCAGCGTCTTTCCGAGGGGCAGCAGCCCGTCAAGGACCGCCTGAAGAATTACAAGGAGTTCGTCGGGCATCTCACCGACGAGCAGGCCGGGGTGCAAGGCGCGCGCTGCATGGATTGCGGCATTCCCTTCTGCAATAACGCCTGCCCGGTCAACAACATCATTCCGGACTGGAATGATCTGGTTTATCACCAGGACTGGCGGCAGGCCCTCGATGTACTGCATTCGACCAACAATTTCCCCGAATTCACCGGCCGCATCTGCCCCGCCCCCTGCGAGGCGGCGTGCACGCTCAACATCAACAGCGATGCCGTCGGCATCAAGTCGATCGAGCATGCCATCATCGACAAGGGCTGGGAGCAAGGCTGGATCACGCCGCAATTCTCGGCGCAGAAAACCGGCAAGCGTGTCGCCGTGGTCGGCTCCGGCCCGGCGGGGCTCGCCGCCTCGCAACAGCTGGCGCGCGCAGGCCATGCCGTCGTGCTGTTCGAGAAAAACGACCGCATCGGCGGCCTGCTGCGTTACGGCATCCCCGACTTCAAACTGGAAAAATCGCACATCGACCAGCGCATGAAGCAAATGGCCGCCGAGGGCGTGGAATTCCGCGTGAAGCAGCATATCGGCCAGGATGTCCCCGCAGCAAAGCTGCTGGCCGAATTCGATGCCGTGGTTCTTTCTGGCGGCGCAGAAAATCCGCGTGATCTGCCCGTGCCGGGGCGCGAACTGGGCGGTGTGCATTTCGCCATGGAATTCCTCGCCCGGCAAAACAAGGTCGTCGCCGGTGACATGGCGACCAACCCGATCAGCGTCAAGGGAAAACATGTCGTTGTCATCGGCGGTGGCGACACCGGTTCCGATTGCGTCGGCACATCGAACCGTCATGGCGCGGCGAGCATCACACAGATCGAGCTGATGCCGCGCCCGCCCGAACAGGAAAACGGCCCGCTGACCTGGCCTTACTGGCCCATGAAGCTGCGGACTTCCTCCTCGCACGACGAAGGCTGCACCCGGGACTGGGCGGTTGGCACCAAAGCCTTCATCGCAGGCAAGGGCAAAGAAGCTGACCGCATCAAGGCCATCCAGCTCGTTCGCCTCGACTGGAAAGACGGCAAGATGAGCGAAGTGCCAGGCAGCGAATTCGAACTGCCCGCCGACTTCGTCTTCCTTGCCATGGGCTTTCTGGGCCCGCAAGCGGCCGTGCTGGAAGCCTTTGGCGTAACGAAAGACGCGCGCGGCAACGCCTCGGCCAGCACCGATGACGCCCAGAATCTTCTGGCTTACCAGACTGCTGTGCCCAAGGTATTTGCTGCCGGTGACATGCGGCGCGGACAATCCCTGGTGGTCTGGGCCATCCGCGAAGGCCGCCAGTGCGCCCGTGCCGTCGACCAGTTCCTGATGGGCAGCACAACCCTGCCGCGTTAAGCCTCAAACGTTTCACCCTGTCCGTTGTCGGGAGTCTTTGCATGAATATCGTCATTCTCGCCGCCGGGCAGGGCAAGCGCATGCGCTCCGACCTGCCCAAGGTCCTGCAACCCCTGGCGGGCAAGCCCTTGCTGGCCCACGTCATCGCCACGGCCCGGGCACTCAAACCCTCGATGATCTGCGTGGTATATGGCCACGGCGGCGAGCGGGTGCGGGAACGGCTGGCAGCGCAGGGCATCACCTGGGTCAGGCAGGAGCAGCAGCTGGGCACGGGTCACGCCGTTTTGCAGACACTCCCCCACCTCGACCCGACCCGGCCAACCCTGGTGCTCTACGGCGATGTACCGCTGACCCGCCCGGAAACCCTGCAACGTCTGATACAGACAGCACGCGAGCACAGCCAGGGCAAATGCGTCATGGCCCTGCTCACAGCCCATCTGGATAACCCCAAAGGCTATGGCCGCATCATTCGCGCCCCGGCAGGCCAGAATGAAGCCGGGGCCATCTTACGCATCGTCGAAGAAAAGGATGCCACCGACGAAGAACGCCGGATTGGCGAGACGAACACCGGCATCCTGTTCGCCCCCACCGATTCCCTGCGCCGCTGGCTGCCATCGCTTCGCAACCAGAATGCCCAGGGCGAGTATTACCTCACGGATATCGTCGGCCTGGCGGTCAAAGAGGGCATGACCATCTGTTCGTCCCAGCCGGATGCCGCCTGGGAAACCGAAGGCGTCAACAGCCCGGCGCAACTGGCCACACTGGAACGCATCCATCAGCGCAACATCGCCGACACCCTGCTGGAACAGGGGGTACGCCTGGCTGACCCGGCGCGCATCGACGTGCGTGGCGAACTGCTCTGCGGACGCGATGTTTTCATCGACGTGAATTGCGTTTTTGAAGGCCGGGTCGAACTGGCCGACGGAGTAGTCATCGGCGCGAACTGCGTCATCAAGGATAGCCAGATCGGCGCGCGCACCCGGCTCGCCCCCTTCTGCCACCTCGAATCGGCCACCCTGGGCGAAGCCGACGTGATCGGCCCCTACGCAAGACTCCGCCCCGGCGCAGCCCTGGGCGATGACGTACACATCGGCAATTTCGTCGAAGTCAAAAACAGCACCATCGCCGACCATTCCAAGGCCAACCACCTGGCCTATGTGGGCGATGCCACCGTCGGCAGCCGCGTCAATATCGGCGCAGGCACGATCACCTGCAATTACGACGGCGCGAACAAGCACCGCACCATCATCGAAGACGATGTTTTCATTGGTTCGGACACGCAGCTCGTCGCCCCGGTCACCGTCAAACGCGGTGCGACACTGGGGGCGGGCACAACGCTGACCAAAGACGCCGAGGCCGATACGCTGACGATCTCACGCGCAAAACAGCTCACCGTCCCCGGCTGGAAGCGGCCGGTGAAAGCGGAAAAGCCGTCCTGACCGGCCCACCGCCCGGCCAACCCTGGTTTCCCCAACTCGGGGAAACCTGTTGCTCAAAAAGGGTAAGTCGGGGGCAAACTTCGCCCTCCTGAAGTTTTCCCCTTCCCCCTCATTGATCCGCGAAAGGTTGGCCCTCCATGACCACGAACACCCACGACGTCATCGTCATCGGCGCAGGCTTTGGCGGCGCGGCATCCGCTGCCCTCCTGGCCAAAAAAGGCTTCAAGGTACTGCTGGTGGAGAAAAACAATCTCTCCGGTGGCAAGGCGATGACGCTCAACAAAAAAGGCTTCACCTATTCGGCCTGGCCGGTGATGGGCGCGCCCGTACAGGAAAACCAGTGCCAGCGGCTCATCGACGCGGTGGGGATCGGCGACAAAGTCACCCTGACCTCCTCGGATGCCGGCAGCTTCTACAAGACCCCGGAAGGCAAATACGAGCCCATGCCGAAGATGGACGGCAGCGTCGACCCGGTATCGCTGTTTGGCTGGCTGGGTATCGGCATGGAATCCTTCGAATCGGCCATGGGCTTTTTCGGCACGCTGATCGCCATGCCGCCGGAAATGATCGACACTTACGAAGGGACGGATTTCGACAGCTTTATCAAGGCCGCCAACCTGCCGCATTCCCTGTATGCCTTCATCGTCAGCCTGTGTCTGGACGGCATGTTCATGGTTCCCGCCGACAAGCTCGACGCCGCCGAAGCGATCTACAGCCTGCAAGACGTTTTCCTGCGCGGGGGCGGCCTGTTTGCCCTGGGCGGCTTTGGCAAACTTTCAGATGCCTGCCTCGACGTCGTGCGTGACAACGGCGGGCAGGTGCTGATGCACACGCGGGTGAATCGCATCCTCGTTGAGCATGGCCGCGCCACGGGCATCGAAGTCAGCGGCAAGGATGGCTCGGGGAACGAAGGCGTTCAGCAATTCCGCGCCCCGATCGTCATCAGCAATGCCGGCATCCAGCCGACTGTGCTCAAACTGGCGGGTGAGGCGAATTTCCCTGCGGATTACGTTGCCCGCGTGAAGGGGCTGATCCCCTCCGAAGCCCTCCTGGGCTACCGCTACTTCCTGAAAAAACCGGTCACCGACAAAGGCTTCGGCGTCGTGTTTTCACAAACCAGCCCCTGGAGCAGCGAGCGGCTCAAGGAGGCCCATGCCGGGCGCGCCTCGCGTGAAGGCGTGCTCTACTTTGAAGTGCCGAACAATTACGACGCTTCGGCCGCGCCGGAAGGCAAGCAGGTCATCATCACCGGAACCTTCTGCCCGCCTGATCCGGACATGAGCCGGGAAGACATCCAGGCCTGGGCCGATGCCGGGGAAGAAATTTTCTTCGGCCTCTTTCCTGAAGCGCGCGATCTGGTCGAAGAAAAAGACCTCTACACAACCAAAAGCGTTTCCAACGCCACCCGCGACGCCACCCTGCCTGGCACAGGCGGCGAAACCATTGGTCTGGCGCAGATCGTCGGCCAGTGCGGCAAGAGCAAACCGTCCATCGCCACGCCCTTGCCCGGCCTCTACCTCGTTGGCACGGATGCCGGTGGCCGTGGGGTGGGCACGCAGCAGGCCATCATGTCGGGCTTCAACGTCGCCGAAGCCGTGGAAAAAGCTTTACGCGGCTGAGGACGGGAAACCGGCAGTATCAGTAGGTTCCGGACGCCACGAAATGCGGGTTATCCAGGCTGGGCTTGGCGTAGCGCAGTTCCTCGCCTGACAAGGTTTCCACCCCCCCGCCCGCTGCGGCCAGAACGGCGTGGCCGGCGGCGATATCCCATTCCATGGTGCGGCCCAGGCGCGGGTAGAGGTCGGCTTCGCCCGCCGCGACCAGGCAGAGCTTGAGCGAGGAACCGGCACTGACGAGTGAGGCCACCCGGATTTTCCGCTCGGCAAAGAAGGCGTCGAGAGCCGCAGCATCGCCATGCGAACGGCTGGCAACGACGGTCATGCCCTCCTCCGGGGCGGGGCGACAGCGAATGGTGCGTCGGCCATTTTCGTCCTCGACGAACGCGCCACCCCCCGCGATGCCTGCATACAGCCGCCCCAGGCGGCCTAGCGCGGGGGCGAACACGACGCCCATCACGGGGCGTTGCTGCTCGATCAGCGCGATATTCACGGTGAATTCCCCATTCCGGCGGATGAATTCCCTGGTGCCATCCAGGGGGTCGACCAGCCAGAAACGTGAGGCCACTGCGGGAATCCGGCCTGCGGCGGCCGCTTCTTCGGAGATCACCGGAATGTCGGGCGTCAGGCGGGCCAGTTCGGCCAGAATGACCGCCTCGGCTTTTTCGTCGGCTTCGGTCACAGGCGAGTCATCGTTCTTGTCGCGAATTTCAAAATCGGTGGCGTAGATCGCCATGATGGCCGCCCCGGCCTGGTGGGCGATGGCGCAAAGATCGTCGATTGAAGGCAAGGATTGCATGACATTTTCCGTGGAAATGGCAAATTTCGGCCGATATTGTCGCACCCCGGCTAAAATGGCGGATTGCGCGGCGAAACAATGAATGAACATTGAATTCATGAACCATGAACCCGCCGCTCCGGGAGATGATTAGCCATGAGTTTGACCCACCTGCAACGCCTCGAAGCCGAGAGCATCCACATCCTGCGCGAAGTCGTCGCCGAAGCTGAAAATCCGGTGATGCTGTATTCGATCGGCAAGGATAGTGCCGTGATGCTGCATCTGGCGATGAAGGCGTTTTACCCGGCCAAACCGCCGTTTCCGCTGCTGCATGTCGACACGCGCTGGAAATTCCGCGAGATGTACACCTTCCGCGACCAGATGGCGCAAAAGCTGGGCATGGACCTCATCGTGCACATCAACCCGGAAGGGATCGAAAAGGATATCAACCCTTTCACCCACGGCTCGGCTATCCACACGGACGTGATGAAGACCGAGGGGCTCAAGCAGGCACTCGACCAATACGGCTTCGATGCGGCCTTTGGCGGCGCGCGGCGCGACGAAGAAAAATCCCGGGCCAAAGAGCGGGTGTTTTCCTTCCGCTCGGCCCAGCATCGCTGGGATCCGAAAAACCAGCGTCCCGAACTCTGGCGGCTCTACAACGCCCGCAAGCACAAGGGCGAGAGCATCCGCGTCTTTCCGCTGTCCAACTGGACGGAACTGGATATCTGGCAATACATCTATCTCCAGAACATCCCCATCGTCCCGCTGTACTACTCCGCCGTGCGCCCTGTCGTCGAACGTGACGGAACACTCATCATGGTCGATGACGAACGCATGCCGCTCAAACCCGGCGAAACGCCCCAGATGCGAAAGGTGCGCTTTCGGACCCTGGGCTGCTACCCGCTGACGGGTGCTGTGGAATCGGAAGCCGACACGCTGCCTGCCATCATCCAGGAAATGTTGCTGACCAAAACCTCCGAGCGTCAGGGGCGGGTGATCGACCATGACTCCGCCGCTTCGATGGAAAAGAAAAAGCAGGAAGGGTATTTCTAAATGGCACACGTTTCCAACCTCATTGCCGAAGATATCGAGCAATACCTCAAGTCACACGAAACCAAGGAGCTGCTGCGCTTCATCACCTGTGGCAGCGTCGATGATGGCAAGAGCACACTCATCGGCCGCCTGCTCTATGAATCGAAGATGCTCTTCGAAGACCAGCTCGAAGCCCTCGAATCCGACTCGAAAAAGATGGGCACACAAGGCGAAAACCTCGATTTCGCACTGCTAGTCGACGGCCTCGCCGCCGAACGCGAGCAAGGCATCACCATCGACGTCGCCTACCGCTTTTTCTCCACCGACCGGCGCAAGTTCATCGTCGCGGATACCCCCGGCCATGAGCAATACACCCGCAACATGGTCACCGGCGCATCCACCGCCGATGTCGCCGTCCTCATGGTCGACGCACGCAAGGGCATCCTCACGCAAACGCGCCGTCACAGCTTTCTGGCCTCGCTAGTCGGCATCCGCCATGTGCTCGTGGCCATCAACAAGATGGATCTGGTCGATTATTCCGAAGCGACCTTCAACGCCATCGTCGCGGATTACCAGGCCTTCGCCCGCCAGATCGGCCTCACGGACATCACCTTCATTCCGCTATCCGCCTTCAAGGGTGACAACATCACCGAAGCCAGTGCCAACATGCCCTGGTATCGCGGCCCGGATTTGATGAATTATCTCGAATCGGTGGAAATCGACACCGACCGCATGCAGCGCGCGCCTTTCCGCTTGCCGGTGCAATGGGTCAACCGGCCCAATCTCGATTTTCGCGGCTTTGCCGGGACGATCGCCGGAGGCCTCATCCGCGCGGGCGAGCGCATCCGCGTTCAACCCTCGGGGCGCGAAAGCACCGTGGCGCGCATCGTCACCGCCGATGGCGACCTCGACCAGGCTGTGGTCGGCCAATCCGTCACGCTTACCCTGGCCGACGAAATCGACATCTCGCGCGGCGACGTAATTTCCACGATCGACGCCCCGGCCAGCGTGGCCGACCAGTTTGAAGCCACGATCGTCTGGATGTCGGACGAAGCCCTCCTGCCCGGCCGCCGCTATCTGCTGAAAACAGGGGCCAGCACGATCAACGCCGAAATCGGCACGATTCGCCACAAGGTCAATGTCAACACGCTGGAACAGCTTGCCGCCACCCGTCTTGAGCTCAACGAAATCGGCGTGTGTGCCCTGCATCTGGACAAACCCGTCGCCTTCGACCCCTACGTGGACAACCGCGAAACCGGCGGCTTCATCCTGATCGACCGGATGACGAACAACACCATCGCCGCCGGCATGTTCTCCTTCGCCCTGCGTCGCGCGGGCAACGTCCATCTGCAAGCCGTCGATATCGACAAGGCCGCCCGCGCCGCCCAAAAACGTCAGAAACCCTGCGTGATCTGGCTCACGGGGCTATCCGGTGCGGGCAAATCCACCATTGCCAATCTCGTCGAAAAACGGCTCTACGCGCTGGGCCACCACACCTACCTGCTCGATGGCGACAACATCCGTCACGGTCTTTCGAAAGACCTGGGTTTCACCGAAGCCGACCGCGTCGAAAACATCCGCCGTATTGCGGAAGTCGCCAGGCTCATGCTCGATTCCGGGCTCATCGTCATCACCGCCTTCATCTCCCCCTTCGCCGCCGAACGCCGCATGGCGCGGGCTCTCGTCGAAGAAGACGAGTTCATCGAAGTTCATGTCGCCACACCGCTGGCCGTGGCCGAAGCGCGTGATCCGAAGGGTCTCTACAAAAAAGCCCGCCGTGGCGAGCTGAAAAATTTCACCGGCATCGACTCCCCCTACGAAACCCCCGAAGCCGCCGAGCTGCGTATCGACACCAGCACCTGCACCCCCGACGAAGCCGCCGCAGAAGTGATCCGCGTCCTGCTGGAGAAAGGCATCATCAAGACGGATTAGCCCCATGGACGCGCTGGCGGCCCCCTCATCCCGGGCCACCTGAACCCCCCCCTGCCCCGCCCGCCTGCAAAGCTTGTCCGGATATGCACTATACTTGGCCCGTTCAGAATCTCCTGTGACCCATCTGGATAGCCCCGTGAAATCGACCAACAAGCTGAGTTTCTATCTTTCCCGCATGGTCGCTCGCGGCTATGCTGCCGAGCGGGTGTTGCAGGGAACGGGCCTGATGGCCGATCGCATCTACAGCGACACCTTCCGCGCCAATCCGCAGCAATACCGCCAGGTCATCCTCAACATGATTTCCCTGACGGGCGACCCTTGCATCGGCATCGCCCTGGGGGCCGAATTCAAGATCAGTGACCTGGGTGTGCTGGGCTATGCCGCCCTGAGTGCGGCCACCTTGCAGCAGGCCCGCGAAGCCTTCACCCGCTACCACTCCCCCAGCGAGCAGATTTTCTCCTCCTCCAACCACATTGCCGATGGCCGCTGGTGGTCGGAAATCCGCGACAGTTATCTGCTGGGCGGCGATGCCCTGCGCTTTGCCGTCGAAGAATTTGTCAGCCGCACCATCGGTCTGGCCGAAACCGTCACCAACCGGCCTTTCCCCATCCTGGAAATGTCGCTGACCTACCCGCCGCCTGCCGATCTCACCGCTTACCAGCAACGCTTCAACTGCCCCCTGCATTTCAACCAGCCGCGCAACATCGTCGTCTTTGACATCGCCGCCTTACAAACGCCGGTGAGCCTGGCCAATGAAGAAGTTTTCCGGCTTTGCGAGCGGCAATGCCAGCTGCTGGCCACCCGCAGCGAGGAAGACGATCTTCTCTCCAATCGCATCCGGAATTACCTGGTGAAACATCCGGGCAAATTTCCGACGCTGGAAGAAATGGCCGAACACCTCAACATCGGCGCGCGCACCCTGCGTCGCCGTCTCGTCCGGGAAGACATCACCTTCCAGCAGATTCTGGACGAAACCCGCCGCGAGCTGGCGATCCAATACCTCAAATACACCACGCTGACCCCAAAGCAGATCGGCTACATGCTCGGCTACAGCAGCGTCAGCAACTTCCGCCGGGCCTTCAAGAGCTGGACAGACAAAAAACTCTCGGATTACCGCGAGAACGCCGAGTAAGCGCGCCGTGAAGTTCATCCACACGGCAGACCTGCATCTGGACAGCCCCCTGCGCGGACTGGCCGCCTATCCGGATGCCCCCGTCGAGCGGCTACGCACGGCCACCCGGGAAGCCTTTGAAGGACTGGTAAATCTGGCCATCGACGAAGCCGTCGACTTCATGGTCATCGCAGGCGACATCTACGACGGCGACTGGCGCGACTTCAACACAGGCCTGTTCTTCGTGCGCCAGATGGGCCGCCTGCGGCAGGCGGGCATCCCCGTCTATCTGCTCTACGGCAATCACGACGCCGAAAGCGAGATCACCAAATCGCTCGAACTCCCGGAAAACGTCCACGTTTTTTCCGCCCGCAAGGCAACGAGCTTCCGGCTGGATGCCCACCGGGTCGTGCTGCACGGGCAGAGTTTCCGTGTAGCGGCGACGGAGGACAACCTTCTTCCCGGCTACCCCGCCCCTCTGCCGGGCTGGTTCAACATCGGCGTCTTGCACACGGCACTGGAAGGCAACGCGGCACACGCCCGCTATGCCCCCTGCTCACCAGGAGAATTGCAGGCGAAGGGCTACCAATACTGGGCACTAGGGCATGTTCACGAGCCCCGGGTGGAGCGCGGCGACGTGACCATCGCCTGGCCGGGCAATCTTCAAGGCAGGCACATCCGCGAATGCGGCCCGCGCGGAGCACTCCTCGTCAGCGTCGAAGAAGACCGGGTGACCGACCTGGCCCGGCTGGAAACGGACGTTCTGCGCTGGCAGCTGCTCACCGTCGATGTCAGCGGCGCGGCAAACCGCTCCCCGGTCATCCGGCAAGTGGGGCAGGCACTAGGCAAGCTGCTGGACGAGACGCCCGCCCATCTGCCGCTGGCCGTGCGCGTGGTGCTTGTCGGCCACTGCGCGGCACACCGCGAGATGCGGGGCTTCGAACGCCAGCTGCGTGAGGAAATCATCGGCCAGGCAGTCGCCCTGGATGCCGGGCGGCTCTGGATCGAAAAGGTAAAACTGGAAACCGCCCCTGACACAACGGGCATCGCCCTCCCGGAGGAAGACCTGGCCGATGCCTTGTCCGGCCTCGTGCGCGACGCCCGGGCCGCAGCCGAAGATGCAGAATTCCTGGCCAGCCTGCAGCAAGATCTCCAGAACCTGCTGGCCAAAATGCCGCACGAAGCCTTGCAGGCCGTACCGGCATTGCGGGAATGGCAACTCGACCCGGCAGCGCACCTGCCCGCCAGCCTGGAACGCGCCGCTGACACACTCCTCGCACGGCTGCAAATGCCCGACGAGCCAGCAAACTGAAGCCCGACCATGCGAATCCGCGAACTGAACCTGATCCGCTACGGCAAATTTACCGACCGCCCGGTAACGCTGCCCCGGAATACGCAGGATGCACGGGACATTCATTTCATCGTCGGCCCGAACGAAGCGGGAAAATCCACCCTGCGCGCCGCCATTGGCGACTGGCTCTTCGGCATCCCGCCGCGCACCTCGCAAGCCTTCTTGCATCCCATGCCGGAACTGAGAATCGGCGGCGAGCTGGAACGCGAAGGGGAACGCCTGGCCTTCCATCGCATCAAGGGCAACAAAAACACGCTTCTCTCACCCGGCGGCCAGCCGCTGGCCGACAATGTACTGGCCCCCTGGCTGGGCGGGCTGGAAGCAGCCGCCTTCCAGCGCATGCACGCGCTAGATCACGCCAGCCTGGTCGAAGGCGGCGCGGGCATCCTCTCCGCATCCAACGACCTGGGGCAGCTCCTCTTCCAGTCGGCGGCGGGGCTGGAACAACTCGGCAAGGTTCTTCAAGCCTTGCACAACGAAGCAGAAACCCTCTGGGGCCCCAGAAAATCCGCCTCCCGGGCGTATTACATGGCACTGGACACCTTTGAGCAGGCCCAGACGGAACTCAAACAAACCCGGCTACGCAGCCGCGACTGGAAAACGCAGCACGAAGCCCTCGGCGAGAGTGAAAGGCGTCTGCAAACAGCGGGCGAGCAACATACCCGCTTGCAGGGGCAGCTCAAGCGGCTGCAACGCATCCGTCGGGTGCGGCCCTTGCTCGACGCCCTCGTTCAACTGGAAACGCAGCTGGCCACTCTGCAGGCGGAAGGATCGATTCCCCGCCTGCCCGACGACGCCGGGCAGATACTGGATCAGGCGCGGCAAGAACTCGCGCTGGCGCAGCACGCGCAAGAACGGCATCAAGCCGCCGTCGACGAAGCGCAGGCGGCGATGGCGGCCATCTCACCGGAGCCAGCTCTGCTGGCCCTGGCAGCCGACATTCGCGAACTCAACGAACGCCGCCTGCAATACCGCGCCTGGCGCACCGACATCCTCAAACGTCAGGAAGAAGTCCGGCTCGAAGAACAGCGGGTAAAGGCCCTGGCCGCCGCCTTGCAATGGCCACAAACCCGGCTGGCCGACATTGCGCGCCGTCTCCCCGCACAAGCGATGCGCGCCCGCCTCCAGCGTCTGCTCAAAAGCCAGGAGCTGCTACAAAATCAACACCAGCAAACCCATGCCGCGCAGCACCGCCAGCAGCAGATACTCGCCACGCACCACGCCGAGCTGACAGCCCTGCCAAAAGAAGAAAATGAGGCAGGGACTGGATCAGCGGTAGAGCAGGCACTCACCCAGGCACTCTCTCTGGGCGATGAAACTCTCTGGCAGGAAGCCCATGACCGCCAATGCCGGCAGATTGCGGAAGAGCTGGCCAAAGCCCTGGCCTCCCTGGGCCGCTGGCCAGCAACCCCAGACATGCTGGCCACCATGACCCCACCCGAACCCGCCAGAATCCAGCAGATCCTGGATGACCGCCGCCACGACCAGGGGGAAGAAAGACGCCTGCAGGAGCTCTTATCCACCCGGCAGATAGAAATCGAGCGGGGCCGCCTCGAACTTGAACAGTTAGTACGCACTTTCCACCCGGTATCCCGTGCAGAGGTCCAGGCCGCCCGGGCCGAGCGGGATGCCCGCTGGCAGACGATACGGCAGCAGCCCAGCCATTTTTCCGCCCTCGCAGACGAATTCGGGCCCGCGATGCTTCAGGCCGACCGGCTGGCAGATGAACGCACAGACCGCCTGCAACACGACGCCGAACGCCACGCCCGCAGCTTGCGGCTGGAAGTCGCCGGGCAGGAAATCCAGGGGCTGCAGGCACTGTGGCAGACAGCGGCCGATCGCCTCCGGGCAGGCGAAGCTGCCTGGGCGGCACTGCTCGACGCAGGCGGCTTGCCCGCCCTGCCGCTGGAACTTGCCACCGCCTGGCTAAGCCATCGCCGCGCGGTACTCGATTTAGCCGGGCAACAACGCGAACTCGACCAGCACCGCGAAACACGGGAACGGGCAGTGCTGGCGGCAAGGCTCGCCCTCTGGCAAGCCAGGCCGACGGATGCGCCCGCCTTGCCTTCGCCGCCCCCCCTGGCCACCTGCCTGCAGGCGGCGCGGGAATATCAACGGCAGACAGAGCAAACCCGGGCCCGTCGCCAGCTGCTCGAAAAACAGTTACAGGAAGTGCAGATCGAAGCCGCCGCACTGGACCAGGCCGCCCGGGCAGCGCAAACAGCCTGGGCAGACTGGGAAGCGCAATGGCAGGACGCGCTCGCCATGGCAGGCTACCCGGCCACGACCTTTGCTGACCGCATCGAGGCAGAACTCGATGTGCTGGCGCAAATCGAGCAGCTGCTGGAAAAAATACGCACCCTGCAAACTGAACGCATCGACCGGATGCAGGCGGACCTGGACGCGCTGGCAGAAGCCACACGATGCCTGTCAGAACGCATCGGCACGCCCCTGAACGACACCCCGCCCGAAGTGTTCATCCAGACACTGGAGCAGCGTCTGGCGGCTGCCGAACGCGCCCGGGCGGAATGGCAGCAATGGCAGACACGGCGCGCACAGGCACAGGAAGGACTCGACCAGGCCCGTCAGCAGCAAGCCCGGATTCAGGCCCGCCTCTCGCCCCTCCTGGCCCAGGCCGGCACGGAAGAGCTTGACGCGCTGGGGATTGCCATCGGGCGCGCCCGGCAGCAAGACGCGCTGGAAAACCGCCGGGAGCAGCTTGTGGCTGAACTGGCGAATACCGGCGATGGACTGAACCGCGAAGCCCTGGCCGCCGAACTTGCCGGACAGGAAATGCCGCAAGTTCTCGAAGAAATGGCGCGGCTGGAACAGCACTCCGGTATTTTGCTCGAAGAAATTTCCGCTCTGGGCAAGCAGCACGGCGCGCAAAAATCCGCCTTCGGGCAACTGAGCGGCGAAGCCGATGCCGCCCGGGCCGAAACCCGCAAGCAGGAGGCCATTGCCCGCATGGCGCAGGCGGTTGAGCAGTATTGGGAAACCCATGTCGCTGCCCGCCTGCTGCGCTGGTCGATGGACCGCTTCCGCGAAACACGCCAGGGCCCCCTGCTCGCGCGCGCCTCGGCCAGTTTCAATACGCTGACGCTGCAATCCTTCAGCCGTCTTCTCGTCGATGGTGAAGCGGCCAGCCCGCGCCTGACCGGCGTGCGCGAGGATGGCCGGCAAGTCGACGTGGCAGGCATGAGCGAGGGCAGCCGGGATCAGCTGTATCTGGCCTTGCGCCTGGCCGCGCTGGAGCTGCAACTCGACCAGGGCATCGTCGTACCGCTGATTGCCGACGACCTCTTCATCAATTTCGATGACGCCCGGACAGCCGCCGGTTTTCGTGTGCTGGGCGAGCTCTCGCGCCGCACCCAGATCATTTTCCTGACGCACCATGACCACCTCATCCCGCTGGCCCGCCAGATTCTGGGCGATGAGCTCAATGTCGTGATGCTCTGATTCTTTCCCGAGGAACCCGCTTGCGTACCCTGCTCGTCATCTTCCACGATCTGCTGGCCATCGCCATGGCCTGGATGCTGGCCTACTGGCTGCGCTTCAATTTCGATGTGCCGCCGGTATATATCGACAGCCTCTTTCGCACCCTGCTCGTGATCCTCCCCCTGCAAGGGCTCATTGCCTGGCAGATGGGGCTGTATCACGGCCTCTGG
This sequence comes from uncultured Sterolibacterium sp., assembly GCA_964521075.1. Taxonomy (GTDB): domain Bacteria; phylum Pseudomonadota; class Gammaproteobacteria; order Burkholderiales; family Rhodocyclaceae; genus Sterolibacterium. The sequence continues at coordinate 15,753 of CAZFPI010000038.1, forward strand.
CGTTTTGCGAGCCTGCCCGACCTGAAACGCATCGTGCTGGCCTGTTCGGCCGGTGCCATGGCCGCGCCGCTGGTGCTCACCCTCCTGCAACTCATGCAGGATGTGCCGCGCTCCGTACTGGTGCTGTTCCCGGTATTCCTGATGCTGCTCATGGGCGGCAGCCGCTTTCTTTACCGTTCCTGGAAAGACGGCCACCTGCTCACCTTGCATGCCGTGACGGGCGAGCCCGTGCTGGTGCTGGGGGCAGGCGAAGCCGCTGCCCTTTTGCTGCGCGAGCTCTCCGGCAACCGGCAGTGGCATGTCGTCGGCCTGCTCGATGATGATGCCGCCAAGCAGGGAAGGCTGCTGCATGGCGTGTCCGTGCTGGGCCGGCTGGAGGCGATGACCGGGCTCGCACAGCGGCATGGTATTCGCCATGTCATCCTCGCCATCCCCTCGGCCTCTCATGCCGTGCGCCGCACAGCAACGGAACAGGCGACGGCGGCCGGGCTGCATGTGCTGACCGTGCCAGGCTTCGACGATCTGCTAAGCGGCCGCGTCACGATTTCCCAGATACGCAAGGTCGAACTGGAAGATCTGCTCGGGCGCGACCCGATATTTCTGGACGAAGCCGGGCTACAGCAGATGCTGTCCGATCGTGTGGTTCTGGTCACGGGGGCGGGCGGCTCCATCGGCTCGGAACTGTGTCGCCAGATTGCCCGCTATGCCCCGCGCCGCCTGGTGCTCTTTGAAATATCCGAATTCGCGCTCTACGATCTTGAGCAGCAATTTTCCCGAACCCACCCCGGCCTGCCGCTGGTATGCGCCATCGGCGACGTGCGCGATGCACGGCGGCTGGAAGAAGTCTTCGCCGCCGAAAAACCCGCCGTCGTCTTTCACGCCGCCGCCTACAAGCATGTCCCCATGATGGAAAATGCCAACGCCTGGCAAGCCGTGCGTAACAACGTGTTCGGCACCTGCTGCGTCGCGCAGGCCGCCATCGCACACCGGGCAGAACGCTTCGTACTGATTTCCACAGACAAAGCCGTCAACCCGGCAAACGTCATGGGGGCGACGAAACGACTGGCGGAAATGCTGTGTCAGGCACTGGGCCACGCAGTTCGGGAAAACGCTGGCCCCACCCGTTTCGTCATGGTGCGTTTTGGCAATGTGCTGGGCAGCAGCGGCAGCGTCATCCCGAAATTCCGCGAACAGATCGCGCGGGGCGGGCCGGTGACCGTGACCCACCCCGACATCGTCCGCTACTTCATGCTCATCCCCGAAGCCGCCCAGCTCGTCTTGCAGGCGGGGCTGATGGGCGGGACAGGTAACGAGGAACCCCTGGGGAACGGCGGACAGATTTTTGTACTCGACATGGGCGAGCCGGTACGCATCACCGACCTGGCCCGCGACATGATCCGCCTTTCCGGCTTCACCGAAGACGACATCCGCATCGAATTCACCGGCCTGCGCCCGGGCGAAAAACTCTACGAAGAACTCCTCGCCGACGACGAAACCACCCTGCCCACACCGCACCCCAAACTGCGTATCGCCCGCCCTGCCGCCGCCCCCGATGCCGCCTGGCTGGATGAACTCCACCGCTGGCTGGCGCAAACGGAAGTTTCCGAATCCAGCGTCAGAGCTGGCCTGCAGGCCCGTGTGCCGGAATACCGGCCCGCAACGCACTGAGGAAAAAACATGTCCACCTATGCCGTCGGCGACATTCAAGGCTGCTACGCGGAATTCCGGAATCTGCTGGATGTCATGCGCTTTGACCCGGCCAGGGACCAGCTCTGGCTGGTGGGCGATCTGGTCAATCGTGGGCCGCAATCCCTCGAAGTCCTGCGCTTCGTGCGTGAGCTGGGAAAGGCTGCCATCACGGTGCTGGGTAATCACGACCTGCATCTGCTCATGCGGGCCGAGGGCTGCTCGAAAAAGCGCGAGGACGACACGCTGGATGCCATTCTCGCCGCGCCCGACCGCGACGAACTGCTGGAGTGGCTGCGTCACCAACCCATGATGCACGTCGACAACGGCTTTGCCATGGTGCATGCGGGGCTTTTACCGCAATGGCCTGTCGCACAAGCCATGAAACTCGGAGCCGAGGTGGAAGCAGCCTTGCGCGGACCACGCTACCTGAAATTCCTCGAACATCTATGGGGCAGCGAACCTGCGGCATGGCACGACGATCTCGACGGCTGGCCCCGCCTGCGCGTGATCGTCAATGCGATGACACGCATGCGCTTTTGCACCCCCTCCGGCGAAATGGAATTTCGCAGCAAAGGCGAAACCGCCAGCGCGCCGGCAGGCTACCTGCCCTGGTTCGACGCGCCCAACCGCCAAAGCCGCGACCATGTGCTGGTCACCGGCCATTGGTCAGCCCTGGGGCTGCGAATGACAGACACCCTGCTAGCCCTCGACACCGGCTGCCTCTGGGGCCGCCAGCTCAGCGCAGTCCGGCTGGAAGACCGCAAGCTGTTCCAGGTAGATAGCCAGAAAAACTGAATCACCACAGCGCATTCCCCCACCCTCACGCGCTTCGCACCACTGGATTCCGGCCTTCGCCGGGTAGCGTCAGTGCCCGGGAAATCCGCACGCGCTTCGCATCACTGGATTCCGGCCTTCGCCGGAATGACGAAGGGGGGGCGAGGGAGGGGGCGGGGGTGACATTACGACACAACAACCGTTCACCTTCGTCATACCGGCGAAGGCCGGTATCCATTCAGGCGATCTCCGTATATAAATCGCGCCAGCCGGGGTTGGTTTTTTCAATCAGCGCGATTTTCCAGTCACGCTTCCATTCCTTGATGGCCTTCTCCCGCTGGATGGCACTTTCCATGGTGGCATGCTGCTCGTACCAGACGAGACTCTTGACACCGTATTTCCGGGTGAATCCGTCGGCTAGTCCTTCCCTGTGTTGCCAGACACGCTGCACGAGACTGGATGTCACGCCGACATACAAAGTGCCGTTACGCTGGCTGGCAAGCAGGTAGACGCAAGGCTGTTTCATCGGTGCAATCCTCACGCGCTTCGCACCACTGGATTCCGGCCTTCGCCGGAATGACGAGGGGGGGGGGCAACGGAATGACGAGGGGGCGAGGGGGCGGGGGCGACATTGCGACACAACAACCGTTCACCTTCGTCATACCGGCGAAGGCCGGTATCCAGGGTTTTTACTTTCGGCGAAGCTCCACCCTGTCGGGATCAGTGCGATACCCGGGTGACGCCGCCGCCGCTCAGGACGCGGACGCGCTCGCCGGGGTTGAATCTTTCGTCGGCTTCCTGGGTGATGGCTCCCATCGTGCCGTTGTCATAGCGAACGGTGATTTCCAGCCCGTTCTTTTCGGTGCTCTTTTCCTCGATCATCTGGCCGGCGATCGCGCCGCCAACCGCACCGAGGATGGCACCCACGGCCGAGCCGCGATTACCGCCGCCGATATTGCTGCCCGCGATGCCGCCGATGGCCGTTCCTGCCAGTCCTCCCGCGCCGTTTTTCGTGCCTGAAATAATCACCTGCCGCACACTTTCCACCACGCCCATGCGTACCGTCATTTCGCGCTGGGCCTGATGAGGGGTGTAGCTGCTGCCGGACTGGCTGGTGGTAGAGCAGCCAGCGAGGAGGCTGGCGGACAAAAGTGTTGCCAGCAGGAGGGTAGCGGGAGTGGGGAGTGTGCGGGTCATGATCGGTTCCTTACCAAAGTTCTGCGCCATAGGCGGCGCGGTAGCGGGCGGCGATTTCGTCGCGAGCCAGTTTGTGATTCTGTCCGCCACGATGGGCAATTTTGATCGCGCCCATCAGGGAAGCCAGCCGTCCGGTTTTTTCCCAGGCCCAGCCTTCTGCGATGCCGTAGAGCAAGCCGGCGCGGTAGGCGTCACCGCAGCCTGTCGGGTCAACGATCTGGCTCACTGATACGCCGGGAATGCGGATCATTTTTCCATCGGCGTGAATTTCCGAGCCTTCCGCCCCTCGGGTGACGATCAGGGCCTTGACGAATTTTGCCAGTTCCCCGATCGGCTTGCCGGTGCGGGTGACAAGCAGTTCAGCTTCGTAATCGTTGACCGTGCAGTAGTCGGCAAGTTTCAGGAAATCGAAGAGTTCTTCGCCATTGAACATCGGCAGGCCCTGGCCCGGGTCGAAGATGAAAGGGATGCCTGCCGCATGGAATTCGCGTGCATGCTGGAGCATGCCGTCGCGCCCGTCGGGGGAGACGATGCCCAGTGCCACGCCTTGAGTATCGGCCACATGGTTCTGGTGGGAATGATTCATCGCGCCCGGGTGAAAGGCGGTGATCTGGTTGTCGTCGAGGTCGGTGGTGATAAAGGCTTGCGCCGTGAAACTTTCGGGGATCTCGCGGATATGGGTGGTATCGAACCCCATCTGGTTCAGGCGGTACAGGTAGGGGGTCTTGTCCTCACCGACGGTGGCCATGATGAGTGGCTCGCCACCGAGCAGACGCAGGCTGTAGGCGATATTGCCCGCGCAGCCACCAAACTCGCGACGCATGTCGGGCACGAGGAAGGCGACGTTGAGCATGTGGATTTTCTCGGGCAGGATGTGGTGCTTGAAACGATCGGGGAAGACCATGATCGTGTCGTAAGCCAGGGAACCGCAGATCAGTGTTTTCATGGGGTACGAAAGGGGAGTTCAGGGGTAAAAAAGATAGAGCAGGTAGCCTGCCGGGACACCACGCAGGCTCTTGTCCGGCTGCAAGGCCAGGTGAATGTCGATTTCCTGATCAGCCTTCATGCCGCTGGCAATGTCGCTGCCGGCGGGCAGGTAGTCCTTCGGGGCGATGACCCTCCGAAGCAGGGGCTGGTCGTAGGTGTCCCGTAGCGTCAGTTCGAGGCCGGGATATTGCTGGGCAAAATGTGCGCGATTTTTCAGGGTGACCGTCAGCTGCATTTGTTCCTTGTGGCGCGGGTCGGGTTGCAGGCTGGAGTCTTCGATGACCAGCAGTTCGGCCCGGTGTGGCAGGGAAAGCTCGCAGGCGAAGGCCTGACAAAGCATTTCCAGCGCGGGCCGGGTATCGGCGGAATACTCGACGATCTCGCCACGAAACTGGATGACGGCCTGCAGCAGCAGGGCAAACACGGCCAGCAGTGCGCCGGATACCCAGGGCCAGCGACGGGGCACAGGCTTCGGGCTGACGTTTTCCACGGATTCGAACGACCACCGCGCTGTTTCTGGCTGTGACCCGGCCGGTGGCTCCGGTGGCTCCGGTGGCTCCGGTGGCTCCGGTGGCTCCGGTGTTTCCGGTGTTTCCGGAAGCTCGGTCACGTCCGGCCCCGCCGGCACGGAATCATGCGTTCTGTTTTCTGGCGGTGGTGGCGGGGGGAGTGCTGCTTCCAGCAGCGTATCCAGTGCATTGAAAACCCGCTGGCACTGGCCGCAGCGTACCTGGCCGTGCCGCGCCCGAATCTGTTCTGGCGTGATGCGGAAGATCGTGGCGCAGGCCGGGCAGCGGGTCTGCATCATGGATGCGCGGCCGGGCGTTGGCCCTCAAGCCGCACCCAGCCTTCCCGTGTGGCTCCGACCCGCAGGGGGATGAAAGGGGCGTAGGTGGCGATGACTTCGTCGGCCTGGCTGTCGAGCACACCGGACAGGGCGATGCGCCCGCCCGGGGCAACGCGGGCAGACAGCAGGGGGGCCAGGACGCAAAGGGGATTGGTGAGGATGTTGGCGACGACGCGATCGAACGTGGCATCCAGAGGGGCTTTTGAATGCTGGAGAGCCAGGGCAACCTGGTTCGCGCAAGCGTTGTCCTGCGCGGCAATCAGGGCGTTTTCGTCGATATCGACACCCAGCACTTCGCCCGCACCGAGCCTGGCGGCGGCAATGGCGAGAATGCCTGAGCCGCAGCCGTAGTCGAGCAGGGTTTCACCACCAGCGATGTTCTCGCACAGCCATTCGAGACACAGCCGCGTGGTGGGGTGGGAACCCGTACCGAAGGCCAGGCCCGGATCGAGAACGAGGTTGATGGCCGATGGATCGGGGGCAACATGCCAGGAGGGTACGATCCACAGACGGTCGTTGATGGGAATGGGGTCGAACTGGCTTTGCGTCAGGCGCACCCAGTCCTGCGAGGGGACTTCTTCGATGTCGATATCGTCGGGCAGTTCGATACGGATGGCCTGGCAGGCGGCGGCAATGGCAGCGGTGATGTCCTCCAGCGAGGTGGCCGCATCGAACAGGGCGATGACCCGGCTTTCCGTCCACAAGGGGGTGGCCGGGCAACCCGGCTCGCCAAACTGCGGCGTTTCCTCCGGGGTTCCGGCCTGGGCATCTTCGACACTGACCGAGAGGGCCCCCTGGCTCATCAGGGCGTCGGAGAGCGCGTCGGCACGCCGCGCTTCTGTGAGCAGGGCAACGGAGAGCCACACGGTCTATTTCCCCTTGGTCGCCTCTTCCTTGGCGGCGAGCTTGGCTTCGAGGTAATGGATGCTGGTTCCGCCATGGGCGAAATTGGCATCCTGCATGAGTTCCTGATGCAGCGGGATGTTGGTCTTGATACCTTCGACCGCCATCTCCGAAAGCGCGATGTGCATGCGTTTGATGGCCTGGTTGCGGTCATCGCCGTAGGCGATCACCTTGCCGATCATCGAATCGTAATGCGGTGGCACGGTGTAGCCCTGGTACATGTGCGTATCCACGCGAATCCCCGGGCCGCCTGGCGGATGGTAGCTGGTGATCTTGCCCGGCGATGGCGTGAATTTGAAGGGGTCTTCGGCGTTGATGCGGCATTCGATGGCATGGCCACGCAGTTCGATGTCGCGCTGGCGCAGCCAGAGCTTTTCGCCCGCCGCGATACGGATTTGCGCCTGAACGATGTCGATGCCGGTCACCATTTCCGTGACAGGATGCTCGACCTGGACGCGGGTGTTCATTTCGATGAAGTAGAACTCGCCGTTTTCATAGAGGAACTCGA
>CAZFPI010000039.1:0-22137 GCA_964521075.1 uncultured Sterolibacterium sp.
CGCGGCTTGATCGGTAATGCGATTCTTGTACTGCTCTACCTGCTCTTGATCGCCGAGAAGGCCAGGTAGGCGAAGAAGGGCCGGGTGTCGGCCTCGCCCTCCCGCAGATAGCCGAGCAGCTTGTCGGTGAAGCTGTCGGACGAGTAGAAGTCCGGCGGCAGCCTGTCGATGAAGGCGTCGTCCTCGGCGTACAGGCCGGCGGTCACCTTGAGGAGGCGCGGGGTCTGCTCGGCCGGGATGTCGGCCTCGAAGCCGTAATGGTTGGCGGCGCCGGGCAGCAGCGCGAAGGAGCGCTCGAAGCCGCGCCGGGCCGGGAAGGTGTCGGGCGTCAGGCCCAGGTGCCACTTGCCCGCCATCAGGGTGCGGTAGCCGCCGTCGTGGAGCAGCTCGGCGAGGCTGGCGACCCGGTCGTTGAGGTGGCCTTCGTAGCCCGGCTTGCCCACCTGGTCGCCGCGGATCGCCTCGGCCATGCTGCCGAGGCCGGCGATGTGGTGGTCGGTGCCCGAGAGCAGCATCGCCCGGGTCGGGCTGCACGCCGAGGCGGTGTGGAAGTCGGTGAAGCGCAGGCCCGAGCGGGCCAGGCGGTCGAGGTTGGGCGTGGCGATCTCGCCGCCGAAGGCGCCGATGTCGGAGAAGCCCAGGTCGTCGGCGACGATGACGAGGAAGTTGGGGCGGTGGGGCATGGTTTACTCCAGTTGCAGGCGTGGGCTCACCACGCGAAGGCGTAGTCTTCGAAGCGGGGTTCGGCGGGGTGTTCGGCGAGGCGCGGCGCCTCGGCCTGGGTGAAGTCGCGCAGGATGTCGTCGCGGATGCGCGCCAGGCGGGCGTCGCTGCGGGCGCGCGGGTGGGGCACGTCCACCGGCACGATGCGCTTGATGCGCCCCGGGCGCGGCTCCATCACCACCACCCGGTCGCCCAGCAGCACGGCCTCGTCCACGTCGTGGGTGACGATGACCATGGTGATCTTCTCCTGCTGCCAGATGCGCTGCAGCTCCTGCTGCAGGTTGGCGCGGGTGAGGGCGTCGAGGGCGCCGAAGGGCTCGTCGAGCAGCAGGATGCGCGGCCGGTTGACCAGCCCGCGGGCGATCGCCACGCGCTGGCTCATGCCCCCCGAGAGCTGGTGCGGATAGGCGTTCTCGAAGCCTTCGAGGCCCACCAGGGCGATGTGTTCGGCGATCGTGGCGGCCTTCTCGCGGGGGCTGCGCGGGCTGTTCTCGAGGGCCAGGCCGACGTTCTGCGCGACGGTGAGCCAGGGGAACAGGCGGTGGTCCTGGAACACGATGCCGCGCTCCAGACCGGTGCCCACCACCGGCTGGCCGTCGAGCAGGATGCGGCCGTCGAAGCTGTTCTCGAGGCCGATCAGCAGGCGCAGCAGCGTGGATTTGCCGCAGCCGCTGCTGCCGACGATGCTCACGAACTCGCCCGGGGCGATGTCGAGGTTGATGTCGTCGAGCACCGGCAGGGCCTGGCCCTCGACGTGATACGTTTTGCGCAGCCCCTGGAGGCTCAGCGTGGATGTGCGGCTCATGGTGTGTCCTTTGCGATGCAGGGTTCGGGGGCTCAGCGGCTGCGGCGCCATTTGAGGCTGCGCTGCTCCAGGCGGCTGGCGATGGCGTTGAGGGCGGCGCCGACGAGGCCGACCACGACCATGCCGTACAGCACCCTGGCCATGTCGAAGTCGGCGCGGCCGTCGAGCAGCGGGGTCGATACGCCCGGGGTGGCCTTGAAGAAGTATTCGGCGCCGATGGTGGCCAGCCAGCTGTAGATCAGCGCCAGGTGCAGGCCGGCGAAGATCTGCGGCGCTGCCGCCGGCAGGATCAGGCGGGTGATGCGCTGGCGGGCAGTGAAGCGGAATACGCGGGTCACCTCGGCCAGCTCGCGGGTCACGCTGCGGATCCCCTCGTGGCTGTTGAAGAGCACCGGGTAGAAGGCAGCCAGCCCGATGAACAGCACGCGGGCCGCTTCGTCCTGGCCCAGCCACACCGAGATCAGCGGGATCCAGGCAAACAGGGCCACCTGCTTGACGGCGTGGAGGGTCGGGCTGACCAGCCGGTCGGCCAGGCCCGAGACGGCCAGCAGCGCGCCCAGCAGCAGGCCGGCGGCGCTGCCGAGGGCGAAGCCGGCGAGGTCGCGGCCCAGGCTGGCGAGCAGGCCTTCGAGCAGGTCGCCACTGGTGAGGTCGCGCAGCGCGACGGCGAGCACGTCGGCCGGCGGGGCGACGATGCGGGTATCGGTGAGGCCGAAGTGGGTGGCCGCCCACCACAGGGCCAGCACCAGGCCCGGCAGCGCGAAGCCGCGGGGGTTGAAGCGGGAGGAGGGGTTTGAGCGCATGGTGTGTTCCTCAGTAGGCGGTGACGCGCCATGCCAGCAGGCGCCGTTCGACGATTTGCAGGAGGCGGTCCAGCAGCCAGCCGGTGACGCCGATGACGACCATCGAGGCCATCACCATGTCGAGCTGGAAGAGCTGGCGGCTGTGCAACATCAGGAAACCCACGCCCTCGCTGGCGGCCAGCAACTCGACGGCCACCAGCGCCATCCAGGCGTTGGAGAGCCCCAGGCGCAGCCCGGTGGCGAGGCTGGGCAGCGCCGACGGGACGATCAGCCGGCTGAGCGTCTGCCAGGGCGAGAACCGGTAGATGCGCGCCACCTCGAAGTGCCCCGGCGCGATGTTGCGGATGCCTTTGACGGTGTTGATCGTCACCGGCACGATCACCGCCTTGGCGATGATCAGCACCTTCAGGCCCTCCTCGATGCCGATCAGCATGATGAAGAGCGGGAGCCAGCCCAGCACCGGCACCAGGCTGATGGCCTTGAAGCTGGGCATCAGGTAGGCCTCGGCGGTTTTCGAGAGGCCCATCGCGGCGCCCAGGGCGAGGCCCAGCGCCACGCCGGCCAGGTAGCCCCCGCCGACGCGGCCGAGGCTGATGCCCAGGTGGGCCCACAGGTCGCCGCTGTCGTGCAGGTCGACGAGGGCCTGCAGCACCGTCGCCGGCGCCGGCAGCAGCAGGGGCGTGACCCACTCGTGGAAGGCGGCCAGGTGCCACAGGTACAGGATGGCGGCGGGCAGCAGCAGCGCCAGGCCCAGGCCGGCGAGGCGGCGGCCGGCCTGCCCGAGGGCCTGGCCGCCCGGCAGGGGGAGGCTGAGGGAGGTCGTCATTTGAGGGTCTCCAGGGAAGGTTCGTTGAACAGGCGGGCCGCCTGCCCGTGGCGGCGGTGCTGCCAGGCAAACAGGGCGAACACCGGGAAGAAGGCCAGAAACAGCATCTGCAGTTGCGCCGGGCTGTCCACCAGCGCGCCGGCCAGGCTGCCGGCGGTGGCCCCGGCCGGCCCCAGCAGCGCGGCGAGGCTGCTCACCGTGCCCTGGCCGAGCTCGCGGCCGATGCGGGCGAAGCGCGACAGGTTGACCGTCTGCAGCGCCCCCAGCCCGAGGCCCAGCAGGGGCGCGCCCAGCCACAGGCACAGGCCGTCCCGGCCCAGGCCCAGCACCCCCAGCGCGGCGAGGATGCACACGTCGCTCAGGCGGTGGATGAAGCCTTCGCCGCGCCGGGCCAGCAGCCCGCCCAGGCAGAACAGCGCCGCGATGAAGGCGCCGCCCTGCAGGGAGATCAGCGCGCTGGCGGCCTGGCTCGAGAAGCCGAACACCCCGATCGCCAGCACCACGATGAAGAAGGCGTAGAACATGTTGAGCGCCATCGCGAAGAACTCCGACACGCAGGTGGCGCGCAGCGCGGCGTCGGTCTTGAGCAGCGCCAGCTGGCCGCCGATGCTGCGCCACGACAGCCGCCGGGCCGGGCCGGGCAGGCTGCGCCCGCGCCCGCCGGGGAAGGCCAGCGGCGCCAGCGCCGCGGTGAGCAGCAGCAGTCCGGCGATCAGCCAGTAGCTGCCGGCGTAGCCGATCGCCGCGACGATGCCGGCGGCCAGGGCCGGCCCGATCAGGAACATTCCCGACATGTGGGCGCCGCGGAACCAGCCGGCACGGGCCTCACCGATCCGCGCCAGCTCGCCCATGAACACCGCCGACAGGGAGATGAAGCGCAGCGGCATCGCGAAGCTCACCGCCGTGGTGCACGCCAGCAGGAAACCGAGCCGGCCCCAGGCCGGGATCAGCGCGTAGAGCACGGTGACCAGCAGGCTGCCGATGACGAACAGCCGCCGCGCCCCGTAGCGATCGGCCATCAGCCCCACCGGCAGGCTGACCGCCAGGATGCCGACACTCTGCGCCGCGCCGAGCAGGGCCAGCTCGAGGGGCGTGGCCTGCAGGCTGAGGGCGTAGAGGGTGGTCGTGACCTTGGCGATGCCCAGCGTGATGCCGGAGATCACCGCGAGGGTCACGAAGCCGGCCAGGAAGCGCCGCCCGGAGCTGGAGTCGATGGCGCCCATCGCTTACTTCTTGGGCTTGCCGCCGGCATCCAGCGGGGTCCAGAAGTTGCTGAGGCCGTTGTTCTTGAGGGCCGCGTCGAGGTACTTGCGCTCCACCCAGCCGGCGGCGTCCACGTTGCCGCGGACCAGCTTGAGCTTCTGGGATTCCGCCACGTTGCGCTGGATGTTGGCGATGAACTCCTCGTCGAGCAGCGGGCTGAGGGCGTCCTTGAAGCCCTGGCCGTCGTAGTCCTTTCTATAGGCGGAGTAAGGCGTGCCGGACTTGGCCCACAGCGGCAGCAGCGGAATGCGGTTCTTGTCGTCGGCGGACCAGGCGGCCTCGCGCACGAAGACATTCACCACGCGCTGGAGGATGTCCGGGTGGGCCTTCTCGAACTCCTCGGTGGCGACCATGTAGGCCTGGGCCCGGTCGGCGGCGGCGGCCGGGTCCTGGCGCTCGTTGTAGATCACCTTGGCGACGCCCCGGTCCTCGAGCGGAAAGAGCTGGGACGGCGCCGTGAACACCGCGTCCACGTCCTTGGTGGCGAGGGCCGCGGTGGCGGTGTTGGTGTCCATGTTGATGACCTTGAAGTCCTTCTCGCTGAGGCCGTGCCGGGTGAGGAACTTGCCGAAGCCGAGCTGCACTGCGGTGCCCTTGAAGACCGCCACCTTCTTGCCCTTCAGGTCTTCGATGCCGCGGGCCTGGGAGTCGGCCGGCACGCCGATGGCGTAGGCGGCGCGGCGGTTGTCGGCGGCGACGAGCCGGGTCTTCAGGCCGCTGGCCTTGCCGACGATGCCCGGCAGGTCGCCGATGGCGAACACGTCGATGAGCTTGTTGGCGATCGCCTCGTTGAGGGCCGGGCCGGCGCCCTTGAAGTTGTTCCACTCGATGCGGATGCCGTCGGCCTTGAACTCCTGTTCGAGGGAGCCCTTGATCTGCACGGTGGCGAAGTTCCAGCTGCCGCCCACCGGGCGGTTGCCGGTGCCGACCAGCGGCAGGCCGATGCGGATCACCTTGGGGGCATCGGCGGCGAGGGCGGCGATCGGGGCCAGCACCGAGGCGGCGAGGCCGGCGAGGATCAGGCGGCGGGTGATAAGGCGGGTACGTGAAGTCATTTTGGCGATTCCTTGTGTTGGGGGTCAGAAGCCGAACTGGAACTGGGCCAGCAGGTCGTTGGTGGTCTTGTCGGTGGCTTCGAAGGTCGTGCGGTTGAGGTTCAGCTGGAACTTGCTGGTCTCGGCGAAGAACACGTTGAGGCCCACGGTGTGCACCTTCACGGCGTCGCGGGGCGCGTCGGTGTTGGGGTCGAAGCGGTCGTAGCGGTAGAAGGGCTGGTAGGACTTCGGCCACCAGTCGTCGTAGCGGCCCTGGGCGCGGTAGCCCTTCACGAACTGTTCGCCGATGTTGTAGAAGAAGGTGCCGGTGTGGGCGCGGCTGCGGCGTTCGGCCACGCTGTAGGTGGCCTTGGTGCCGGTGGCGTATTCGTCGCGACCGTCGGTGTATTCGTAGGTCACGCCGAAGGGGTGGTGGTTGTAGGCCACGTCGAAGCCGTAGCGGTCCTTCTTGCCCTTGTCCACCAGGTCGGCGCCGCTGTTCACGAAGACGTTCTGCTTGCCCCGGTAGATCGAGGCGCCGACGCTCAGCTGGCGCAGCCACGAGTTGTAGTCGGCCGGCAGGGTGAGGGCGACGCGGCCCACCAGATCCTTGTTGTTGTTGTCGTCCGACTTGTTGGGGCCGTTGCCATTCACCAGGCCGAAGGCGTAGGTGAGGATGGGTGCGCGGTAGTTGTAGCCGTAATCCACCACCGGGAAGGCGTCGCCGCGGAAGATCAGGCCCACCTGGCGGCGGGCCAGGTCGAGGTTGCCGAGCGAGGTGAACAGCGCGTTGTTGATCGTCGGCTTGAGGTCTTCAGTGGCCTGCACCTCCTGGCCAAAGGGCAAGAGCTGCTGGCCGAAGGTGACCGACAGCCGGCCGGTGTCGGCGCTGATGGTCGGCAGGATGTTGTAGGTGAGGTTGGCGTCGATCAGGTTGAGGAAGCTGTTGTTGGTGCCCTGCTGGGGCGAGGTGCCGAAGCGCAGGGTGTAGTCGAGGTTGCGGCCGTCCTCGTAGTCCTTGTAAAGGTTGCCGTTGAAGCCGATCAGCACGGCGCCCAGGTCGAAGGAGTTGTTGCGGCCCTTGACGGCGTTGGCGCTGTTGCCGTTGGTGTTGACCGCGGTGTCGGTGGCGCCGTAGCGGGCCTGGATCACCCCGCTCACGTTGAGGGCGCGGGCCGACAGGGCGGTGCGGGTATCCCGGTCGCGCTGTACCTGGTATTTGAAGTTCTCCAGGTCGGCCTGCAGGCCGTTGATGTCGTCCTTGCTCGCCACGTTCTCGTCGGGGGCGGCGGCGACAGTGCTCGGGGCGGTGGCGGGCTGGGCCTCCTTGACGGCCTGCAGCTGGCTTTGCAGGCTGCGCACGGACTCCTGCAGGGCCTTGAGCTGTTTTTCGAGTTCGGCGGTGCTGGGGGCGGCAATTGCCGGCGCGCCGAAGGCGGAGAAGATCAGCGCTGCAAGAAGGCGCTGGCGATGCGGGGTATTCATTTTATTTTCCCTTGGGGTAATGGCTGGCGTGAGCCGTTTTATCTGCGCCAATTCCTGGGTTTGAGTCCGGAATTGCGGGTGGCCGTTTTTTAATAGCACGTCGCGTGCCAGCTCGATTTGGCGGGAAATAGGGGGTAAATGGGCGTTTCCAGTGGGGCGCTGTCGGGTTTTGCACAGTTGCACCGCACAAATTGTCGTGCGCCGCACAATTGGAATTTGATCAAAGCAATCCATTTATTTGGATAAGGCAGGGCGCCGGATGGGGTGCTCATTGGATTCTTTTCCAGAATCTCGCTGTCGCCGATGCGGCAGGCTGCGGGCGGGGCTGTCCGGATTGCGACAGGGTGTCCTGGACGGGAATCGATATTGGTCGAATTTCTCTTTTGAAACAGTGCCCAGCCTTGGTTTTAAAAGCGGGCACGGTTTCTGCTGAAGCGTTGGGCGAGGGAAATCCCCCTTTCAATCTTTCAGGAGAATCCAATGAGCCAGATTCAAATCGTTCCCGTCGCCGGCCGTATCGGTGCGGAAATCCGCGGCGTCAAGCTGTCGGCCGATCTTCCCCACGAGGTCGCCGAGGCGATCCGCGACGCTTGGAGAAAGTACAAGGTGATCTTCTTCCGCGGCCAGGATCACCTCGACAATGCCAGCCAGGAGGCGCTCGCCAGCCTGTTTGGTGACGGGGTGGCCCATCCGACGGTGCCGGTGGCCGCCGACAGCCGGTTCATCCTTGAACTCGATTCCCACCGCGGCGGCCGCGCCAATAGCTGGCACACCGATGTGACCTTCGACGTGGCCTATCCGAAGGCGTCGATCCTGCGCGCCATCATCGTCCCAGAGGCCGGTGGCGACACCGTGTGGGCCAATACCGCCACGGCCTACGCCGACCTGCCGCCGAATCTCAAGGCATTGGCCGACAAATTGTGGGCGATTCACACCAATGATTACGACTACGCGGCCTTCTACCAGGACCCGGACGAACATCAGCGCAGCGGTTATCGCGAGGTCTTCCGGCGCACGGTGTACGAGACGCGGCACCCGGTGGTGCATGTACACCCCGAAACCGGCGAGCGTAACCTGCTGCTGGGCCATTTCATCAAGCGCTTCGAGGGCCTGAACGCCAGCGATTCGGCCCAGCTCTTCAGCGTGCTGCAGAACCACGTGATCCGCCTCGAGAACACCGTGCGCTGGCGCTGGCAGGCTGGCGACGTGGCAATCTGGGACAACCGCGCGACCCAGCACTATGCGATCAACGACTACGGCGACGCCCACCGGGTGATGCGCCGGGTGACCGTCGATGGCGACGTGCCGGTGAGCGTCGACGGCGAACTCAGCCGCAGCCTGAGCGTCACGCCGCGCAATGCGGAGGCCGCCAATGGCACCAATGGCGCCACGGCCGAATTGAACGTCGCCGCCTAGCAAATGAACAACGGCAGGCCGCGGGGCCTGCCGTTCCTGTGTGAAGCGGAGCCGATTCTGGAATGGGAAGCAGAGAAGGGCCGATGCTCTCGCCGGGGAAGCGTCGGCTATTTGAATGAAACGCCCTTACGCCGAAATGCGCGCTTCGCCGCGGGAATTGTCGGGCAGCAGTCGATGGCGTTTCATGAGGGTTCGCAGCGCGTGCCGGCTGATGCCGAGACGGCTGGCGCTATGCACCTGGTTGTAGCGGTGGCGGGTGAGGGTGCTTTCGAGCAGCAATTGCTCCCAGCGCGCCCACAGGTCGTCCGGCGCGTGTTCGAGCAATTGCCGGAGGGAAGTTTCGATATTCTCCCACAGGCTGTCCGGGTCATTGGCAGAGGGCGTGGCGGCGCTTGCCCGGGGGCTGCCCGTTTCGGCGTGCAATTGCAGCTGGTCGGCCTCGATCACGCCGCCTTCGGCATGGAGCGCGGCGCGGAGCAGGGTGTTTTCGAGTTCGCGGATATTGCCCGGCCAGCGGTGGCCGACCAGCAGCCTGGCGGTGGCCGGCGTCAGCACCGGCACGTCGAGGCCGTGGCTGAGGGCGTGCCGCTCCAGAAAATGCCGGGCCAGGGGCAGGATGTAGCCGGGTCGCTCGCGCAGCGGCGGAATGCGCAGCCCGAGAATGGTCAGGCGGTAGAACAGATCCTGCCGGAAACGCCCGTCGGCAATGGCGCCGGCCAGGTCCACGTGGGTGGCGGTGACGATCCGCACGTCGATCGGGATGGGCCGGCGCCCGCCGACCCGCACGATCTCGCCTTCCTGCAGCACGCGCAGCAGCTTGACCTGCAGGCCGAGGGGCAGGTCGCCGATCTCGTCGAGGAACAGCGTGCCGCCCTGGGCGGCCTCGAACCAGCCCTCCCGGCGACCGGTGGCACCGGTGAAGGCGCCGGCCTCGAAGCCGAAGAATTCGGCCTCGGCCAGGCTTTCGGTGATCGCCGCGCCATTGACCGCGACGAAGGGCCCCTTGCGCCCGGATTCGGTGTGGAGATGGCGGGCGAGCAATTCCTTGCCGGTGCCGGTTTCCCCCTGGATCAATACCGGAGCATGGCTGGCGGCGATGCGTCGGGCCTGCTGCAGCAATTGCAGCGAAGCCGGATCGGCAAAGAGCAGCGCCTTGGCCCGGATGTCCGGGCGCAGGTTTTCCTCCTCCGATAAGGTGAGTACGGCGGGCTGCGTCATGGTGGATCCTTCTATTTACAGCTTGGCCAGCGATACTTCGGTGGATTTGACGAAGGCGATCACCTCGCTGCCCACCGCCAGCTCGAGATCCTTCACCGAGCGGGTGGTAATTACCGAGGTGACGATGCCGGACGGCGTGGCGACGTCGATTTCTGAAAGCACCGGGCCTTCGATGATTTCCGAAATGGTGCCGCGGAATTGGTTGCGGACATTGATCGATTTGATGGACATGGCGGATTCCTTATTGGCTGGGTGAAAGGCCGAAGTGCCTCTCGATGGGCTCACTTTACCGGACGGCATTGCGCGGGCGAACCATCTTTTCCTGAATTGGATATCCGATTTTCTTCTGTGTGATTTCCGGCAGCCTGCGCGGGGGGGCGCGGGGTTTTGCACAGCGGGGCCGCGCGAGCGCGCCGGTAATTTGCGGAGTCCGTTGAATGAAAAGGATTTTTCGAGGCTGGCACGCTTGCTGCTGTATTGGCTCAGCCGCCACTCCGGCGCTCATTTCAATTCAACCCGAGGACTTGCCATGACCGACGTTTCCCAATTGTTCCGCGCGCTCGCCGCCGCTCCGACCTGGGTCGCGACCCAGCCCCAGACCCTCGCCGACGTGACCATCACCCCGACCGGCGGGGCCCTCGGCGCCGTGGTGACCGGCCTCGATGCCGCCCGACCCCTCTCCGGCGAGCTGGTACTGGCCCTGAAGCGCGCCTTGCACGACCACCTGATCCTGATCTTCAAGGGCCAGCAGCTCGAGGACGAGGCCTTCCTGCGCTTCGCGAGCTACTTCGGCGGCATCTTCCGTCCGCCGGCCGAGGTGCCGGTGCTGGCCAGCCAGGCCGCCACCGGCCTGCCGCCGGACGTGGTGCCGGTCTCCAACGCGGTGGGCCAGGGCGACTACACCGGCCACGGCGAGCTGACCGCCCACGTGGATCACCAATGGACGCCCCAGCCCTCCAGCGGCTCGCTGCTCTACGCCATCGAGATCCCCAAGAGCGGCGGCCAGACCAGCTGGTACAACACCGTGCAGGCCTACGCGGACCTCGATGCGGAGACCCGCAGCGAGATCGACCAGCTCCAGCTCATCACCTACAACCCCTTCCTGCGCCCCTTCGACGGCAGCCCGCGGCCGCTCTACCGCTATGCCGACCAGCCGCGCATCGGCCAGGGCTTTCCGCATCCGCTGGTGCGCACCCACCCGGAGAGCGGGCGGCGCAGCCTGTTCCTGAGCGACAAGACCGAGGTCGAGGTGGTGGGCTATCCCGACGAACGCGGCGCGCGCCTCGTCGAGCGCCTGCGCGCCCACCTCGCGCGCCCCGAGTACCGCTACGAGCACGACTGGGAGGTGGGCGACATCGTGTTCTGGGACAACCAGACCACCCTGCATTCGCGGCGCGCCTTCGACCCGTCGGAGCGCCGGCTGCTGAAGCGTGTCAGCCTGGCCGGCGGGCGGCCTTTCTGAGCGGGGCGGGGGCCGTCCCCGCCGGCTGCGTCCTTTACCTCTGGAAAGCAGCGGTTCGGCCACCCGGGTGCGACGCCAGCGGTTACGCAGGGCAATGGCGACGGCGCGTTTGGCAGCCGTTTGGCCGACGATATGTTTGTCGAGTTCCGAGACGATCTCGGCAGGGGTCATCTGGCTCATTGGTCGAGAGTCTCGATCAGGTGATTCTGGTTGGTGTAGATGCACAGGTCACCAGCGATGGCGAGGGATTTTTTGACGATGTCGGCCGGGGCTAGCTCGGTATTTTCAAGCAGGGCCCGGGCGGCGGACTGGGCGTAGGCCCCACCGCTGCCGATGGCGACGATACCGTGCTCCGGTTCGAGCACGTCGCCGTTGCCGGTGATGATGAGGGAGTTTTCACGGTCGGCAACTGCCAGCATGGCTTCGAGACGCCGCAACATGCGGTCGGTGCGCCAGTCCTTGGCGAGTTCCACGGCGGAGCGCAGCAGGTTGCCCTGGTGTTTTTCCAGCTTGGCCTCGAAACGCTCAAACAGGGTGAAAGCATCGGCTGTGCCGCCCGCAAAACCGGCGAGGATGCGGTCGTTGTATAAACGGCGAACCTTGCGGGCACTGGCCTTGATGACGATGCTGCCCAGGGTAACCTGGCCGTCGCCCCCCAGGGCAACTTGTTTTCCCCGGCGAACAGAGAGGATGGTTGTGCCGCGATATTGTTCCATGGAAACGACCGGATATCTGGAGTGGGTGAACTTCCCACTATGGTGGCGGCAGGGCAATATTTCAAGGGCGCGAAGCGACGAAACAGCCACGGAAGGCTGTCAGCGGGCTGTCAGAATTTTTGGCGTTCTACCTGGGCGATTTGCCCGATTCCCGCCATATCGAACATGGCAGCAACCAGATGGCTGCAGCCTGTCAGGCGGATGCGCCTGCCGGAATCTGGCCGGGATTTGAACAGGGTGTATAACGCTACGGCACTTTGCTGGTCAATACGTTTCAGGTTTAGTGCCTCGATGATGATGTCGTCATCTCCCGGGGTGGGGAGTACCCGGGTGATGCTGGCAAATTGATTCGCCCCGGCTGCCAGGATTTCACCCGCCAGGGTGGCGTCCACACGTTGCTCGAAATCAAGGACGACGTCGGCCATTTCGCTGTCGGCCTCTGGTGTCTCCTGCGCCGGTTCTTTCGGTGTTTCCCAGGATGGCGGGGAAACCTCGAAGGTGATGGCGTATTCGAGTGCCATGTCGTCGAACAGCTGTTGCTGCCCTTGGCGCTGGTACATTTCGAGCAGCAGCAGCCAGATGGGTGCGTTTTCCGGTTTGCCGGAGATTGCATGCGGTTTCATGAGGCCAATCAGGTGTTCGGGATTGGCAAATGTCAGCTCGCAGGCCGATTTTTTCAGCTGTTGCGTGATGTCCAGCAACAACTGGCATCCTCCCTGGTCGACGTCCTGTATCTTGCCCATGTCAAGGCGTAAGGCCGAGCGTGTCTTGGCAACTTCGGTCAGTTTGGCAAATTGCGGCGCGCAGCGGGCGTTCAGAATGCCCGTCAGGGAAACCGAGGCGCGTCCGTCCTGGGTGGTGGCGACATGCGCCTCGTTTTCGGCATGCCAGGTCGGCGGGGATTTCTCGAAACGCTGGGCAAAGTCGATGGCAAGCTGCTCGAACAGTTCTTGCTCGCCAGACAGCCGGTATAGATCAAACAACAGTGGCCAGGCTTCCTCATTGGCCTGGCCGGATTGCACCGCTTCTTCCAGAAATTTCCGTGCTTCGCCAGTTTTTCCTGAGGCAAACAGCAAAGCGGCTTTTTCTACCCGGCTATCGAGAGAAATCAGCGGGAAGGGCTGGGGTTCCGGGATAGGCTCTGCCGGAGCCGGTATGGAAGCCGACACTTCCGCCCCGGAGGAAACAGGTTCGAGAGCAAGTTCCAGTTTGGGCTTGCCGGAAGTTTTTTGTTCTGGTTCGGATGGGGAAAAAAAATCCGTGAAGTCCAGAGATTGACGATCGTTGTCCTGCACATCCACCTCTGCAGATTTGGCAGGCTGGGCGCGGGATGGTTTTCCTTTGGACGAGGGGGAGGCCACGGAGGTGATCTGTGATGGAAGATTGATGGAAACAGGTCGTACAGGCAAGACGTCCGACACGGAAGAGTCTGGACTTTTAGCATATTGCCTTGTCCTGTGCAATGCATGGCGGCGGGACTTTGCGTGTTTATGTGCTTTCGATGTGTTTTTTCGGGGTTTCGAGGCGAAAAAAAGCCCTCCGGGTATCCCGGAGGGCTGAATGTTTCGTGTTGCTTTATTGATTAGCCGTTGACAGCGCTGAAGCCCCAGGTGCCGTGCATGGCGCAGGCGGAAACCATCAGGGTCGTAACGGTCAGAAAAACGGCGGTCATGATTTTGGACATGGCTAACTTCCCCTTCAGTGATTGATGTTTTGATGTAGGCTCAAAAGCACCCGCGACGACTTTACATGAGTTTACTTGTTGTTGTCAATTTTAACGTTTTGGTCAGGCTACGAGATTTGTATTGCGCTTGCAAAGCGTGTGCCTTGGTTTGTCCTGTCAAGGTGCGGGTATGTGCCATGTTGTCCGGCACATGGCGCAAAAAAAAGCCCCGCGGATGTCTCCGTGGGGCTGAGTGTCATGCGGTTGTATTTTTTGGAAGCCTTGATTAATGAACTGGTCATTAATCAGTGCGTCCTTAGCCCTTGACGGCGGTAAAAGCCCAGGTGCCGTGCATGGCACAGGCGGAAACCATCAGGGTCGTAACGGTCAGAAAAACGGCGGTCATGATTTTGGACATGGCTAGCTTTCCCTATAGAGTTGATGATGTTGATAAATATCAGACGACGAGTGGCGTCAGGGTGGCTTTATAGCTTCTATGATGTTCGATTGTCAATAGTGGTTCAATAGTGGCGGAAAAGAGGGGGGCGAGTTACCCGGTGTTTCCTTGAGTGGCTTGCCACAGGCATTTTCCCTTGCTTTCCTTGGCGATTTCTCCAAGGATTTTGATGTGCTCTGCCAGTTCTTCCGCTGTGGCGCTCAGGAGAATGCGGGGGGCGGTGCTGGCGGGTTCAATGGATGAGATGGCCGGGTGGGCCGCAGATGTGTCGGCGATATCTGTCAGCAGGGAGTCCTGGCCACGGGTCATGGCCAGATAGACTTCAGCCAGCAATTCCGCATCGAGCAGTGCGCCGTGTAACTGGCGGCCGGAGTTGTCGATGCCATACTCCTTGCACAGTGCGTCGAGCGAGTTTCGTCGTCCGGGACGCATGTCGCGCGCCAGTTTCAGGGTGTCCGTGATGCCGTTGGCGAATTTGGACAGGGGCTCCCGGCCGAGCAGGGCAAATTCGTTGTCGAGAAAGCCCCGGTCAAATTCGGCGTTGTGGATCAGGAGTTCGGCTCCCCGGATGAATTCGATGAATTCTGTGGCGATTTCTGCGAATTTTGGCTTGTCGGCGAGGTCTTCGTTGCTGAGTCCGTGCACTGCCTGGGCGGCCGCGTCGATCTGAAACTCCGGATTCAGGTAGACGTGGTAACGGCGTTGTGTCAACTTGCGGTTCTGAAGTTCGACACAGCCGATTTCAATGATGCGATGGCCCTGTTTGTAGTCGAGCCCGGTGGTTTCGGTATCGAGAATGATCTGTCTCATGTCTGCCGGCTCCCGATACCGCGCCGGGCCAGTGCGTCGGCACGTTCATTTTCCGGGTGGCCGGCGTGGCCGCGCACCCAGAGCCATTCGATGTGGTGGCGGGCGGCTTCTTCGTCGAGCAGTCGCCAGAGGTCGGCGTTTTTGACGGGTTGTTTGTCGGCAGTGCGCCACCCACGCTTTTTCCAGCCGTGTATCCACTCACTGATGCCTTTTTGTACATATTGGGAGTCGGTGTGAACGCGGATTTTCACGGGACGCTTGAGTGTTTTCAGGGCTTCGATGACGGCGGTGAGTTCCATGCGATTGTTCGTCGTGCCGGGTTCGCCGCCGAATATTTCTTTTTCGACGGGGCCGTTGGGCGTGATTGTTCGCAGGAGTGCCCCCCATCCGCCGGGGCCAGGGTTGCCGCTGCAGGCTCCGTCGGTGAAAACATCGACGATTTCGGTGATGGGAGAGGATGTTTGGTCGTTCATATTGTTTTATGGCGGTTGAGGTTGCGTGTCTTGATGCGCGCCCCGGCGGGTTTGACGGCTGCCATGGCCTTGGCGCGCGCCATGCGTTCGCGCCAGGTTGGCATGACAAGTCTCATGCCGTGGATACGTTTGACGGCCTGGAGAATATAGACCGCGCCGCCGTAGGGCCACCAGCGGTTGCCGGCCAGTTCGATGAAGTGCCAGCGTTGCAGGCGGTTTTCCTGGCTGAAAGGGGGGGCGTAACAGCCGAAACTGCCACTGTGCGATTCCAGCCCCAGCAGGGTGAGCCAGTCGCGCAGGCGTGGGACGCTGAGGTACTGGCCACGCCAGGGGGGCGGTGCATGGGCCGTGCGACTGAAACGCCGACGTAGTCCCCACAGGCTGTAAGGATTGAAGCCGGTGATGATGAGGCTGCCTTCGGGAACCAGGACGCGCTCGACTTCGCGAAGAATCTGATGCGGGCTGTCGTGAAACTCCAGAAGATGGGGCAGGATCAGCAAGTCGATGCTGGCATTGGCAAAGGGGAGGTGGTTGGGGAGGGCCCTTAGCCAGGCGGTATTCTCGTCGTGCTGCCTGGTCCGGGTGTTCGGTTTTTCATCGCCATAAAGTCGCATGGGCATGCGATTGGCGCGTAGAAAGTCTGCTTGCGGCATGCCCAGCTGAACCGCGTTGAAACCAAAAATGTCAGAGACCAGCTGGTCGTACTTGTCCTGCTCCCATTGCAGGATATATTGCCCCTGTGGAGAGTCGAGCCAGTCGTTAAAGCTGGAAATTGCCATTGATGAACACGGATGAGGTGAAGGAAATGCCGGTATTTTTTGTGGGGGGTGGGCGGTGAATCCGGAAAATATCGGTGAGGCTGAATGTGGCATTGTTCCGCTGTCTGCCTTGCGCGACAACTATATCTGGTTGCTGCGGCGGGGAGGCCGGGCGGTGGTGGTTGATCCGGGGGATGCGGCTCCTGTCCTTGCTTATCTGGCGGGCCAGTCACTCGAGCTCGTGGCCGTGCTGGTGACACATCATCATGCCGATCATGTTGCGGGAATTACCGCCTTGTGCGAAAAATTCCCGAAAACAAGAGTGTATGGGCCGTCCGGAGAAAAAATAGTTGGTTTGACGCATCCACTGGGTGAGGGTGAATTCGAGGTTGTCGAACTGCCTGGAATGAACATGCGTTTTCAGGTGATCGGGGTTCCCGGGCACACACAGGGACACCTTGCTTATTATGAACCAAACTGGTCGGGGCACGGCTTGCTGTTCAGCGGCGATACGCTTTTCTCGGCGGGTTGCGGGCGGCTGTTTGAAGGGACGCCGGAGCAGATGCAGCGTTCTCTCGCGCGACTGCGATGCCTTCCACCAGAAACACGGGTTTTTTGTGCTCATGAATATACCGAGGCTAATCTGCGTTTTGCCAGCGTGGTCGAGCCTGATAACCGGTTGATCGCCGAATATGCTGCCCATATTGCCAGGCAACGCGCCTCTGGATTGCCCAGCTTGCCGACGACACTGGCTATCGAGTGTCAGATCAATCCATTTTTGCGTTGGGATAAGCCGACGGTTCGGCAGGCAGCACAGCGATATTCGGGATACTCGCCCGGGGGCAATGTCGATGTCAATGTTTTCGCGGCGATTCGTGCCTGGAAAAATGAATTTTGAAACAGAACCGAGACAAAATTCATGGAAATTACTTTGATGAAAATCGGGTATGAGTGGATAATGACCACGGCTGTCCGGTTTTCGTTTCGGGATACGCAGCATTCATCTTCTTCAGGTAATGGTCATGGCACGGGCTGATCTGGATATTCGTTCGATTCCATCGCCGCTCGCTTCTGGCGAGGTGCGGGGGTCCGTGCTGAATGGCCTGATCCGTTCGCTGAAAAATGTGCATGTCCTGTCCGGGGGGATGGCGAGGCGGCTGGCGGAGGGCGTCGAGTCGGCGACCTGGTATCCGATGATGCATTTCTTTGAAGTGCTCAATGAAATCAAGCATCGCGATATTGACCTGAAGCCCATCCTGTTTCAGGCGGGCGTCGCTGTGGCGGAAGACTGGTTTCGAACCAACAGCAGCGGCTACGCGCGCGTTTTCTCCACTGCCGATTTCCTTCGTCTGCAGGCGGGCAATGTCGGCTACGCGCAGATGCATCGGGGTAGCCCCGAGGTGGTTGGCCAGATTGAACTCGAAGAGATGGATGATGCAGGCGGCCGTGCCGTGCTGGTTTGCACAACGCCCTATCCGAAGGAATTCGAGCGCGGCTTTTTTTACGGCAGCCTGGCGATGCTCGGAGATATGCAGTATGTGCAGCTTACTGCGGAAGAATGGCCACAGGCACGTCACCTGACCAAAAAAAACGTCTCTTTCCGTTTCAGGCCGCAGCCCGAGGCAGCCTTGTCACACGAGCTGGATGCTTTTCTGGCTGATATGTCGCCGGATTGCAAGGTCGTCATCCCGTCGCATCTGCATGAAGCCATCGCCTGGCGTTTGCAGAGCGTGGAAGCCAATTTCCGTACCGAGCGGGCATTTCATCAGCAAAGCAGCCGCCTGCTCTCCCTTGCCGCTGATGAAATCTATGAGCTTTCCTGCCGCCTGGGCGAGCTGGCTTATCACGATGAGCTGACGGGCCTGCTCAACCGGCGTGCCGTGCTCGAGCGTGCCCAGTCCCTGATGGCCCTTTGCGGCAGGCAGGGCTCACCGATTTCGCTGCTCATGATCGACATCGACCATTTCAAATCCATCAACGACCGCTTTGGTCACGCCGCGGGTGATCAGGTTTTGCGGGAAGTTGGCGGAACCTTGCGTGACAACCTGCGGGATTCGGATCTTCTGGGGCGCATCGGCGGTGAGGAATTCCTGGCTATCTTGCCGGATACAGGGGCGGAAGGCGCGCTCACGCTGGCCGAATGTCTGCGTGCCCGGGTCGGGCGGCTGGTCAGTGATTTTGGCGATGCTGAGGAATGCGTGACCATCAGCCTGGGCGTCACGACTGTCGCGGGGCGGCAGGGCAGCAGTGCCCAGTTGAGCGATTGCCTCAAGCGGGCGGACGAAGCTCTCTACCGCTCAAAACGCGAAGGGCGCAATCGCACGACCTGTGTCGATGTCGTGCCGTCGGGCCGCATGTAACCCACCCGCCTGGGTGCGTCTGTTTTATCCGCTTTCTTCGAGTGTCAGCAGCAATGCGCCTTCCTCGACGGGATCGTATTGTTCGACGAATACCTCGATGATGCGGCCGGCATAGGGTGAGGGGATGTCCAGCGCGACCTTGCCGGTTTCCAGTATGAGAATCGTTGTGTCACATTCGATGACATCGCCGGGGGCGACGAGCAAGGATTCGACGATCACGTCACCGGCAGCGCAATTACCGCAAGTCTCCCAACATTCTGGGTACTTGGGCATGCGAACTTCGCGCAGTCGGGGCATGCGTCTGCTCAGGCGTAGCGGGCGACAAAGGCTTTTTCAAAGCCGGGTGGCAGGGGGATGCGGACGTAATGGCCGTTGCCGGGGGCAACGTCGGTGGCCTTGCCCTCACGCGTTTGCATCACGTCGAGGGTGATATCCAGGTTGCCGTCCGGATGAATGATTTCCAGCCTGTCGCCGACGGAAAAACGGTTCATGACCTCGATTTCGGCAAGGCCATCATCGCCATAGCACCTGACGTTGCCAACATAAAGGCTGCGCCCGGATTTTGATGAGCCGTAAAGATAATTCTGGTAATCGGCATCGTGATGCCGTTGATAAAAACCGTCGGTGTAGCCCCGGTTGGCCAGGCCGTCGAGTTCGGCCAGCAGGCGCGGGTTCAGCGGTTTTCCCGCGAGGGCGTCATCAATCGCTTGCCGGTAAGCCTGGCAGGTTCGGGCGACGTAATAGGGAGATTTTGTCCGGCCTTCGATTTTCAGGGAGTCGACGCCGATATCTACGAGCCGCTGGACATGCTCGATGGCGCGCAGATCCTTTGAGTTCATGATGTAAGTGCCGTGCTCGTCTTCTTCCATCGGCATCAGGTTGCCAGGGCGTGTGCCTTCTTCGATCAGGAAAACGTCGCCTCCCGGATCGGTGGCGGCAGGTTTGACCTTGTAATCCCATCGGCAGGAATTCGTGCAGGTTCCCTGGTTGGGGTCGCGGTGGTTGAAGTAGCCAGAGAGCAGGCAGCGGCCGGAGTAGGCCACGCACAGCGCACCATGCACGAAGACTTCGAGTTCCATATCCGGACATTGCTGCCGGATTTCTGCGATTTCGTCGAGCGAGAGTTCGCGCGAAAGAATCACGCGGCTGAGGCCGAGTTTTTTCCAGAAACGCACGGCGGCGTAGTTGACCGTGTTGGCCTGCACCGAAAGATGGACGGGCATGTCCGGCCAGGTTTCCCGGATCAGGTCGATGAGGCCCGGATCGGCCATGATGAGCGCGTCTGGCTGGAGGGCGACGACTTTGGCCATGTCGGCCAGGTAGGTCTTGATCTTGGCGTTGTGCGGGTAGACGTTGCTGACGACGTAGAATTTACCCCCCCTGGCGTGGACGCGCCCGATGCCTGTGCGTAGCTCTTCCATGTCGCCGAAGCTGTTGTTGCGAACCCGCAGGCTGTAGCGTGGTTGCCCTGCGTAGATGGCCGTCGCGCCATAGGCGAGTGCCGTGTCCAGCATGTCCAGCGAGCCTGCGGGAGCCAGGAGTTCGGGAAAGGGTGCGGAAAGGGACACGCGCTTGTTCCGGAGTGTTGGGAATGAAAGGTTTAGCCTTGCTCGTCGCCTGAGACAGGCACACAGGCACAAAACAGGTGGCGGTCACCATAGACATCGTCGATGCGGTTTACCGTGGGCCAGAACTTGTTTTCGGCAATCCAGGGCAGCGGGAAGGCTGCCTGTTCCCGGGTGTAGGGCCGCCCCCAGCCGACATCGCTGCAGATGACATCTGCCTGGGTATGCGGAGCATGTTTGAGCGGGTTGTTGTCAGCCGGCCAGTGGCTGGTTTCGATGTGGCGGATTTCCTCACGAATGGCGATCATGGCGGCAATGAAGCGGTCGAGCTCGGCCAGGTTTTCCGATTCGGTGGGTTCGACCATGAGTGTGCCTGCCACCGGGAAGCTGACGGTCGGCGCGTGGAAACCATAATCCATCAACCGCTTGGCAATATCGATTTCGGCAATGCCCGTCGAGGCCTTGAGAGACCGGATGTCAAGAATGCACTCATGGGCGACACGGCCATGGCGGCCGGTATAGAGCACCGGGTAATGCGGTTTGAGGCGTGTGGCGATGTAGTTGGCATTGAGAATGGCGATTTGTGTTGCCCGGGTCAGGCCCGGCCCGCCCATCATGTTGATGTACATCCAGGAAATCGGGAGGATGGAGGCCGAACCCCAGGAGGCAGCACTCACCGCTCCTTGTTTCCGGTGCGGGCCGTCGACGGGCTGCACGGCATGGTTGGGCATGAAAGGTGCCAGATGGGCCTTGAGGCCGATGGGGCCCATACCCGGTCCGCCGCCGCCGTGAGGAATGGCGAAGGTCTTGTGCAGGTTCATGTGCGAGACGTCCGCCCCGATAGCCCCCGGGCTGGTCAGGCCGACCTGTGCGTTGAGATTTGCGCCGTCCATATAGACCTGGCCGCCGTGTTCATGCACGAGAGCGCAGATTTCGCGCACACCCTCTTCGAAAACGCCGTGGGTCGAGGGGTAGGTGAGCATGAGACAGGAGAGGCGGGCTGCATGTTCTTTTGCCTTGGCGCGAAGATCGTCGAGGCAGATGTTGCCCTGCTCATCACAGTCGACGACGATGACGGCAAGACCACACATCTGCGCTGTAGCCGGGTTCGTGCCGTGGGCGGATCGGGGGATCAGGCAGACATCCCGCGTGCTTTCGCCCAGGCTGGCCTGATAGCGGCGGATGGCGACCAGACCGGCGTACTCACCTTGCGCCCCGGAGTTTGGCTGCATGCATATTGCATCGAAACCGGTGATGGCCGCGAGCGCGTCTTCCAGGCTGCGGATCATGTCCAGATAGCCTCCGGCCTGGTCCAGTGGCGCGTAAGGGTGCAGATCGCTGAATTCCGGCCAGGAAACGGGCTGCATTTCGCTGGTGGCGTTGAGTTTCATCGTGCATGAACCCAGCGGGATCATGGAGTGATCGAGGGCCAGGTCTTTGTTCTGGAGCTTTTTCAGATAGCGCAGCATGGCGTGTTCGGTGTGGTGCGTGTTGAACACGGGGTGGGTGAGGATGGCATCCTGGCGCAGCAGCGCGTCCGGGATGAGGCTGGGAATTTTCTCATCGAGGTTCGCGGGGGCGGGGGGGGCTCCGGTAATCAGTCCGGACAGTTCAGTGACATCCTGGCGCGTGGATTTTTCGTTGAAGGCGATGGCCAGAATGTTGCTGGAAACAAGCCGCAGGTTGTAGCCGGCCTGCCGGGCGGCATCGAAAACGGATTTTGCACGAGGGCCAAGGTCAATTTGCAGGGTGTCAAAGGCATGGGCATTCAGGGGGATGATGCCTGCCTGGCGCAGATGGCTTGCCAGCAGTGCTGTCAGACGCTGAACGCGCCATGCGATGGTTTTTAGCCCGGCCGGGCCGTGATAGACAGCGTACATGCCGGCAAGGTTGGCCAGCAATACCTGGGATGTGCAGATATTGGAGTTGGCCTTTTCGCGGCGGATGTGTTGCTCGCGGGTTTGCAAGGCCATGCGAAGGGCTTTCTTTCCGCGCGCATCGACCGAGACGCCGATGATGCGCCCCGGGGTCTGGCGTTTGTGTTCCTCGCGCGTGGCGAAAAAGGCGGCATGGGGGCCGCCAAAGCCCATGGGTACCCCGAAACGCTGGGCCGAGCCCAGTGCAATGTCAGCTCCCATTTCTCCGGGGGATTTGAGAAGTACCAGGGCTAGCAGGTCCGTCGCCACGGCGACTACGCCACCTGCGGCTTTGACGGTGGCGATGTGGGGTGTGAGATCGGTAATTTCACCGCGATCATCGGGATACTGGAACAGTGCGCCGAAGACTGTGTGCTGGCTGAC
>CAZFPI010000040.1:0-22112 GCA_964521075.1 uncultured Sterolibacterium sp.
CCTTGATGAGCTGGCGGGTTTCATAGACGTAGAACTCCATCCGGTCGAGTTCGCGCAGCAGATCATTGGGGAATTCGATGTCGGCCTTGTCGATTTCGTCGATGAGGATGATGCAGGGGCGGTCTGATTCAAAAGCCTGCCAGAGCACGCCCTTGATGATGTAGTTGGCAATGTCGTGCACCCGCGCCCCGGCTTCGCCACCTAGTTGTGAATCGCGAAGGCGCGAGACAGCGTCATATTCGTAGAGCCCCTGCTGGGCTTTGGTAGTGGATTTGATGTGCCATTGCAGAAGCGGCATGCCGAGTGCGGCGGCGACTTCTTCGGCCAGCAGGGTTTTGCCTGTGCCCGGCTCGCCCTTCAGGAGCAGCGGACGTTGCAAGGCGATGGCCGCGTTGACGGCGAGTTTGAGATCCGGGGTGGCGATGTAGTTGGAACTGCCTTCAAAACGCATGGGTTTGTGCCAGGGGAGAGTGGGTCGGGGTTGCGGATGCAGATACAGATGCCTGATTCTACTCAGGATGAGCCATTCATGCTGTGCGCGCCTTGTGCCGGATTCGTTCCAGATAAGCTGTGCTGTCGAGCGGTGTTTTGTCTCGCTGGCTGTGCCAGATTGTTTCGGCCAGACATTCCAGCAGATCGTGCAAAGCGTCGTGGCGGTCGCCATGGCGGTTTTGCAGGTGGTTGAAAAGATTTCGGATTCCCGGGGGCTGGTCGATCGAAAGCTGTTCTTCGATGGCCAGGTGCAGGGAAAGGTGCAAAAAGGGATTGCCCTCACCTTGTTCGGGTGTCCATTCCCGGCCCAGAAGTTCGGCATCGTCGTTCGAGGTCTTGTCGAACAGCGGGTGGTACTCGGGATGCAGGCGGATGATGTCTGCCACCGTCAGTTCCATGGCCGTCATCGGCAGGCCTTGCAGGTGCTTGCGCCAGGTGTCGATGAAAAACTGGCGGGCCTGGTCTCGGGAGGGGTTGAACATGTGGCTTACAGGGGCTTGTCTGGAAAACTGCACAGGTCGTTGATCGGGCAACGGGCGCATTCCGGCTTGCGCGCTTTGCAAACGTAGCGGCCCAGCAGTATCAGCCAGTGGTGGGCATCCAGCAGAAACTCTGGGGGAACGGATTTTAACAGCCCGGCTTCGACTACCCGGACATTCTTTCCAGGTGCCAGGCCCGTCCGGTTGGCGACGCGGAAAATATGGGTATCGACGGCGATGACGGCTTGTCTGAACACGGTATTGAGAATGACATTGGCCGTTTTGTGGCCCACACCGGGCAGGGCTTCGAGTGCCGTGCCGTCTGCAGGCACTTCGCCATCATGACGTTCCAGCAGCAGCTGTGACAAGGCGATGACGTGCCGCGCCTTGGTTTTGTAGAGCCCGATACGGTTGATGGTTTCCCGCAGCTTTTCTTCACCCAGACCAAGCATGGCCCGGGGATCCGGGGCGAGGCTGAACAGGGTTCGGGTGGCAAGATTGACGCTCTTGTCCGTGGCCTGTGCCGAAAGGACCACGGCGACGAGCAGCTGGTACGGGGTGGCATATTCCAGTTCGGTCTGCGGGTGCGGGTTGGCGTTTCGCAGACGGCTGAAGATGGCGTGATTGCGCTCCTGTATTTTTCGGGTGGCTGATTTTGTTTTCATCCGGCGAGTATACTTTCGTCACGTCAAATGAAAGGGTGGCCTGATGGAGTGGTTCAGAAACCTGAGCATACGCTGGAAATTCCAGATCGGCGTTTTCATCGTCACCATGATAGTGACGATTTACAACCGGGTGCTGGCAGCCTACGAGCTGCAGAACATGATCGACATCGCCCGGCTTGGTGGCGTTAGTGCCGACGTTCTGGCACAGCTGACCAATGAACGCGCTTCCTACATCTTCAACTCGTTCTGGGAATCAGGCATCGAATTTGCCGTGCAGTTCTTCGTCATCGGCCTGATTGCCAATGCCTTTGTCCGCCCCCTGCAGGAACTTTGCCGTTCCCTGCTGGCCGTGGAAAAGGGGGATCTGACGATGCACGTTACCGTGACACAGCGCGATGAAATCGGGGTGTTGCAACGCATCTTCAATGACGTGCTGGGAAAACTCAACCGCATCCTGGGCGAAGTCGATCAAAGCGGCAAGCAAATGGGGCAATCGGCCTTCCAGATTGCAACCATCGCAAAGAGTATTGCCGAAGTCAGCCGCCAGGAAGAGAGCCGTTCGGCAGAAGTGGTGAGGGCAACCGAGGAACTCAACGCAATCGCCCTCGAAACCCGCGAGCAGGCCCAAAGTGCTGCCGAACGCACGCGTACCGCCGAGCAGGAAGGGCGAGGAGCCGTCGATATGGTACGCCGGAACATTCAGGAGCTGGATGCGACCGTAGCCGAGGTGGATCGCGTGTCGGGCGAGGTCTATCAGCTGGCCGATGTCGCGACGCGGATTACCGGCATCATCGATACGATCAAGGAAATTTCCGCCCAGACCAACCTGCTGGCCCTGAATGCCGCCATCGAAGCCGCGCGCGCGGGCGAGGCAGGGAGGGGCTTTACCGTCGTCGCCGATGAAGTTCGCAAGCTGGCGGAGCGCACCACTCTCTCGGCTTCCGAAGTCACGGTGATCGTCGACACCCTGACTGGCAGTGTCAATGGAGCGCGACAGGCGATGGGAGCCGTGATCGACCGCGTTCATGCCAGCCAGGCCGTGGCGGCGGAAACTGCCAGCGTCATGGAATCCATGGCGGCAGACGTCAGCCAGGCGGCGGACGCAAACGACCAGATCGCCGAGGCCGGGCAGCGTCAGCTGGTGCATTTCAGCGAAATGCAGGCCTCGCTGGAACGGCTTTTCTCCACGCTGGCCGAAAGCTCGACCAAAGTCGAAACCACCGCACGGATTGGCGACGACCTGCACCGGGTGACGCGACGCATGTCTGACCTGATGTCCGGCTTCGTCATCCAGCATGAAGTCGTCGGTGAATTCCGCAAGGCGACGGACGACAAACGCCGCTTCCCTCGCCTGGAACATGGCCTTCTCGCGGATGTGCGCCAGCAGGTAGAGGGAGCGTTGCAGCAACAAGAGGCTTTGGCCCTCGATTTCAGCATGTCCGGCGCGCGCCTGGCACTGACACATTCCATCAAGGAACAATTACCCCTGAAGGTGCGTCTGCACTTGCCCTCGGGCGACATCAACCAGTACCAGCAACAGCCCCCCCTGGAGCTTGATGCGCGCGTGGCCTGGCAGCGGGTGAATGACGGGCATCACACCGCCGGGGTCGAATTCGTCGACTTGAGCCAGACCCAACAGGAACGCCTGCGTAGCGGCTTCGAGTTCTTCAACCGGTCTGCGGAATACGCGGGGATGTCGTAATGTCGCAATGCCCCGTAATACCTGCCCCGGGAAAATGCTGATATATCCGTGATTCTTGTTTCGGCGTAAGCCAGACTCCAGGGAAATCACGGTTCCGGCCACCTGGGCCCCAAGCCATGCAGAACGAGTGGGGGGGGGGCGGGGGCGAAAAATGTTTCGCCCCTACGGAGGTTCCGGTGAAGCCGGGCAGCTGTGATTTGTTCCGTATTTTTGTGGACGGGGGGCCGGACGCCGCCATGCAGAACAGGGTGTAGGGGCGAAACATTTTTCGCCCTTGCGGGGATGGCTCTGGAGGGGTCAGCCTGTGATCCGCCGCACGATGGCTCGCCCGGCCATTCTCAGGCTTTGTGCGGGTGATAGCCGCCGGAAATTGGTTTTCAGCAGGCCGTTGGTGAAGGCGGTCCGCTTTGTGTAGTCGATGGCGATGTCGACGATGACGGGCTGGCCTTTTGCTGCGGTCTGTTTTGCGCGGGAAATGATGTCGGCGATGCTTTCGTTGTCAGGTATCGCCAGATAGGCTGCTCCGGTTGCCATGGCAATCCCTTCGAGATTCACGGCTTCAAGCCGGGTGCAGGGTTTGCGCCGGTAGGTGATTTCCTGGGCCTGTGCGATTTGCGCGAGTTCGCCGTCCCGGAAGATGTAGATCACGATGCCTTGTTTCCGGGCGGCTGCGTTGCCCAGTTCGAGGGCGGTCATCAGGAAGGCGCCGTCGCCGACGATGGCGAAAACTTCCCGCTCTGGCGCGGCGATTTGGGCTCCCATGGCGGCGGGGACGGCATAGCCCATGGCGTTGAAATCCGTGGGGGAGAGGAAGAGGCCGCCGCGATGCACCGGGAAGAGTTCGGCAGCCAGGTAGGTGTGGTTGCCGTCATCCACGACGGTAATGGCGTCGTCGGGGGTTTGTTGTCGCAATTCCTTGAAGAATCTTGCGGGGTTGACGCGCCCGTGGCTGTTGTGCGCCAGCCATTCGCTCATCCAGGCATGTTTGTCTTTGGCCAGGGTTTCTTGAATCCGCCGGCTTCGGTTTGGCCGGATTCCTGTGGCATCGGGGCTTGGTGCGGCGTTGAGTTTTGTGTTGAGTGCCTGGAGGGCTTGGCGGGCATCGGCGTGGATTTTGACCCGGGCGGGGTAATTTGCGTCGAAGACGGCCGGGTTGATGTCGATGTGAATGAGGTTTTTCGGGATGTTGACGCCAAAACTGCCTGTGGCGATTTCTCCGAACCGCGCGCCAACGGCCAGCAGGCAGTCGCAGCCCTGGAAGGCATTTCGGGCAGGGGGGGTGGCAGAGCGGCTAAAGCCGAATCCGGCATGCAAGGGATGATCGGCGGGAAAGGCGGAAATGCCTTGCAGCGTGGTGGCCACGGGCATGCCGAGCATTTCCGCCAGCGCGGTGCTCTCGGCTACGGCATGTCTGGCTCCCCAGCCGACGTAGAGTGCCGGATGGCTGGCTTCGTGTAACAGGCTGGCCGCCTGTTCGAGTGAGCTTGATTCTATGGGGGGGAATTCGGCGGCAGGTGGGTTCCAGGCTGGTATTTCTTCGATTGTTCCGGGGAATAACTGGAGATTGACCGGGATTTCGATGAAAACCGGGCCGGGCTCTCCCGTGGTGGCGACACGCCAGGCTTCATGGAGCGTTGGGATGATGTCTTGATGGCGTTCGATCCGGAAGGCGGCCTTGGTGAGGGTTTGGGCGATTTTTAACTGGTCGATTTCGTGGAGCTGGTAGCGTTTGTCGAGGTCGGTGCGGATGCCTCCCGACAGAATCAGCATCGGGATGCCGGCCAGACGGGCTTCGCCGATGCCGCTGGCGGCGTGGGTCAGCCCGGCGGCCGGGACGAGGGCGAGTGCGCCAAGCGGCTTTCCTGTGACGCGACTGATGGCGTCGGCCATGAAGGAGGCGCAGCCTTCGTGGGTGACGAGCAGGGGGGTGATGCGGGTGGAGTTGTTCAGTTCGTCATAAAGCTCGGTGGTGTGCACGCCGGGGATGCCGAATGTCCAGCGGACGCCGAGTTGTTCAAGGGCGTGAACGGCGAGCCAGGCTCCGGTTTTTTTCATGCTCGTCTGCCTTTCTGGAAAGGAGAACTTAACGCAGGATGCCTCGGGCGGCGCGTCGGGCTGTCAGGATGCAGCCGCCCAGGAATGTGCCTTCCAGCGCGCGAAGGCCGTTCATGCCGCCTCCACCAAAACCAGCGGCTTCGCCAATGGCGTAGAGGCCGGGGATGGGTTGTCCTGTGGAATCGAGCACCTTGCTGTCCAGGTCTGTCTGGATGCCGCCCAGGCTTTTCCGGCTGATGATGAAGGTGCGGATGGCGATCAGGGGCAGGGCAGCGGGATCATTGATTTTCTGGAAGCGGCAGGTTCGCAGGCGGTCGCCACGCCATTGTCTTAATGCGGCGATTCTTCGTAATTGTTCATCGTTATGGAGCTTTGGCCCGCGTTCGATCTGGGCATCGTAACGCTCGACGGCTTCTTGAACGGTCTTGAGATCGACGCAGGGCGTGCCTTGGAGCCGGTTCATTTTTTCGACGAGTTCGGGCAGGGATTGGGCGAGGACGAAATCTTCGCAGTGTTCCAGTAAATCAGCCACGACCCGGCGGTTTCCAAGGATCAGCTCGAGAAGAAAACGCATGCGCTGCCGGTTGCGTATCGAGGGGTTGAACTCTGCACCGGATACGGCCAGCTCGCGCAGGGCAATTCGGTGGTTCAACAGCAGCCAGGAATGCGCCTGTTCTTCCTGACAAACACGCCGCACCAGTTCTCGCGTGTCGAAACCACTGACCAGCGGCTCCGGGCCCATGCGCTCGCCGCGCCAGTTGAGCCAGAGGGCTGAACGGGGCGGGACAAGGGAAAGACCGTGGGCGGGTTTGCGCGGCTGCCAGTGGTGCACCCCGGCCGCGTAGTTCCACATTTTGTCCAGATGGGTGACGACGCCTCCCGTTTCGGCTACAGCCTGATGCAGCAGGCCATCCGCGTAGCGGTGAGAGCCATTGAGCAGTACGGCAGGCGGCTTGCTCCAGTCGGTGTGCCAGTGACGGCGAACCTGTTCGAGGCAACCATTGATGCCGCCGGTGGCAACGATCGTCATTTCGCCATGCGCCTCGAAAGGTGTGCCCTCTGTTTCTGTCACGCCACGACAGCCCCGGATGGCTCCGGATTCCAGGATCAGGCTTTCAACGCGATAGCCGAATTTCAGGGTCAGCGCGCTGCGGCGAGGGTGGTTTTCAAGGCGAAGCAATAACTGCCGGATCAGTTCCTGCCCGGTTCCCCAGATCATGTGAAAGCGTGGCAGGGAGTTGCCGGGTTGATATTGCCCGCGTTCGACCCAGTTCGGCAGGGGCAGAAAGCGGATACCCTGAGATTTCAGCCAGCAATAAACCCGTTCATTGCATTCGTGGACATAGGTTTGCGCCCAGCGGCGCGGCCATTCATCTTCCGCCTTGAATTCGCCAAAGCTCAGCCAGTCCTGGTAGGCAAGCTCTGTCGAGTCGTGAAGGCCGTGGCGTCGCTGCTCCTGGCTATCGACAACAAATACGCCGCCGAAACTTTCCCTGGCCAGCCCGCCGAAGTTGTCGGCACTGTCGCGGTCGATGAGCGTGACGCCATGGCCGCCGGTGAGAAGTTCAAGGCTGGCAACGATGCCTGCCAGGCCGCCGCCGATGATGAGAACATCGTTTTTGAGCTGCTCCATGTCCGGCTTCTTTGGCCAATGAGCGCGAAGGAAAAAAGGGAATGATAGGGCAAATGCCCGGGAGCAGGCAGAAATACGGGAGTTCTGGCGTAAAAATTGAGGCGTGAAAATGAAAACGCCGGTCACGTTTGAAGGTGACCGGCGTTTCATGTTTCATGAGGCTGGGCCGGTTTCCCGGAACAACCTCCAGCTTTTTGGTGCGCCCGGAGCGATTCGAACGCCCGACCCCTTGGTTCGTAGCCAAGTACTCTATCCAACTGAGCTACGGGCGCAAAAAAGTTAGAGGAAGAATTATAGGCACGAATTTCTTATTGTTCAATACCTGTCGAGAAAAAATTTGTGTGCTGTGCGATTTCCTTCAGGTAGCCCGCGCCGGGCGGGGATGGGGTGGTCCGTGTGCCGTTACGCTATAATTCCGCTTTTTTCAAGACCTTATTTCTGGTTCTGGAGTTTTTTCCTCATGTCAGACATCGTTTCTTCGGCGGCATCTCCCTTGCCGGTTTCCTGGTATTTCGATGAAAAGCGTTTCGAACTGGAGAAAACGCTGTTCTTCGATGCCGGGCCGGGGTATGCCGGGCATGAGTTGATGGTTCCGGGAGCGAACGATTATCGCAGCCTCGAATGGCTGGATCATGCCCGTTTGCTGGTGCGTCAGGGTGAGGCGCATGGCAGCAAGGTCGAGCTGCTGTCGAATGTCTGTCGTCACCGGCAGGCCATCATGCTGCAAGGTTCGGGAAATGCGCAGCATATCGTTTGTCCGATTCACCGCTGGACTTACGATACGCAGGGTAGCTTGATGGGCGCGCCACATTTTCCGGCCAACCCCTGTTTGCATCTGGACAAAAAGCCGCTTGAGAGCTGGAATGGCCTGCTTTTTCAGGGGCCGCGTTCGGCACAGGCTGATCTGGCGGGCATGAAGCTGGCCAATGAGGGCGTTTTCGATTTCACGGGCTACAAGCTCGACCGCGTCGAAATGCACGAGTGCAACTACAACTGGAAAACATTTATCGAGATTTATCTGGAGGATTACCACGTCGCGCCGTATCACCCCGGCTTGGGGAATTTCGTCACCTGCGATGATCTGTCGTGGCAGTTCGGTGAATGGTATTCGGTGCAGCGTGTCGGCATCACTCCCCTGAAAAAGGCAGGCTCCGAGGCTTATGCGCGCTGGCAAAAGCAGTTGCTCGAATACAGCAACGGTGAGCATCCTCGTCAGGGCGCGGTCTGGCTGACGTATTACCCTAATGTCATGGTTGAGTGGTATCCCCATGTGCTGGTAGTTTCTTCGATCATTCCTCAGGATGTTGATAAGACATTGAATGTGGTCGAGTTTTACTATCCTGAGGAAATCGCCCTGTTCGAACGGGAATTCATCGAGGCAGAACAGGCTGCCTATATGGAAACGGCCATCGAGGACGACGACATCGGCGAGCGCATGGATCGTGGGCGTCGCGCGCTGATGAAGCAGGGGCGCTGCGAGGCGGGGCCTTATCAATCGCCCATGGAAGATGGCATGCGCCATTTTCATGATTTTTACAGGCGTATCGCCGGAGAAGCCGTCTGATCCGGTTTGTAACCCGACCCCCGTTTTGATGAGTCGCTCAGGAATGCCCATGCTCTGGATGATTGCCGCCAGTGTGCTGTTCGCCTGCATGGGGGTTTGCGTCAAGCTGGGGGCCAGCCGGTTTTCTGCAGCGGAACTGGTTTTTTACCGTGGTTTCATTTCCCTGCTGCTGGTGTATGGCTACATGCGCCTGGCAGGCTTGGCGGTGGCGACGCGGCACTGGCGCATGCACATCACGCGCAGTTTGTCCGGCTTCATCTCGCTGGTGTTTTATTTTTACGCTATCAGCATGATTCCGCTGGCGACCGCCGTGACCCTGAATTACACCTCACCGCTGTTTTTGGCACTCCTGCTGGCCTTTGTGCAGCGTGAGCGTGTCGGGCTGGTGCTGGCAATCGCCACGCTGGCCGGGTTTGCCGGAGTGGTGCTGCTCTTGCGGCCGGTACTGCAATCAGAATATCTGCCGGGTGGCTTGTTCGGTCTGGGCTCGGGCATTATCTCCAGCATCGCCTATCTGCATGTGCGGAAACTGGGTGAGGCGGGGGAGCCGGAATGGCGGACAGTCTTCTGGTTTTCGTTGGTCTCCACGCTGGGGGGCTTGCCCTGGGCCCTGGCCGCGCAGCCGTTTCATGCGATGGACTGGCAAGGGGGAGCCTTGCTGCTGGGTGTGGGAGGCTTTGGCGCGGCAGCGCAGCTTTGCATGACACGCGCTTACAAGGGCGGCAAGACGATGGCGGTGGCCAGTCTGGCTTACACCACCGTGGTGTTTTCCTCGATTTTTGCCAGCCTGCTCTGGGACGAACGCTTGCCCCTGATCGCCCAGGCCGGGATGGTGCTGATCGTCGGCAGCGGCGTGATGGCCACGGCGTTTTCCCGGCGGCGGGCAGTGCCGGGGTGACGCAGTTCGGCTATAGTCGGGGAGATGAGCCAGGGTGCTGGCAACGCGGGCAGTATGAGGACGATAAGGAATTCACCATGATCAATACCGACCATCAGGAAAATCTCGTTTGTGTCACCGTTTTTGGGGAGTTCACGCTGGCGGACTACCGTGAGTTCGAAGACCTGGTGCGTTACAAACTGAAGTTTGAAGGCCCGGTCTGCCTGCTTTTCGATTTGCGGGAGATGGCCAGTTTTACCCTGGATGTGGCCTGGGAAGAGCTGCGGTTCTCGCGTGAACATCCGCATGATTTTCAGCGTATCGCCGTGCTGACTTCCAGCCAGTGGGTTAGCTGGGTGGCCTGGCTGTCGCAGATTTTTGTCGATGCGGACGTTCGCGTGTTCGAGGAGGAAACCACTGCGCGAAGCTGGCTGCAAGAAGAGCTGGCCAGCCGGTAAGCCCGGTTTCGGCTTATCGCAGGGCCTGTTCGAGATCGGCGATCAGGTCGGCAGCATCTTCCAGCCCGATGGACAGGCGGAGCATGGCATCGGAAATGCCGCGTCGTGCCCGCTCTTCGGGCGGGATGCCGTGATGAGTGGTCGTGCAAGGCTGGGTGACCAGACTTTCCGTGCCGCCAAGGCTGGGGGCCAGGGTAAATAGGCGCAGCCGGTCGGCGACGCCTGTGGCGGCATGGCCG
Organism: uncultured Sterolibacterium sp.; assembly: GCA_964521075.1. GTDB lineage: Bacteria > Pseudomonadota > Gammaproteobacteria > Burkholderiales > Rhodocyclaceae > Sterolibacterium. The sequence goes on from CAZFPI010000040.1 coordinate 10,165, forward strand.
TCGCCACGGATTTCGATGCTCAGCATGCCGCCGAATCCTTGCATCTGCTTTTTCGCCAGTGCATGACCGGGGAAATCGGGCAAGCCCGGGTAGAACACCCGGGCAATGCGTGGATGACGCGCCATGGCTTCGGCAACCGCCCGGGCGTTGGCATTGTGCCTTTCCACTCGAACGGATAACGTTCGCAGGCTGCGGCAGAGCAGGGTAGCGGTTTCCGGGGAGATCATCGAGCCCAGGTTTTTCCGCCAGTGCCAGATCGGGGCTAGCAGTTCTTTTGATCCCATCAGGGCTCCAGCGGTGAGATCGCTGTGGCCGCCCAGGTATTTCGTCGCGCTATGGACGACGAAATCCGCTCCCAGGGCCAGGGGGTGCTGATTGACGGGCGAGGCAAACGTGCCGTCGACGGCGACCAGCGCGCCATGGGCATGGGCTCGCGTGGCGATATCTTGAATGTCGAAAATATCCAGGGTTGGATTGGTCGGGGTTTCAAAGAACACCAGGCCGATGCCGCTGGCCAGCAGTTCTTCGAGCCGGGAGAGTTCGTGGCCAAGGATGAAATGCGTCTTGATGCCCAGTTGCGGCAGCTGGTCTTTCAGCAGTTCGAGTGTGCCGCCATAGGCATCGCCAATGCAGAGGATGCCGCGATGTCCGTGGGTCATGAATAGCGCGCTTTCTGCCGCCATGCCCGAGCAGAAGGCCCAGGCTTGTTCGGCATTTTCAAGCCCGGCCAGGGTTTCTTCGAGCGCGAAGATGCTGGGGTTGAGGCCGTAGCGTGTGTAGAGCGCGCCGGATTTGCGTCCGTCGATGACATCGAGCAGATCTGCTGTCGAGGGAAAGGAAAACGTCGTGGTGTTATAGATCGGCGTGAAGGGGCTGCCATGCGCGTCCTTGAGCGAGCTGCCGTGGATGGCGCGTGTGGCGGGGCCGCAGGCGGGTGGGGTGGTCATGGCTTGTCCTTTCCGGTGGTCTTTTCAGGGTGGGGTTCATGGTGCGTGGCGGGAGAGAGCCCAGGCGACATGCTCCCGTACCAGTTCAGATGCGTCATCAAGACGCGATTGCAGTGCCTGCACGATCCTGGGCGTCGTGGGCGCGTTACCCAGGGCGACGGCGATATTGCGTAACCAGCATTCGTGGCCAATGCGATAAATCGGGCTGCCTGCCATGCGTTCTTTGAACTCGGTTTCAGTCCAGGCAAACAGATCAACCAGCTGTGCCCGGTCGAGATGGTGACGCACGGAAAAATCCGCTTCGCGCGTTAGCGTAGCGTTCTTCTGCCACGGGCAGTAAAGCTGACAATCGTCGCAACCGTAGATGCGATTACCGAGCAGGGGGCGAAATTCCGTTGGAATGCTGCCCTGGAGTTCGATAGTGAGATAGGAGATGCAGCGGCGGGCGTCCAGACGCCAGGGGGCGATGATAGCCCCTGTCGGGCAATGCGTCAGGCAGTCGGTGCAGCGGCCACAGTGCCCGGTTTCCTGCGGCGGGTCGGCGGGCAGAGGCAGGGCGGTGACGATTTCACCGATGAAAAAAGCCGAGCCTGCATCGCGTGTCAGAAGCAGCGTGTGTTTTCCGCGCCAGCCCAGCCCGGCACGGTTGGCCAGGTGCACTTCCAGCACGGGGGCTGAATCGGTGAAGGCGCGATAGGTGTGTGTGCCGACAGCCGCCTCGATGCGGTCGGCCAGCTTTTGCAGACGGCTACGCAGCAGCTTGTGATAATCGCGCCCGAGGGCGTAGCGGGAAATGTAGGCGCGTTCGCCGTCAGCCAGGTTACTTAGTGCGTCGTCGGCTTCGGGCCAGTAAGAAAGACGTGCGGAAATGACGCTCGATGCGCCGGGCGTGAGCTCATCCGGCCGCGCCCGCTTGAGACCGTGGCGTGCCATATAATCCATTTCGCCGTGAAAACCCGCCGCCAGCCAGGCTTTCAGCCCGGTTTCTGCGGCAGCCTGTGTTTCACCGGGGGCGGTGGATTGCCCGGTGTCGGCACTCCTGGCGTCATCGATCGATGTGATGCCGATGGCATCGAATCCCAGCTCGCTGCCCCATGCCTTGATTTGCGTGGCGAGTTTTTTCCAGTCCTGAGGGGGCGTGTTCCGATCATGCATGAAGGTGATGATAAACGATGCCGTCTTTCCATGAAGACGCTGCTGGAGGATGAAGTCGCGACGCGGGCTTTGGGTGCGGCCCTGGCCGGGGCGATCCAGACGATGCCAGCCGTTTTGGTCGATGCAGGCATCGTCATTTATCTCGATGGCGATCTGGGGGCTGGAAAAACCACGCTGGTTCGTGGCTTGTTGCAGTCCATGGGGCACACCGGCAAGGTAAAAAGCCCGACCTATACTTTCGTTGAACCTTATGCTATTTCTGGATTAAACTTGTATCACTTTGATTTTTATCGTTTCGAGAGTGCAGAGGAATTCCTCGATGGCGGGTTTGACGAATACTTTGGTGCGGGCTCGGTTTGTCTGGTCGAATGGCCCGGCAAGGCTGGGCCATACCTGCCCGCCGCCGATCTTCGTGTGGCCCTCGACGTCTTCGGGGATGCCCGGAAGCTGGGGGTGTTCGCCCTCACGGAAAGGGGGCAGCAATGTCTGAACAGCCCGTCGATGAGCACCTTTCTGTCAGCCGTCGCGACGTTCTCAGGTTCGCTGCCGCCACCCTGACGCTGCTGGTCACGCCGGTTGCGGCTCTTGCTGCGCGCGCGGCGGTGGCCCCCGTGCCGGCCAACATTCTGGCCGTGCGCGTCTGGCCTGCCCGGGATTACACGAGAATTACGCTGGAATATGCTGCCCAGCTCAAGTTCAGCTACCTGCAGGTGGGTAACCCGGAACGTTTGGTGGTGGATCTCGAAGGCGTGGAATTCAATTCCGTGCTGGAAAATCTGCCCAGGCGGATTTCTGAAACCGACCCTTACATCAAGCTGATCCGCGCGGGCCGGAATCGCCCGGGGGTGGTGCGCCTGGTCATCGAGCTCAAGGGGGAGGCTGGTGGCGTCAAGCCCCAGGTATTTACGCTCGACCCGGTCGGAGAGTATGCCCACCGGCTGGTGTTCGATCTTTACCCGAGCGAGCCGCCAGACCCTTTGCTGGCCTTGCTGGACAAAAGCGACCAGCCTGGCCAGGAAAAGAAGCCGGATGCGCCATTGAAGCTCGATGGCAAGCTGGAAGCGGAGCGTCTGCCCGAGAAAAAGCCTGTGACGGAGCGTCCGGCCCATGCGGCAAAATCAGCCGATGCCAAGGTTTCCCGCCTGATTACCATCGTCCTCGATCCGGGCCATGGCGGGGAAGACCCCGGGGCGGTTGGCCGTGGCGGCAGCTATGAAAAGCACGTTACCCTGTCCATCGCCCGTCGGCTGAAGGCGAAAATCGATGCTGAAAGCAATATGCGTTCAGTGCTCACGCGCGACGACGACTTTTTCATTCCCCTGAACCAGCGGGTGCAAAAGGCGCGCCGTCTGCAGGCTGATTTGTTCATTTCCGTGCATGCTGATGCCTTTGTGAAGCCAACGGCGCGGGGTTCCAGTGTTTTCGCGCTTTCCGAGAACGGTGCTTCTTCGGCGGCGGCGCGCTGGCTCGCGCAGCGGGAAAACGCAGCCGACCTGATCGGCGGCGTCAATCTTGGCATCAAGGATGCCAATCTGGCGCGCACCCTGCTGGATCTTTCCCAGACTGCCACCAATAACGACAGCCTCAAGCTTGGCAAGGCCGTGCTGGGGGAGCTGGGAGGGATCAATACCCTGCACAAGGGGCAGGTCGAGCTGGCCGGGTTCGCCGTGCTGAAAGCCCCCGATATTCCCTCCATCCTGGTTGAAACCGCTTTTATCTCGAACCCCGAGGAAGAAAAGCGGCTCAACGACGAAGCCTATCAGGACAAAATGGCCGAAGCCCTGCTGCGGGGCATTCGCCGCTATTTCGCTGCCAATCCGCCGCTGGCCAAGTCACGCCTGGCCTGATTGCCGGTGGGGCCAGACCTTATCGCTTATAATTTCGCCCTTTTCGGCCAAGGCTCTTAGCCATTCCCTTTTCCATGCAGGTCTTGCGTAACGTTCCCGGGCAGGCGACGACGCCGTGTGTGTTGACCATCGGTAATTTCGATGGCCTGCACCGTGGCCATCAGGCCTTGCTCGAACGGTTGACGACGCAGGCGAGAAAGCTCGGCCTGCCGGCAACGGTCATGACTTTTGAGCCCCACCCGCGCGAGCTGTTTTCGCCAGACCAGGCTCCGGCACGTCTGACAGGCTTGCGGGAGAAGCTGGATCTACTGGCCGGGCAGGGTGTTGACCGCGTGTTCGTTTGCCATTTCAACGCCAGACTGGCTGCATTGTCTGCCGGGGATTTCATTGACCGTCTGCTGGTGCGCGGCCTGGGAGTGCGGCATCTGTTCGTGGGTGATGACTTTCGGTTCGGGCAGGGTCGGCAGGGAAATTTTGCTCTTCTGCAGGCGGCAGGGCGGCAGCATGGCTTTGCTGTCGAGGCGATGCCGACCATCGAATGGGAAGGCGAACGTGTGTCGAGTTCCTTCGTGCGCGAGGTGCTGGCCGAAGGTGATCTTGAACACGCGGCCCGTCTGCTGGGGCGTCCTTACGCCATCGCCGGGCGCATCGTGCATGGCCGGAAAATTGGCCGGGAACTCGGTTTCCCGACGGCCAACATCCTGCTCAAGCGCAAGCGGCTGGCTTTGTCCGGCATTTTCGCCGTCGAGGTGACGGGGCTGGAAGGTGCTCCGGAAGGGGCTCTCCCCGACTTCCGCGATTCCCTGCACCGCTGGCCGGGTGCGGCGAGCCTTGGCGTGCGGCCCACCCTTGCCGAGGGGCTCAAGCCGGTGCTGGAAGTCTATCTGCTGGATTTCGACCGCCAGATTTACGGCCAGCATGTCACCGTTAATTTTTTACACAAGCTCCGCGACGAAGCCCGTTTCGAGTCGCTGGAAGTATTGAAGGCACACATCGCCCGCGATGTTGCCGATATCCGGGATTATTTCGAGAGCATGAAAAATGGCTGATTACCGCAAAACCCTGAACATGCCCGACACGCCCTTCCCCATGCGTGGCGACCTCGCCAAGCGCGAGCCGGGATGGATCGCTGCCTGGCAGGAAAAACAGATTTACCGCCAGCTGCGCGAATTGTCCGTGCGTGAAAATCGCCCGGGCTTCATCCTGCACGATGGCCCACCCTATGCCAATGGCGATATTCACATTGGTCATGCGGTCAATAAAATTCTCAAGGACATCATCCTGCGCTCGAAGACGCTGGCAGGGTTCGACGCGCCTTATGTGCCCGGCTGGGATTGCCACGGGCTGCCCATCGAGCACCAGATCGAAAAACAGCATGGCAAAGGCATTCCCGGTGAAAAGGTTCGGGAGCTCTCCCGTCTTTATGCTGCCGGGCAGGTGGCGCGACAGAAAAAGGACTTCATCCGTCTGGGGGTGCTGGGGGAGTGGGAACACCCCTACCTCACCATGGATTTCAGGATGGAGGCAGATGAGATTCGCGCCCTGGGGAGCATTCTCGAACGCGGCTATCTCACGCGCGGCCTGAAGCCGGTGAACTGGTGTCTCGATTGCCATTCGGCTCTGGCAGAAGCGGAAGTCGAGTACGAAGACAAAACTTCGGATGCCATCGACGTGGCTTTCCCTGTGCTGGATGGCACTGCCCTGGGGGCAGCCTTCGGGGTGACGGTAACGCTCTCCCAGCCTGCCAGTGCCGTGATCTGGACAACGACCCCCTGGACGCTACCTGCCAACCAGGCCGTTTGCGCGAGCCCTGAGCTGGAATACGGCCTGTACGAAAGCGGCAAGGGCTTGCTGTTGCTGGCGCAGGAACTGGCCCAGGCCTGTCTGGCTCGCTTCGGGCTGGCCGATGCCCGCCTGCTGGCGACTTGTCGCGGCGACAGGCTCGAAGGCCTGCGGCTGCAACATCCTTTCCTCGATCGCACCGTTCCGCTGATTCTTGGCAGCCATGTCACGCTGGAGGCCGGTACGGGTCTCGTGCATACCGCCCCCGCGCATGGCGTCGATGACCATCAGGTGGGGCTGCGCTATCACCTGCCCATCGACAATCCGGTGGGTGATGACGGAAAATTCATTTCGACAACGCCGCTGTTTGCCGGGTTGTCAGTGTGGCAGGCCAATCCCAAAGTCATCGAAACGCTGACGGAAAACGGGCGCTTGCTCAAGCACGACAAGCTGCGCCACAGCTACCCGCATTGCTGGCGGCATAAGTCGCCCATCATTTTCCGCGCGACGTCGCAGTGGTTTATCGGCATGGAACATCGCGCCGGTGCGGCAGCACCGACCTTGCGTGAAGCCGCACTCGATGCCATCAGCAAAACGAGCTTCTACCCTTCGTGGGGGCAGAGCCGTTTGCGTGCGATGATCGCCAATCGTCCTGACTGGTGCGTGTCGCGCCAGCGTAACTGGGGTGTGCCGATTCCCTTTTTTCTGCACCGCGAAACCGGCGAGCCGCATCCACGCACGGCTGAGCTGCTCGAACAAGTCGCGCAACGTGTCGAACAATCCGGTATCGAAGCCTGGTTCAGTCTCGATGCGAAAGAGCTGCTGGGCGATGAGGCTGCAAACTACACCAAGATGAGCGATACGCTGGACGTCTGGTTCGATTCCGGCGCAACCCACCGGACGGTCTTGCGTGGCGGACACCCCGGATATGGCGGGCGGGCGGCTTACCCGGCCGATCTCTATCTCGAAGGCTCGGACCAGCATCGTGGCTGGTTCCATTCCTCATTGCTGACAGGCTGTGCGATGGATGGACGCGCGCCTTACAAGGCCTTGCTGACCCACGGCTTCGTCGTCGATGGCAAGGGCCACAAGATGTCGAAATCCAAGGGCAATGTCGTCGCACCGCAACAGGTTTCCGATACGCTGGGCGCGGAAATCCTTCGGCTGTGGGCGGCGGCGACGGATTATTCTGGCGAGCTGACGATCTCCGATGAAATTCTCAAGCGTGTCGTCGAAGCCTATCGCCGGATTCGCAACACCCTGCGCTTCCTGCTGGCCAATACCGTCGATTTCGATGCAGCCACGCAAATGCTTCCGGCTGATCAATGGCTGGAGATCGACCGCTATGCGCTCGCCATGACGCGCGGGTTGCAAGCCCAGGTTTGCGCCGATTACGAGCGTTACGAGTTTCACAAGGTCGTGCAGGCCTTGCAGAATTTCTGTTCCGAAGACCTGGGGGCGTTTTATCTCGATATCCTCAAGGATCGCCTCTACACCACGGCGGAAAACAGCCTGCCGCGCCGTTCGGCGCAAAGCGCGTTGTGGCACATCCTCCAGTCACTCACCCGCTTGATGGCCCCCATCCTCAGCTTTACCGCCGAAGAAATCTGGGCATTGGTGGGGCAGGGGGACAGCGTGTTGCTCACGCGCTGGCACGAACTTCCAGCCATGGAGGGTGAGATGGCACTGCTGGAACGCTGGCGTCTGATCCGCGAGTTTCGCGCCGAGGCCAGCAAGGTGCTCGAAAACCTGCGTACCGAAGGAAAAATCGGTGCTTCGCTTCAGGCGGAAATCGAAATCCGGGCCTGCGGTGAGCAATACGAACGCCTGGCCTCGCTGGGCGACGACCTGCGTTTTGTCCTGATCTGCTCGAAGACTACGCTGGTCAAGGTAAGCGATGCAGCAAAGGAAGCTCTCATCGCCACACCGACAGCGCAGGTCAAGTGCGTCCGCTGCTGGCACTGGCGCGAGGATGTCGGGCACGACGAGGCACACCCTGAACTGTGCGGACGTTGCACGAGCAATCTGTTCGGTGAAGGCGAGGCCAGACATGCTGCCTGAAATGCGTAAATGGCTGGGCCTGGCTTTGGTGGTGGTGATTCTCGACCAGATCACCAAGGCAATGGTCACGGCGCGCTTCAACCTGGGGGATTCGCTGACGGTGACCTCTTTTTTTGATCTCGTTTTCGTGTTCAATCGTGGCGCGGCCTTCAGTTTCCTGGCCAATGCAGGCGGCTGGCAACGCTGGTTTTTTGTCGGTCTGGCGTTTTGCATCTGCACCTGGCTTTTCATCATGCTGCGCCACCATGCCCGGGAAAAAGCCATGCCCTTCGCCATCGCCCTCATCATGGGCGGGGCGGTCGGTAACGTCATCGACCGTTTCGTGCACGGGGCTGTGGTTGATTTTCTTTCCTTTCACCTGGGCGGTCTTTACTGGCCTGCCTTCAATGTCGCCGATTCGGGAATTACCGTTGGCGTCATCCTGATGGTGTGGTGTCAATTCATTTCCGGAGCGCACGATGAGCGAGCACGTCAAGGCGGATAGCCTGGTCACCCTGAATTACCGTATCGCCAGCAGTGATGATGTCGAATTCATCGGCACGTTCGATTCTGCTCCGGCGGTGTTGCAGCTGGGCAGCGGCGAGCTATCGCCTGCCCTGGAACGTTGCCTGACGGGCATGGCGGTCGGGCAGCGGCAACTGTTTACCCTTGATCCGCAGGACGGTTTCGGGCCGCATCTGCCTCAAATGGTGCAGCGCATTCCGCGCGACCGTCTGCCCAATGGCGACAAACTGCAGGTTCAAAGCCTGCTTGAGTTTGACGCGCCCAATGGCGCGCGTTTCACCGGCCTGATCCGGGAAGTCGATGACACCTCCGCCCTGATCGACTTCAACCACCCCCTGGCCGGGAAATCCATTCGCTTCGAGGCTGAAATCATCGGTATCCTCTGAGATGGAAACGAAGCAAGTTCTGCTCGCCAACCCGCGAGGCTTTTGTGCCGGTGTCGAACGCGCCATCGCCATCGTCGAGCGTGCGCTGGCGCAGTTTGGTGCCCCCATCTACGTTCATCACGAAGTGGTGCATAACCGCCATGTCGTCGAGGATTTACGGAACAAGGGCGCGATTTTCGTCGATTCGCTCGACGAGGTTCCTGCCGGAGCCACCCTGATCTTCAGCGCGCATGGTGTCTCCCGGGCCGTTGCCGAAGCAGCACAGGCACGAGGCTTCCAGATTTTTGACGCCACTTGCCCGCTGGTGCCCAAGGTGCATGTCGAAGGTGCCAAAATGCACCGCGAACAGCGCGAAATCGTCATGATCGGCCATCGTGGCCACCCGGAAGTCGAAGGGACGATGGGGCAGATCAATGGGGGTATTCATCTGGTCGAAACCATCGCGGACGTGGAAAAACTGGCGGTGGAAGACGCCGGGAGCCTTTCTTATGTCACGCAGACGACCCTCTCTGCGGACGACGCCGCCAGCATCATCGCGGCTCTTCAGTCGCGTTTCCCCGGGATTCAGGGCCCCAAGAAAAACGACATCTGCTACGCCACACAAAATCGTCAGGATGCCGTCAAACAACTGGCCGAGCAGTGCGAGCTCATCATCGTGGTGGGCTCGCCCAATAGCTCCAACTCCAACCGTCTGCGTGAAGTCGCGCAAAATCGAGGCGTGGCAGCTTATCTTGTCGACCATGCCGGCCAGATCGATCCGGACTGGCTGGCTGGCAAGACACGCATTGGCGTGACGGCGGGGGCTTCCGCCCCTGAAGTGCTGGTGCAAAGTGTCCTGCAACGGCTGGCAGAACTGGGCGCGCGAGGCGTGACCCAGCTCGACGGTGTGACGGAAGATGTCAGCTTCCGGCTGCCCAAGGGATTGGCCGGGCCGGATACCCCCGCCGCCTGACAGGCGGGTATCCAGGTATCCGGGTATCCGGATTAGGGAACCGCTGATTAAATCAAATCCGTTCGGGCTGAGCCTGTCGAAGCCCTTGTTTTTACAGGTGGCACCCTTCGACAAGCTCAGGGCGAACGGAATAAATCAGTGTTTCCTTAGGGGGTATTCATTAACCCCCTCGCGGCCTTCCTTTTTGCCGCTCGTCTTCAGGAATCAACCATACGTCGGTCGCCACTTTGGGGTGGTCATGACCTGCGGCTATCATCACATCAACGTCATGGAGTGCCATCCTGAACGGCTGGCAATGTCATTCATACAAGGGGAGCATCATGCAAAAGCAGTCCGGGTTTACGCTGGTCGAACTCATGGTCGGGATCGCCATTATCGCCATCCTGACCGCCGTGGCCTTGCCCGCCTACCGGAATTACGTCATCACCTCGCGCCTCACCGAAGCCTTCTCCAGCCTGGCCACAGCCCAGGCAGCGAGCGAGCAGTTCTGGTCGAACAACCGCACCTATGTGGGCTTTGACACGGCGGCAAGCTTTCCGCGCAACAGCACCAACTTCAACTACGCCCTTTCTGGCGCAGATACCTCTTCTTACACCATCACCGCGACGGGCGTGGGCGGGAGCCCTGTCGCAGGTTTTAGTTACACCATCGACCAGAACGGAAGCAGAACGACCGTATCCACACCGAGCTGGGGAACGTCGGCGACGTGCTGGATCAACAAGCAGGGGGGCGCATGTGTGCAGTAATCACACTGTCGGGCCAGGGTGAGCCGCAGATATCGTCTGCCGGGCAGCGGGGGCGTGGCACTCGCGGTTTTACGCTCATCGAAATTGCGGTGACCCTGATCATTCTCAGCATCCTGATGATGATTGGCCTGCCTTCCATGATGCCCATGATCCAGAACGCCCGTCTGGCCTCCATGGATGATTTCTATCTTGAAGGGATGCGGGTTGCCCGTAGCGGTGCAATCCAGAAGAGTGCGGCAGCGCGTTTCGTCATGACGCTCAATGCCAACGGTCAATACGACTGGCAGGTCGACTGGTGCTTCCCGACGACGGCGAGCCCCTGTATTGCTACGGGAGCCTGGTCGACCACCTCTGCTGCCGCTGCGGGGGATCCGAACGCCGCCAACCCCAGCCTGTCCGTTTTTCGCTCGGCTAGCAGCCTGCCGGATGCCAGCCGGGTAACGATGTACCTGACGCCGGTTAATGCAACGAGTATTTATTTCAATGCCTACGGCTGGGTGAATACTGCTGTCCAGCCCAGTCTTTCCCTGCTTTGCATGGATGTCGATGGCTCCTGTGTCAGTGCTCCTGGTGTGCCACCGGATGTCCTGCCTCGCGCCATTACGGTCAATTTGTCCGGTGTTGCCGAGCGGTGCAATCCGCTGGTGGCATCCACCGATTCGAGGTCGTGCTCGCCATGAAAACACAACACCTACTCCAGAAGCAGGCGGGGGTTGCCCTGCTGGAAGTCCTGATCGCCATCGTCGTCATGGCACTGGGCATCATCGGCTCCGTGGGGCTGCAGGCCAAGGCAACGGCAGCGATGTCGGATGCCGGTGCCCGGGCCGAAGCGGTGATTGCCTCCGAGAAGCTGATCGGCCTGATGTGGAACGACCAGCAGAATCTGGCCAGTTACGCATGGGCTGGCTCGGGAACGGCCCCTTCATCCCTCGCTGGCTGGGTGACGGAAACAAGAGCTTCTCTGCCCAATGCCACCATGAACATCACCGTTACTCCGCAAGCCGCAGGCAGTACGGCGAATCAGGTGGGTATCACCATCCGCTGGCAGCGGCGCAGTACAGACCCTGTGAGCAACCATACCTTGACTGCAACCCTGGCGACGACATCATGAAACCACGAGTTCGCGGATTTTCTCTGGTCGAAATGCTGGTCAGTGTGCTGATCGGTTTGCTGGCCCTGATTTTCGTCATGCGCTCCAGCGTCGATTTCGAAAAGAACCGCCGTAGCGGTATTGGCGGTTCGGATTCCATGCAAAACGGCATTGTCGCCCTGTTTTCCATGGAAACTGACGCTTCGCAGGCGGGGTGGGGCCTGAATGATCCCAATATCCTGGGTTGCCCCGGCCGGTTTTACGATACGCAGAACTTTGCCGATGCCAATGTGACGGCCGGTGTTCCGCTGGTCTATGCGCCCATCCAGGTCACCTTTAACGGGGCGAACCCTGATGTCATCACCTTTCTCTCGGGCTCGGCGGAAAGCGGCACGGGTAGTGTGGGTGTCGGGGCGACTCCGCCCGTGGTGGCCGGTTCGACAGTACTGCCTGCGGATGCCCAGCTGACTTTTTACAA
>CAZFPI010000041.1:0-22097 GCA_964521075.1 uncultured Sterolibacterium sp.
CCGGTATCGCGCATCGCCGAGTTCATTGCCCGCGCCGATGCGGCCCTCGCGACGCAGTTTCCCGGCGTACGCATCGTCTGCTTCGGCCACATCGGCGACGGCAACCTGCATTACAACCAGTCGAAGGCCGATGCCGAGTCTAATGCCGACTTCATCGCCCGTACCGATGCAGTGAATCGGGTGGTGCACGACCTGGTGCATGAGCTCGGCGGATCGATTTCCGCCGAACATGGCCTGGGCCAGCTCAAGCGCGAGGAAGTCCTGCGCTACAAGAGTGCGACGGAAGTGGAAATGATGCGGGCGATCAAGCGCGCACTCGATCCGCGCGGCCTGATGAACCCCGGGAAACTGCTCTGAACAGGCCGCCGAAAAACGCCGAAAAGGGCTTTACAGCCCGGGCCTGCCTCCCTATAATGCGCGCTCTCTTGTGGGGGTATAGCTCAGCTGGGAGAGCGCTTGCATGGCATGCAAGAGGTCGGCGGTTCGATCCCGCCTACCTCCACCAAACGATAAGTCCCTATCGTCTAGAGGCCTAGGACAATACCCTTTCACGGTATGAACCGGGGTTCGAATCCCCGTGGGGTCGCCAAGGCACAAGCGGTTTATCGGTCTTCAAGGTTTTTTCAGGAATGAAGATTTTGATGTGCGTGCTAGTTGATAGTTGATGCATGTCTGGAGTGGTAGTTCAGTTGGTTAGAATACCGGCCTGTCACGCCGGGGGTCGCGGGTTCGAGTCCCGTCCACTCCGCCAACCAATAGTTGCTGTGCAATTTGAAGTCTTGAGATGAAAGGCCTGTTCCGAAAGAACGGCCTTTTTTGTTTTTCGGGCGGCTCGATTGGATACGACAGATTGGATACGACTGTCTGGTTTTTTCTGGGTGGGATGCTGGTTTCGTCTGTCGTGGCAGCTGCTCTGGCGGCTTCCCGCGTTGCCGTCGCGCGCAGGATGGGGCGGCTTGAAGGTGAAATGGACGCTGCGGCAACGGCCCAGCGGCTGGCGGCGCGTGAGGAAGAATTGCAGCATTTGCGCGAGCAGCTGCTGGATGCCCGGGATGCCGCCGAAAACCTCCGTCATGACTTGAGCGAGTTGCGGGTGAGTGAGGCCGGGCTCAAGGTGCGTCTTGCCGAGGAGCAACGTTCTGCCGTGGAGAAAATCCGGGCCGTCGAAGAGGCACGGCACTCATTGCTGGATGCTTTCAAAAGCCTTTCTGCCGAGGCTTTGCAGCGTAACAGCACTTCTTTCATCGAGCTGGCGAAGCTCTCGCTGGAAAAAACTCAGGAGGGGGCGAGGGCTGATTTGACGCATCGCCAGCAGGCCATCGACGAGATGCTCGCTCCGGTCAGGCTCAGTCTGGAACAGTTCGGCCAGCAGGTTCACTCCATCGAAAAGTCCCGCGTCGATGCCTATGCCACGCTGACCGAGCAGCTCAGGGCACTTTCCGAATCCCAGGGGAGTCTCCGGCGGGAAACACATAATCTGGTGAAGGCCTTGCGTGCACCCCAGACGCGTGGCCGTTGGGGCGAGCTCCAGTTGCGGCGTGTCGTGGAGATGGCCGGCATGCTCGATCATTGCGATTTTTTCGAGCAGGCCAGTGTGGCAGGTGAGGAAGGGCAGTTACGCCCGGATATGGTCGTGCGGCTGGCGGGCGGAAAGACGGTCGTGATCGATGCCAAGACACCGCTGGCCGCTTATCTTGAGGCCGTGGATGCACAGGACGATAGTTCCCGTCAGCAGAAAATGCTCGATCATGCGCGCCATGTTCGTGAACATCTGGCTCGCCTCGGACGAAAATCCTACTGGGCGCAGTTTCAGTCTTCGCCGGAATTCGTGGTCCTTTTTTTGCCGGGGGAAATGTTTTTCAGCGCGGCACTGGAGGTTGATCCTTCGCTGATCGAGGCCGGGGTTGAGCAGAAAGTGCTGCTGGCCACACCAACGACCCTGATCGCGCTTTTACGGGCGGCCGCCTATGGCTGGAAACAGGAGGCATTGGCCGACAATGTCCGCCAGGTCAGTATTCTTGGCAAGGAGCTTTACGAGCGACTATGTGTGGTGGCCGATCACTGGGGCGATGTGGGCAAGCATCTTGGCCAGGCTGTCGTGGCTTACAACCGCTCCCAGGTTTCGCTGGAGTCGCGGGTGCTGGTGTCGGCCCGGAAGTTCCGTGATTTGCAGGTCGCGCCGGAGGGCCGGGAATTGCGGGAGATGGTGGCGATCGGGACAATGCCGCGTGATGTCGTGGAGTGATTCAGGTGGAAAAGAAAGAATACTGGCGTTGGTCGGAAAGCTGCTGGGTCGATGAGGCAGTGGATTGGCGGGCCGCCGGGCGGATTACCGCCGGTGTCGATGTCGGTTCGGTCAGTTCGCAGGCCGTGGTTTGTGTGGATGGCCGACTCTACGGTTATCACAGCACACGCACCGGCAATAACAGCCCGGATTCGGCGCAGCGAGCCATTGAAGGGGTACTCGGGCGGGCGGGCATGGCTTTATCCGATCTTCGTTATGTTGTCGGGACAGGTTATGGTCGTGTCAATGTGCCTTTTTCTCACAAGTCACTGACGGAAATCGCCTGCCATGCGCGGGGGGCAAACTACATGGCCGGGCCGACGGTGCGTACCCTGCTCGACATGGGTGGGCAGGATTGCAAGGCCATTCGTTGCGATGAGCGTGGCAAGGTCACCCAGTTTCTGATGAATGACAAGTGTGCTGCAGGAACGGGGCGGGGGATGGAGGTGATTGCGGATCTGATGCAGATTCCCATTAGTGAATTGGGGGCTCGGTCTTTCGAGATCGACGAGGAACCGCCTGCGGTATCGTCCATTTGTGTCGTGTTTGCAAAATCGGAAGCTCTGGGCATGCTGAAGGCGGGCTATACCAAGAACAAGGTCATCGCTGCCTATTGCCAGGCCATGGCCGAGCGTGTGGTGGCATTGATCGAGCGTGTGGGAGTCGAGGGCGATTTTTTCATCACGGGCGGGATCGCCAAGAATTCTGGTGTGGTACGGCGGATCGAAAAACTCCTGGGGGTTCGGTCGGTCGTGTCGGTGTATGACAGCCAGATCGCTGGTGCGCTGGGAGCGGCCCTGTTTGCCGATACGCTGCTGCAAAAGCAGGCGGGCAAGGCGGCGTAATGAGGCGTAATGAGGCGGGACGATGATTGCCAATTATGGTTACCAGGATGCTTCCGGGGTTTATTACATCCGGATCGATACCGCCTGCTGTGTGCAGTGTGTTTCGAAGCCTTGTGTTTCGGCCTGTCCCCAGCATCTTTTTGAATGCGTTGTTGATGATTATGACGACACGGTGGTACAGGTCGTCGAATCGGGCCGCCGTTCGCTGGCGAGCCAATGCGTTGTCTGCAAGCCGGCCTCGGGGCGAGGCGATTTGCCCTGTACTCACGCCTGCCCTTTGTCGGCCCTGTCGCATAGCTGGTGAGGCTGTGCCGTAGTTGTGCCGTGGTTGTGTCACGGGCTGTTGAACAAGCAGCAGCTTTTCAATATAATCGCCCCCTTTCCGAGAAACCTGACAAGAGAAACGAAGATGGCAATTTCTACTGCTGAAAAGGCAAAGATCGTTAGCGAATATCAGCGCGCCCAGGGCGACACTGGTTCCCCGGAGGTCCAGATCGCGTTGCTGACGGCACGTATCAACGGTCTGACCGGCCATTTCAAGGCGAACGTCAAGGATCATCATTCGCGCCGTGGCCTGCTGATGATGGTCAATCAGCGTCGCAAGCTGCTCGATTACCTGAAGCGCAAGAACGCTGACGGCTATCGCGAGATTCTGGGCCGCCTTAATCTTCGCAAGTAATTCCGGCTCCGCGCTCCGCGTCGTGCGGTTTGTCGGACGAGGTCAAGGCGAAGGTGTTTTGTCCTGGTTTTTTTGCGTGAATGTGGCCTGCATTCGCGCGGATGGATGTGTGTTTCGACAGGCGTATGCATGTGCCGGTGTCAGCCGTTGAGGTTGCGCCGGCATTTTTTATTTTCGGTGACGGATACTTCTGAAGCCGGAAGTGGTGGTTGAAGATGTGCGGTGGCAGGTCGTTTGTTTTGAAAGCCTGCCCGCTGCCATCGACCCGGGCGGGGTGTGCGTTGTGCATGCCTGACAAGGCAAAATCCCCCGGGTTTGCGAATGATGAAAGGATAATATCTTGCTCGAACTGAACCCCAACAAAAAAACCTTTAACTACGGTGCACACAGCGTCACCCTGGAAACCGGTGAGATTGCCCGTCAGGCAGGCGGTGCTGTGCTGGTCAATATGGAAGATACGGTGGTGCTGGCAACGGTCGTTGCCCAGGCCGTGCCCAAGCCTGGCCAGGATTTCTTTCCGCTGACCGTGGATTACATGGAAAAAACCTATGCGGCTGGCCGCATTCCCGGTGGCCTCTTCAAGCGCGAAGGCCGCCCTTCGGAGAAGGAAACGCTGACTGCCCGACTGATCGACCGCCCCATTCGCCCGCTGTTTCCGGAGGGCTTCACCAACGAAGTGCAGGTCATCGTGACCGTCATGTCGAGCAATCCGGAAATCGATCCTGATATTCCGGCGATGATCGGCGCATCTGCAGCCCTGGCGATTTCCGGTGTTCCTTTTGCCGGCCCGATTGGCGCGGCGCGTGTGGGTTACATCAATGGCCAGTATGTGATGTGCCCGACCTTTTCCCAGCTGAAGGAAAGCCAGCTCAACCTCGTCGTGGCCGGGACGGCAGCGGCGGTGTTGATGGTTGAGTCGGAAGCGCAACAGCTTTCCGAGGAAGTGATGCTGGGAGCCGTGGTGTTCGGCCATGAGCAGATGCAGACGGCGATCAACGCCATCAATGAACTGGTGGAAGTCGCCGGCAAGCCCGAATGGGACTGGCAAGCTCCGGCGAAGGATGAGGCTCTGATCGCGAAAATCACCGAACTGGCTGAAGCTGGATTGCGCGAGGCTTATCGCGTCACCCAGAAGCAGGCGCGTACCCTGAAGACGCGTGAAATCAGCGCGAAGGTCGTGGCCTCGCTGTGCGAGGGTGAAAACGCAGCTGATGCGAATACGGTCAAGAATCATCTTTTCGATCTCGAAGCGAAGATCGTTCGCAACCAGATTCTCAACGGCGAGCCGCGAATCGATGGCCGCGATACACGCACGGTGCGCCCGATTGCCATTCGTAATGGTGTTTTGCCGCGCACCCACGGTTCCGTGCTGTTTACGCGGGGCGAAACGCAGGCCCTGGTGGTGGCCACGCTGGGCACGGGGCGTGATGAGCAGATCATCGACGCGCTGCAGGGTGAGTATCGCGACCGCTTCATGCTTCACTACAACATGCCCCCTTTCGCTACGGGTGAAACCGGCCGTGTCGGTACACCCAAGCGTCGCGAGATCGGGCATGGCCGTCTGGCCAAGCGTGCCCTGATCGCGGTGCTGCCCCCGGCAGAAGAGTTTCAAGACACCATGCGGGTGGTGTCCGAAATTACCGAACCCACCGGTTCGTCGTCCATGGCTTCCGTCTGCGGCGGCTGTTTGTCGCTCATGGACGCGGGCGTTCCCATGAAAGCCCATGTGGCCGGTATCGCCATGGGCCTGATCAAGGACGAAGGCCGCTTCGCCGTGCTGACCGACATTCTGGGTGATGAAGATCATCTGGGCGACATGGATTTCAAGGTGGCCGGCACGCAGTCTGGCATCACCGCGTTGCAGATGGATATCAAGATCCAGGGCATCACAAAGGAAATCATGCAGGTTGCCCTGGCCCAGGCCCAGCAGGCCCGTTTGCATATCCTCGGTCTGATGCAGCAGTCGATGTCCGGTCATCGTGAGGAGGTGTCGACCTATGCGCCTCGCATGATTACCATGAAGATCAACCCGGAAAAGATCCGCGATGTGATCGGCAAGGGTGGTGCTGTGATCCGTGCGCTGACCGAAGAAACCGGTGCTGTGATTGATATCGAGGATGACGGCACGATCACGATTTCCTCCGTTAGCTCCGATGCTGCTCAGGCAGCGAAGAAACGCATCGAGGACATCACGGCAGAAGTCGAGGTGGGCCGGATTTATGAAGGTACGGTGCTGCGTCTGCTCGACTTTGGTGCGATTGTCAGCCTGCTGCCCGGCAAGGATGGCCTGCTGCATATCTCGCAGATTGCCAATGAGCGTGTCAATGCTGTTTCCGATTATCTGAAGGAAGGCCAGCTCGTCAAGGTCAAGGTCATTGAAACGGATGACAAGGGCCGTGTGCGCTTGTCGATGAAGGCAGCCGTGGCGGATGCGCCTGCCTCGCCAGCTGCCTGATGGTTCGGTAAGCCGATGGAGCGGCGTATGCGTCCCGTCTGCCAGTCTGACTGTCAGCATTGCCGGATGAGGCGATAACGACGCGCCGCGTAATCAACGAAGGGGGTTGCATGCCAACCCCCTTCGTTCGTCATGAGATGACCCAGACCGCGATCATTCAGCTGTATCGTCACCGTCTGCCCCGGGACAAGGACACCCCGGTGGTCGTGTTATGGGTCGATGGCAAGCAATGCCAGGGGGCTCGGGGCGATACTGTCTTGCAGGTGGCAGCGGCTGCCGGGGTGTATCTCCCCGCTTTGTGCCAGCATCCCGGTTTGCCTTCAACCTGCGCTGCCCCGGTGGACAAAGCGGAGTCGGGCTGCGGTTTGTGTCTGGTCGAAGTGGAGGGCGTGGCGGGCTTGCATCGGGCCTGTGCCTGGCCTGTGGCTGCCGGTTTGCGTGTCTTCACGCAATCGCCAGCCTTGCAGCGGGCAAGGCAGGAGGCTCTCGCCCGTATTCTTGAGCATCATCCGCATGTCTGTCTGACCTGCCCGCAGCGGGACGGCTGCAGCCGGGTGATGTGTTGTTTCAATAACCGTGTCGAGGAGCGATGCTGCTCGATCATGAGCCATTGCGAATTGAGAAAAGTGGCGGACTATGTCGTCATCCCGGCGACGACGCCCGCGTACGATCCGGCGCATAACCGTTTGCCGGTTCTCAGGGATGGCCCGTTTTATGATCTTGATTACAACCTGTGCATCGACTGCCGCCGTTGCCTGGTGGCCTGTAACGAAGTGCGCGGCGTAGGCTGTCTTGAAGTCAAGAATACGAATGGCCGAAGCTGGGTGGGGCCAATTGCCGATACCCTTGTCGAGTCTGGATGCAAATTCTGCAATGCCTGCATCGAGGTTTGCCCGACAGGTGCCCTGCTGGACAGGACGATGGATTCCGCACAACGGCAGTCCGGACAAGCACCTTGCACCCGTGCTTGTCCGGCGGGCATCGATGTGCCACGTTATGTGCAGCTGGCCGGGCTGGGGCGTTTTGCCCAGGCCAATGCCGTCGTTCGTGAAAAACTGCCTTTTCCGGGCATTCTGGGGCGTGCCTGCTACGCGCCTTGTGAAAGCGACTGCCGTCGTGGCAATCTGGACGACCCCCTGTCGATACGCAGCCTAAAACGCGTCGCGGCGGATCATGACGATGGCCGGTGGCGAGAATTGCAGCGACGCGAGCCGGCGACGGGGCATCGTGTCGCGGTGATTGGTGCCGGGCCGGCAGGCTTGACTGCCGGGTTTTATCTCGCCAAAAAAGGCCATGCGGTAACGATTTTCGAGGCCATGCCTTCCGCTGGCGGCATGGCGCGTTATGGCATTCCCGCCTACCGTCTGCCGCGAGACATCATCGATGACGAGATTGCGGAAGTTGCTGCTCTGGGCGTGGAATTCCATTTCAATCGACGTGTGGAATCCCCCGGTGAATTGCTCGCCAGTGGCTTTGATGCTGTCTTCATCGCGATTGGCGCGCAGGCAGCCCTGAAGCCCGGGGTGCCAGGCGAGGAACTGCCGGGAGTGATAGGCGGTATCGATTTTTTGCGTGATGTCGCTACCGGAAAAACCAGCTCATTGCCGGACAGCGTGAGCGTTATCGGTGGCGGGGATGTGGCGTGTGATGCGGCGCGTACTGCCTTGAGGATGAGCCGGGGAGGGGTCGAGCTGGTTTATCGGCGGGCACAGGGGGCTATGTCGGCTCAGGCAGGAGAAATCGAAGCCTTGCTGGCTGAAGGGGGAGAGGCCCGGTTTCAGCAGATGCCGCAGTCGATCCGGGAAGACGATGCGCGTGGGCTGGAAGTTACCTGGTATCAGACGCGGCTGGGTCGTACCGATGCGCTGGGGCGTCGGCATCTCGAAGGCGTACCTGGCAGCGAAGCGAGCACCTCCGTCGGATTGCTCATCGTTGCGACAGGGCAGGTTGTTCAGCGAATGGCCGGGGTTGCAGCCGATGAGCAGGGCCGTGTCGTGGTCGATGACACCGGGAAGCTTCCGGGTTCGGCCCCGCTGTTTGCAGGCGGAGACGCGGTGACCGGGCCATCCAGCCTGATTGATGCCGTAGCCCGTGGGCGTCTGGCGGCCATGTCGATTGATCGTCATCTGGGCGGAGACGGAGATATCGACGAAACCCTGCTGGACGCAGACGCGCAGGCGTGGCAAACCTCTCCCTGGCTGGGGCGGGAGGAAGGTTTCAATCAGCGTCGGGCAACCGAGCCACCCAGCCAACATTTGAAGCCTTGCCCCGGCTGGGACGAGATCGAGACATGCTACCCGGCGCAGGATGCCATAGCCGAGGGCTTGCGCTGCCTCAAGTGCAATGCCATCCACGAGATTGGCGAAGCGGTGCTGCCGCCGGTTTCCTGGCGGCGGCTTGATCTTCTCAATGCACATGCCACTGCGGCTGAGGCGGGTGTCTATACGCTGTTTGACGTGGACAAGCAGGTGCTGGCCATCAAGGGAGCGGCCAATGTCCAGGCCGCTTTGCTCGATGTGCTGGCTCAGGAAGGCGAAAAACGGCTCATGTTTTTCGAAGTGGAAATGGCGCATTACTACAGCCAGCGCGAAAGCGAGTTGTTGCAGGTCTTCAGTGAGCAGCATGGCAGACTACCGCCAGGCGTGGGTGAAGACGCGATCGATGACTTGTTTTGACTGGCCGGGCAGGCAGCCGGATTGCCCCTCACTGTTCGATCCGATATAATCCCCCGGCTAAACGGTAACGATCGTCAAAAATCGGGCTTTCAGGGAGAAGCAAGCGGAGCCCGTTCTGATTTTCAGATATTTCCAGTCGTTTTCTGGGCGTGCTGGAACCCGGAGGGATGGGCGTTTCGCCCATTTTTTATTTGTGTCGCCGGAATGGAGCACCATGCAACTGGTTGATGTGATCGAGCAGGCAGTCACCGGATTGGGATATGAACTCGTTGATTTCGAGACGAGCCCGCGCGCGAGGCTGATGCGGGTTTTTATCGACAAGGTGGGTGGTGAGGGTATTACCGTGGATGATTGCGCGCTGGTCAGCAATCATCTGACGCGTTTGTTTACTGTCGAAAATATCGACTACGACCGTCTGGAAATTTCTTCGCCGGGGCTGGATCGGGCCTTGAAAAAGGCGGCGGATTTTGAACGCTTCGCCGGTCAGGAAGTTCAGTTGCGTACACGGTTGCCCATCGGTGGGCGACGGAATTTCAGCGGTGTGCTGGCGGGAATGCGCGACGACATGGTGTTGTTACGGGTTGCTGAAGCAGATTTTGAGTTGCCCCTGGCGCAGATCGACAAGGCGCGCCTGGTGCCAAAGTTTTGAATTTTGCAAGATAGAAAAAGTGCGGGAGAACTAAATGAGTCGCGATCTGTTGCTGCTGGTGGATGCCCTGTCACGCGAGAAGAACGTGTCCAGGGACATCGTATTCACTGCGCTCGAAATGGCCCTCGCTTCGGCGACCAAAAAGAAAATTCACGATGACGCCGATGTGCGTGTCGAAATCAACCGCGAAACGGGCGATTTCGAGGCGTATCGTCGCTGGCTGGTGATGCCGGATGAACTTGTCGATAACGACGAGAGCCAGATTGGCCTGATTGATGCGCGCGACCAGATTCCGGACGTCGCTCTCGATGATTACATCGAGGAAACGCTGGAGCCGGTGGATTTTGGCCGTATTGGTGCCCAGGCGGCCAAGCAGGTCATCATGCAAAAAATCCGCGATGCCGAGCGTGAGCAGATTCTCAATGATTTTCTTGAGCGCAAGGAACACCTCGTTACCGGCACGATCAAGCGTATGGAGCGGGGTAATGCCATTGTCGAGGCGGGGCGGATCGAGGCTTTGCTGCCGCGTGACCAGATGATCCCGCGCGAGAACCTTCGTCCGGGCGATCGGGTTCGCGCCTGGCTGATGAAAATCGACCGCACGGCGCGTGGCCCGCAGCTGATTCTTTCACGCACGGCCCCCGGTTTCATCATGAAACTGTTTGAGCTGGAAGTGCCGGAGATCGAGGATGGTCTGCTTGAAATCAAAGCGGCGGCGCGTGATCCCGGGATGCGGGCAAAGATTGCCGTCAAATCCAATGATCCGCGTGTTGACCCGATCGGGACTTGCGTTGGCATGCGCGGTTCGCGTGTGACTGCGGTGACCAATGAGCTGGCCGGGGAGCGTGTCGATATCATTCTCTGGTCGCCTGAACCCGCGCAGTTCGTGATTGGCGCACTGGCTCCTGCCGAAGTGACGAGCATTGTCGTCGATGAAGAAAAACATGCAATGGATGTGGTGGTCAATGAAGACAATCTGGCCATTGCCATTGGCCGGGGCGGGCAGAATGTGCGTCTGGCGCAGGAGCTGACCGGCTGGACTGTCAATCTGATGACAGTGGAAGAATCAGCGGAGAAGTCTGCTTCCGAGCATGGGGCAATTCGTCAGCTGTTTATGGAAAAGCTCGATGTGGACGAGGAAGTGGCCGATATCCTCATCGAGGAAGGTTTGTCGACACTCGAAGAAGTGGCTTATGTCCCGCTGGCCGAGATGCTCGAGATCGATGCGTTTGATGAGGCCACCGTGAATGAGCTGCGTGACCGGGCGCGTAATGTGCTGCTCACCGAAGCCATTGCGGATGAAGAACATCTCGAGCATGTGGCGGATGACATGTTCGAGGTGGAAGGTATGGACAAATCCATCGCCGCGAAGCTGGCGCGCAACAACGTGAAATCGCGCGATGAACTGGCCGATCTGGCTACCGATGAGTTGATGGAATACACCGGAATGGACGCGGAACAGGCCAAGACCCTGATTACCCAGGCGCGTGCCCACTGGTTTGCCGCTGAATAAGCGCAGGGAGCTTGCTACATGTCACAGATGAATGTCTCACAATTTGCCAGCGAGCTGAAAATGCCCGCCAGTGCCCTGCTCGAACAGTTGCAGAAGGCCGGCGTCGCCAAGCAGGCGGCGGATGACACGCTGACCGAGCAGGACAAGAACCGCTTGCTGGAGTATCTGCGGAAGTCTCACGGCGAGACGGAAGGCAAGACCAAGATTACCCTGACGCGCAAGAAGACGACGGAGATCAAGTCGGCTGATGCGAGCGGGAAGGCGAGAACCATTCAGGTCGAAGTACGCAAGAAGCGGGTGCTGGTTCGCCGGGATACACCGGACGCCGTCACAGTCACGGATGATCCCTCGGCAGCGAAGCCGGAGGATGCTCCCCTGGCCCCGGTGATGGAGGAAGCAGCTACCGGATCGGCTACGGCGAGTGATGTGAAAAATGACGGGGTGATCGATGCGGTGAGCCCTGTTGTCGAGCCCCTCTCTTCTGTGTCTGCCGCAGCATCTGTTGCTACAGCTGAACCGGTCGTGTCGGTTTCTTCGGCTGCCAAAGAACCGGTGGCTGCACCGGAATTTGTACCGGTGGCCGAGGCTGCCGATGTGGTTGCCGATGTGGTTACCGATGCGATTGCCTCGGCATCTTCTGCATCTTCTGCATCTTCTACACCGCCTGCGTCATCTGCGTCAGTCGTTCCGGCAGGCGAGGCTGTTTCCGGGGAGAAGGAAGCGAAGGAGGCGAAAAATAAATCGTCTGGCAAGGCGGCCCGATCCGCCGGGCTCGCGCAGGAGAGAGCTGTCCCGGAAAAGGCCGAAGCACCCGGGAAGGCTGAAGAGAAGCCAAAGAGTGCTGCAGCGGCTGCAGCGGCTGAACTCGCTCCGGATTCCGTGCCGGATGCGGCCAATGCGGCCAATGCGGCCAATGCCGCCGAGGCATCGCCCGCCAAAGCCAAGCAGCCTACCGTGCGTGTGGTTCGCAATGTCATCAGTGCCGAGCAGATGGAGCAGCGGCAGCGCGAGTCGCAACGACACGCGGAATTGCTCGCGCGCCAGGCAGCAGAGTTCAAGGAAAAGCAGGAACGGGCACGTCTGGAAGCCGAGCGACGCCTTGCCGCGCAGCAGGCCCAGATCGAGGCGGCTACCCGGAAAACGGCCGAAGCGACTGCCAAGCCTGAAGATAAGGGGCCGGGCGTTAGTGGAACCTTGCACAAGCCGGCAGGCAAGCCGGAAGACAAGAGCAGCGCGAAGAAACCCGCACCCAATGCCTGGAAGGATGATGCTGCCAAGAAGCGTGGCATCAAGACGCGTGGCGAAACCGGGCCGGGCGGCTGGCGCGCGGGCGGCGGGAAGTCCCGTCGTCATGGTGGACATCACGAAACGGCTCAGGCAGCACCCCAGCCGGTCGAGCAGGTGGTGCGCGAGGTTCATGTGCCTGAAACCATTTCTGTCGCCGATCTGGCGCACAAAATGTCGGTCAAGGCGACAGAAGTCATCAAGACACTGATGAAGCTGGGGACGATGGTTACCATCAACCAGTCGCTCGATCAGGAAACCGCCATGATCGTCGTCGAGGAAATGGGCCACAAACCCTTTGCGGCCAAGCTCGATGACCCGGATGCCTTCCTGGAAGAAGAACAGGCAGGTACGACGGAATATGAGCTGACCCAGCGCGCTCCTGTTGTCACCGTCATGGGGCACGTCGATCACGGCAAGACTTCCTTGCTCGATTACATCCGCAAGACCCGTGTCGCGCCCGGCGAAGCCGGGGGGATCACCCAGCATATCGGCGCGTATCACGTCGAGACACCGCGTGGTATGGTGACTTTCCTTGATACGCCGGGCCACGAAGCCTTTACGGCGATGCGTGCGCGTGGCGCGAAAGCAACGGATATCGTCATCCTGGTGGTTGCTGCTGATGATGGCGTCATGCCGCAGACCAAGGAGGCCATTCACCACGCCAAGGCAGCCGGTGTTCCTCTGGTCGTGGCCATGAACAAGATCGACAAGCCGGATGCCAATCCGGACCGCGTCAAACAGGAGTTGATCGCTGAAGGTGTCGTGCCTGAAGAATACGGCGGTGATTCGCCTTTTGTTCCGGTGTCGGCCAAGGTTGGCACGGGGATCGACGATCTGCTCGAACATGTGCTCCTGCAGGCGGAGGTGATGGAACTCAAGGCGGCCAAGGATGCGCCAGCCAAGGGGATCGTCGTCGAAGCACGGCTGGACAAGGGCAAGGGCCCGGTGGCAACGATCCTGGTGCAAAACGGCACGCTTCGGCGCGGTGATGCCTTGCTGGTCGGGGCTGTCTATGGCCGGGTACGCGCCATGCTGGATGAATCTGGCCGCTCCCTGGAAGAGGCCGGGCCTTCTCTGCCGGTCGAGATTCAGGGCTTGTCCGATGTGCCTGGGGCGGGTGCTGAAGCCGTTGCGCTGGCCGACGAGCGGCGTGCGCGCGAAATCGCGCTGTTCCGCCAGGGCAAGTTCCGCGATGTCAAACTGGCCAAGCAGCAGGCTGCCAAGCTGGAAAATATGTTCGAGAACATGGGGCAGGCCGAAGTTCGCCAGCTTTCATTGGTCATCAAGGCCGATGTGCAGGGTTCTCAAGAAGCCCTGATCCATTCGCTCAACAAGCTGTCTACCGACGAAGTCCGGGTCAGTGTCATGCATGCGGGTGTTGGCGGCATCAGCGAATCCGATGTCAATCTCGCTGCCGCCTCGAAGGGGGTCGTCATCGGCTTCAATACGCGGGCGGATGCTTCATCACGCAAGCTGGCCGAGAGCCTGGGCGTCGATATTCGTTACTACAGCATCATCTATGATGCCGTCGATGACGTGCGCGCTGCCTTGTCGGGCATGCTGGCTCCGGAAAAGCGCGAGCAGGTGATCGGCACGGTGGAAGTGCGTCAGATTTTCCGGATTTCCAAGATTGGCACGGTGCTGGGTTGTATGGTGACCGATGGCTGCGTACGGCGTAATTCGCATGTCCGGGTGTTGCGTAACAACCAGATCATCCATACGGGCGAGCTGGATTCGCTCAAGCGTTTCAAGGACGATGTCAAGGAAGTCAAGAGCGGCTTCGAGTGTGGTCTTTCCCTCAGGAATTTCGATGATCTTGTCGAAGGTGACCAGCTCGAAATTTTCGAGATCCAGAGCATTGCCCGGACGCTGTAAGGTGCTTTCGACATCCGCTCATGCCTGTTGTGGGCGGGTGTCGCGCTGCCGTTGCCTTGCTCTTGCCAGGGCCGCCGTTGCGACTGACATCAAGGCCAGGACCTCATGAAAACCTTTTCCCGCAGCGACCGCGTTGCCGAACAAATCCGCCGTGAACTGGCCGAGCTCATTCGCCTTGAGCTGAAAGACCCTCGCGTTCGTCTGGTGACGCTGACCGATGTCGAGGTCACGCCTGATTATGCACATGCCAAAGTGTTTTTCACTTCCCTGAGCGATACGGCCATGCAGGCGGAGATCGCGGCGGGGCTTCGTCGCGCCAGCAGTTTCCTGCGGCGTGAGCTGGGGCGGCGCATCAAGATTCACCACATCCCTGATCTGCACTTCGTGTATGACGCTTCCGTCGAGCGCGGCAGCGAGCTTTCCCGGCTGATCGACGAAGCCGTGGCCGATCATGTGCCCGAAGAGGAATCGCCGGGCGAGCCTTCTTCTCCGAAATGAACGCTCCGCGTCGCCCGCCGCGCCGTCGGCTGGATGGCGTTCTCCTGCTCGACAAACCCCTGGGGATGTCCTCCAATACTGCCTTGCAGGTGGCCAGACGCTTGTTCAATGCCGCCAAGGCAGGACATACCGGTACGCTTGATCCCCTGGCAACCGGTCTTTTGCCCCTGTGCTTTGGCGAGGCCACCAAGTTTGCGGGCGAATTGCTCGATGCCGACAAGGCATATGATGCCGTGATCCGGCTGGGTGTGACCACGACGACGGCGGATGCCGAGGGTGAGGTGCTCGATACCCGCCCGGTTTGTGTTGATCCCGAGCAGGTGGCCAATATTCTGCCGCGTTTTCTGGGCGAGATTTTGCAGGTTCCGCCGATGTATTCCGCCTTGAAGCGGGATGGCAAGGCCCTGTATGAATACGCGCGGGCCGGGGTGGAAGTCGAGCGGCAGGCGCGTCGGGTGAGCATCCATGAAATCCGCTTGAACGATTTTCAGGCAGACCGGCTTGCCATCAGCGTTTCCTGCAGCAAGGGAACCTACATCCGCACACTGGCGGAGGATATCGGCCGCGCCCTGGGGTGTGGCGCGCATCTGGCCAGCTTGCGGCGCACACGCATCGGCTCGCTGACACTGGGGCAGGCCGTGACGATCGAACAGATCGAAGCGGCAACCGGGGCTGACCGGGATGCTTTGTTGTCGCCTGCGGATTCCCTGCTCGAAGGCTTGCCCCGGATCGATCTGGATGAGGCTTTGTCCCGCCGCTTCCTGCAGGGGCAGGCCCTGCGCTGGCAGGGGCCGGAAGGGCGTTATGTCGTCGATGGGCAGGGGCGTTTCCTCGGGCTGGCGGTACTGGATGCCTCCGGTTGCCTCAAGCCGCGTCGCCTGGTGTCCGTGGAGTCGAGTGATGGCAGTGCCAGCCCTGCTTGAGCATCGCCCTGCAGATGGCTGCCTTGTCCTGACGCTTGGCCACCCACCCGCCAATGTGCTCAATACAACTTTGCTCGAATCCCTGGCCGGGAGGCTGATGCGCGCGGCAAGCGACGAAACTGTCCGCTTGCTGGTGCTGACTGCCGGGGGGGATCGCTATTTTTCTGCCGGGGTGGATGTTGCCGAACATACCGCACCGCATGTCGAAAAAATGCTGTCCACCTTTCACGACGTGGCAAGGCAGCTTCATGCCTTCCCCCTGCCGACCGTGGCCGTGCTCAATGGTGATGCCCTGGGTGGTGGCCTGGAGCTGGCCCTGGCCTGCGATATGCGTCTGGCGGCTGAGGGAGTGCGTCTTGGGCAGCCGGAGATCCGTCTGGGTGTTTTCGCGCCCGTGGCGGCCATTTTGCTGCCACGTCTTTTGTCTGCGGCGCGCGCCAGCGAGCTGCTGCTGGGCGGTGGCCTGATGACGGCACAGGAAGCGCGAGAATGTGGTCTTCTGAACCGGGTGTTCCCGCGAGAGCAGCTTGCGGCCGGTGTGGAAGATTTCCTCCAGCCTTTTCTGGGCTTGTCGCGGGTGGCGCAGATACAGAACAAACAGGCGATTCGCGAAGCCGGGAGCCTTCCCTTCGCTGACGCGCTGAATCGGCTCGAAGCGCGTTATCTCGGCCCCTTGATGGCAACTGCCGATGCGCGGGAAGGCCTTGCCGCCTTCATGGAAAAGCGGCCCGCCTGCTGGCAGCACCGTTGATGCGCTCCGGGAATTTCCGATGAGGAAAACAATGTGGGCCTGGCAGATGATGGCTCCCGGGCATCTGGCACGGGTCAGCCTGCCGATGCCGGAATTGGCCGAGGGGGAAGCCTTGGTCGAAATTCACGGTTGCGGGGTGTGCCATACCGATCTGGCATATTTTCAGGGGGAGGTAAAAACCATACAGCCGCCGCCGCTGAGCCTGGGGCACGAAATTGCCGGTGTGGTCGTGGCAGCGGCAGATGGTGCTGAAAACTGGCTGGGGCGTGAAGTCATCGTCCCGGCGGTGATGCCTTGCGGCCATTGTGAAATCTGTCGCATGGGCCGGGCCAACCGTTGTCTGGCGCAGAAAATGCCGGGAAACTCCATGGGCATTCACGGCGGATTTGCCAGTCATATTCCCGTCCCCGCGAATGCTTTGTGTCCGGTTGATCGTCGCACCGGAGATTCTCCGGCTGAACTGGCCGTGATGGCTGTCGTGGCCGATGCCGTCAGCACACCCTATCAGGCCGCGCGGCGTGCCCGTCTTCTGCCGGGGGATCGCGTCATCGTCATTGGCGCGGGGGGAGGGGTCGGCGGCTTCATGGTGCAGATGGCAAAGGCTCTGGGTGCGGCGACCGTGGTGGGGATAGATATTCACGCCGGACGGCTGGCGGCGATGGACGGTTTTGGCCTGGATGCGGCGATCTGCCCGGCCGGGATGAGCGTCTCGCAGGTGAGGGCTGCGTTCAAACGTCTTTGCGAGGAACGCAATGTGCCTTCCCATACGGGCTGGAAAATTTTTGAGGTCAGCGGCAGCCCCGGCGGGCAGGAGCTGGCCCTGGCATTGCTGGGGTTTGTCGGTATTCTGGTGCAGGTGGGTTATGGCACGGCCGAGCTGGGTTTCAATCTCTCGCGTCTTATGGCTCTGGATGCCGAAATCATCGGAACCTGGGGCTGCGCGCCGGAAGATTATCCTGATGTGCTGGCAATGTGTCTGGACGGACGCATTGCCCTGAAACCTTTTGTCGACGTGCAGCCCATGAGCCGCATCGTCGAAGTTTTTGCTGCAGCACAACGCGGTGAGCTGCGGCGGCGGGTCGTCCTGGTGCCGGATGGCTGATTTTGGAGGATAAGGAAATGTCTCTTGACTGGCTGCCGCGTGACAACACGCTGAAGAACCATGCCCTGTTTGGCGATGAACATTTTTCAGCCTGTGCGCCGGGCGTGATTTTTGAAAAACGCCCCATTCGTGATGAACAGGGCCAGCTTGTGGAAGGGCTTTATTCCGCATGGATCTGGCTCAACAATCCTGCCCAGCACAATGCTTACACGACGGAAATGGTCAAGGGCGTGATCGCCGGGTTTCAGCGGGCATCGGGCGATCGTTCCGTCGTGGCCGCAGTCTTTGCTGCAAAGGGCGACCGGGCCTGGAGCAGCGGTGGTAACACGGCGGAATATGCGGCCTATTATTCCCGCCGTCCGCATGAATATGGCGAATACATTGATTTGTTCAACCGCATGATCGACGGCATTCTCGACTGTCGCAAGCCGGTGATCTGCCGGGCAAGCGGCATGCGTGTCGCGGGGGGGCAGGAGATCGGCCTGGCAGCAGATTTGACAGTGTCATCGGATCTGGCCATGTACGGCCAGGCCGGCCCGCGCCATGGCTCCTCGCCCGTTGGTGGTTCGACGGATTTTCTACCCTGGTTCCTGACCATCGAGGATGCCATCTACAACTGTGTCTCCTGCGAGCTCTGGAGCGCGTACAAGATGAAGCTGAAGGGCATGGTCAGCAAGGTCGTACCCGTGCTCAGGGATGCCCGGGGCGACTGGCTGAGAAACCCCCTGGTGCGAACGGATGTGTGGCTGGAGGATGGCGAAATCGTCTATGGCGAGCTGATTCCCGAAGCAGAGCAGGCGGCAGCGCGGGCACGGATGGCAGAATGTCAGGTGGATTTCAGCCGCCTCGATGAACAGATCGACAAACTCATCTGGAACTTCGTCCATCTCTTCCCGAATTGCCTGCAGACTTCGCTCGATAGCATGCGGGCAAAGAAGCGGTTTTTCTGGGATGCGTCCAAGCACATGAACCGCCACTGGCTGCAGACCAATATGAACAACGAAGCCTGGCTGGGTTTCAATGCATTCAATACGCGCCGGCAGACGGGGCAGGAGACGGTGGATTTCATTCGCCTGCGCCAGCTTCTGGCACAAGGCGCGGCACTGGATGAGGCATTGGCGGAACAGGTATTGCCCAGACCGAAACCGGATTCAGAAAATACCCAGTGACAAGCCGGCCGCCAGGGCTGCGCCAAGCTCTTCGGCGGCTGTGATGTCGGCGTCGGTAATGGTTTTTCGTGCAATGAGTGCTTCAGCAACACGCTTCCAGCCGTAGCCGGTGGCGATGCGTTCGATCTGCCTGACCGCGCCGCGTCCGTCGTTACCCGCACTGACGAAAGTCGCGTAGGGCAGGGCGATAGTTTTGCCTTCGGCAGGGTAGTAGGTCCGGTCGAAAAAATCTTTCAGCGCGCCCGACATCGTGCCGAAGTTTTCCGGTGTGCCGAGGATGAGCCCGTGGCAGGCAAGCAGGTCGTCGAGCGTGGTGTCGAAAGCGCGTTTTAGCCAGGGTGTAACGCCAGCTTCCTGCTGTGCCCCGCGAAAGACGGCTTCGGCGAGCCGGCCCGTGTTGCCGGATTGGGTATGGTAGACGATCAGAAGGATGCGTTCAGAACGACTCATCGTCGCGCAGGTATCGCCATTGGCCGGGGGGAAGGTCGCCCAGACGGATTTTCCCGATGCGTACCCGCTTGAGGCCTGTGACGCGCAGGCCAACGAGTTCGCACATGCGGCGTATCTGGCGTTTTCGGCCTTCGCGCAGGACGAAGCGAAGTTGGTCTTCGTTTTGCCAGCGAACCTGGGCACGCTTGAGCTTCACGCCGTCGAGGCTGAGGCCGTGATTGAGCTTTGCGAGGCCTTCTTCGCTAAGGCTGCCTGCCACGCGCACGAGGTATTCCTTGTCGACCGTCGAATCTTCGCCGATGAGCTGTTTGGCAATCCGGCCATCCTGGGTCAGCACCAGCAGCCCTGTCGAGTCGATGTCGAGCCGGCCAGCGGGGGCCAGACCTTTCAGTTGCGCGGGGGAAAACCGCAAGGGGGTATGGTCACCCGCAAAGCGTGTAGCTGCGCCGATCAGGGTCAGGGCGGGCTGATAGCCATGCTCCGCCTGACCGGAAACGTAGCCGACGGGTTTATGCAGCAGGATGGTAACGCGGGCCTGCTGCTGGCTGACGGCATCCCGGGTGAGCGTGATTTTTTGTGTTGGCAGGGCTTTGCTGCCCAGCTCAGTCACGCGTATGCCGTCAACATGAACCCAGCCGCGTTCGATGTAGCTATCGGCTTCACGACGCGAGCAGAGCCCCTGCTGGGCGAGGAGTTTTGAGATGCGGACGGGTTCCATGGTGGCAGGAGATGGAAAAGCCGGGGCAGGTAGTCAGGCCTGCCCCGGTCGGCCCGGGTGTTACTCGGCGCGGGTTTCCACCATTTGCAGCGGCTCGCTGGCGATGACCACGGCGGGGCGTGGCTTGCGCCCGAGTTTGGGGGGCGGTTCGCTGGCGATGGGGGCCGGGGCGTGGGCTGCCGTTTCGATCAGGATCAGGCCGGCCTGCTCCAGGGATGCGGCCGTATCCACCTGGGCTGCCGGTGCGACGGGAGCCGGTTCGGGGGAGGCCGCAGGAGGTACGGAGGGTACGTGGGCGGGGGAGGCTGATGCTGCAGGCGGCATCGGGATTGCTGCCTGTACCGATGTAGATTCGGCCGGCGCAGATTCAGCCAGCACCGGTTCGGCAAAGGTCGGGGCAGGGACTTCGGCGACTGCCGGAGCTACAGTTACTTCCTTCGGCAAAGGGGTTTCTGCGGGGCCTGCAGTTTCCGCCGTTGCGGCAGCGGTGGTCGTTGGCAAGGGGTTGGCGGGTGGTTGTGCGACGAGGGATGATGCGAGAGGGGCTTCCGTTACTCTCGTCGTTTCTGCCACCGTTGCTGCTACTGCTGCTGTTTCGGCAGCAGGCGTTCCGGTGGTTTCCGAGGGCTCTCCGGCGCGTTTTTCGCCACGTTCGCCACGTTCGCCACGTTCACTACGCCCACCACGGCGGCCGCGGCGGCGATTGCCTTCGCGGGATGCGGAAGCTCCTTGGTCCGCAGCAGAAGCGGCAGTGTCTGTCGCTTCCAGGATGGGCAGGGTCTCGGCAGGGGTTTCACTGGCCGGAGATTGTGTGCGGGGTTGACGGGGCTGGCGGGGCTCACGCGGCTGGCGGGGCTCTTGGGCATCCGGATTGCGTTCGTCCCGTTTTTCGCCACGCGGGCGTGCCGGCTTGGCGGTGGTGGCGTTTCTGTCGGCGTTGGGGGGTTCCGCCGCTTTGGGCTGGCGGGGTTCGCCGCGTTCCTGGCGCGTGCCGTTCTCACCATTGCGTGGCTGGCGACCACGGCCGTTACCGCGTCGCGAATCATTGCGTTCCCCTCTTTCGCCACGATCGCCACGGCCTTCGCGGCGTTGGCGTTCGGAAGTGGCGGGTGCCGGTTCGATGGCGGGTGCGGGTTTCTCCGGTTTCGAGCCGATCAGCCAGGAGACGATGCGTGAGAACAGGCCGGTCTGGACGGGTTGTGCAGCGGCGGGTACGGGAGTCTCCACCGGCTTGGGTTCGACGATGGGGGCTGGCTGGCTGGGAGTGATGCCCTTGACGGCGGCTTCGGGGCGGGCCGGGCGGCCTTCGGTTTGTGCCGAGGGCGGGGTGTAGGCTTCTTCGCCAGGGCCTTCGACCATCTTGTAGCTGGGCAGGGTGATGTCATCCTGATTGAGCTGGTCATGGCGCAGCCGCACGATGCTGTGCTGCGGCGTTTCCATGTGGGTATTGGGGATCAGTACCAGATTGACTTTGTGACGCAGTTCGATCTTGGCGATGTCCGAACGTTTTTCGTTGAGAAGGAAGGTGGCAACATCGACCGGAACCTGGCAGTGCAGCGCGCCGGTGTTTTCCTTCATGGCTTCTTCTTCGAGGATGCGAAGGATGTGGAGCGCGGAGGATTCGGTCGAGCGCGTGTTGCCCGTGCCATTGCAGCGCGGGCAGGGGATGTAGCTGGTTTCGGCCAGCGTCGGGCGCAGGCGTTGGCGCGAGAGCTCGAGCAGGCCAAAGCGGCTGATCTTGCCGGTTTGCACGCGTGCGCGGTCGAAGTGCAGCGCATCACGCAGGCGGTTTTCGACTTCGCGCTGGTTGCGCGTGCTTTCCATGTCGATGAAGTCGATGACGATGAGGCCGCCCAGATCGCGCAGGCGAAGCTGGCGGGCGATTTCATCAGCGGCTTCACAGTTGGTCTTGAAGGCGGTTTCTTCGATGTCAGCACCTTTGGTGGCGCGACCGGAGTTTACGTCGACCGAAACCAGGGCTTCGGTGTGGTCGATGACGATGGCTCCGCCAGAGGGGAGATTGACCTGGCGCGAATAGGCGGATTCGATCTGGTGTTCGATCTGGAAACGGGAGAACAGCGGCGTGTCGTCGCTATAGCGTTTGACGCGGGTGACATTGCCCGGCATGACGTGCGACATGAATTGCTGCGCCTGCTCGAAGACATCTTCGGTGTCGATGAGGATTTCACCGATTTCGGCGTGGAAATAGTCGCGAATGGTGCGG
>CAZFPI010000042.1:0-10112 GCA_964521075.1 uncultured Sterolibacterium sp.
GCAGGGCTCCACTTATCTCCGTGGAAATTCTGTCCAAACAGTCGGGGCCAGCTCTACTGCGCGCAATCGCCCGAAAGGGTGGTTTTTATGCGCACTTTATTTTTTTGCGGCTGCTTTTGTGGGGTGGGATGCGAAATGATTCGAGAGGTTTGGGGTTGCGGGTGGCGTAGGGGGGGTTGTTTTTTTATGGAAATGAATTTTTCAGGATCGACTTAGTAGATCGTCATCAAATTAAAGCATTCTTTAATTTGGTTGGCAACAATTAAAGATGGCTTTCATTAATCGTGATGCGGCACTTCACCCCAACCCGTCTGCCGACCAGAAGTGGTCGAAATTGACCTGCCCGGAAGAGGCGGCGGCTTCTATCGTGTTCATGCGACTGCCCCATTGGTTACGGAATCCCAGCTTCCTCGTCACCCCGGCGAAAGCCGGGGCCCAGTGGCTTGGCGGTTATTGCATCTTTGAACTGTGGGCAGCCGCAGCCGTAAATGCTGCCTCTACGGGCGGTGGTTCATCCGTCAATGCGCTGGATCAATAATCAGCGCGGCCGTGATGCGGGTTTTTCGTGGCATCAAGCCTGCTTTGCGACGGTCTGTTCCGTGACTGCCCGGATGATGAGCATGACGCTGTCGCGAAAACGTGTGGTTTCGGCCAGGGTGAGCAGATGCGGGGCCAGCGCGGCGATGTGGGGAAACTGATCCAGCGTCACTTGCTCGAAACTCCGCTTGCGCGGGGAGGGGCTGGCGATGGGGGTGTCCGTTTTCTGGCCGAAGGCGACGAGACGGCGGGCTTCACCGTTCATCAGTACGACCGAGCCGATCATGTTGGCCATCAGCAGATGAAAAAGCCGCGCCGACTGCTCTGGTGTCAGGCCCGCCCGGGCCAGTTCCTGCAGGATGCGTTCCATCGTCGCCAGTGCCCGCCCGCCCTGGTAGGAGGCATCGTCCAGCAGCGGCATGACACCCGGGTGGGCGCACAGCGCGGCCCGCATGCCGGCGTAGGTGACATGCAGCCATTCGCGCCAGTCGTCTTCCTGGTGGTTGGTGACGTCGTAATCACCGACTACCAGATCAACCAGGCCGCGTTCGATTTCGGCTTTGTTTTTGTAGTAGCGGTAAATTGCCATTGCGGATACGCCCAGGCGATCCGCCAGCTTCCGGACGGTTAATCCGGCCAGGCCATCGTGGTCGATGATGTCCAGCGAAGTCCGCAGGATCAGGGCTTGCGAGAGTGTGCCGCGCGCCACGGGCACTCGCCCGGCGGGCTTGCTTTTCTTGCGGGGTGCGGTGGCGGCAGAGCCTGGCGAGCTCACCGGGCCTGCCAGGTTCCGTCCGCCGCCGGGGAGCGGCTCACTCATCCAGCAGGCTACGCAGCATCCAGGCGGCTTTTTCGTGCACGTCCAGACGCTGCGTGAGCAGATCCGCCGTCGGCTGGTCATTGGCGGCATCGACCAGCGGGAACAGTTTGCGCGCTGTGCGTGCCGTAGCTTCCTGGGCGGCAACCAGATGCCGGATCATGTCGGTTGCGCGGGGCACACCTTCGACTTCACGGATCGAGGCCAGCTTGACGAATTCCTTGTAGGTTCCGGGGGCGGCAATGCCCAGGGCGCGGATGCGCTCGGCAATCACGTCGAGCGCGTTCCATTGCTCGGTGTATTGCGTCATGAACATCTGGTGCAGGGTATTGAACATCGGCCCGGTGACGTTCCAGTGGAAATTGTGCGTCATCAGGTACAGCGTGTAGCTGTCTGCCAGCAGGGCGGAGAGCCCCCGGGCGATTTTTTCGCGGTCATTCGCGCTGATGCCGATGTCGATGGCGGGGAGGGCGGATTTCTTGCTGGCCATGATGCACACTCCTTCGAGATGAAAAGCCGTGATGGCGGTCGCGGCGGCCACGCGGGCCGCCGTTTATGCAGAAGATTTCTTTCGGGTAGCCGTTGATGTTCCGGTGCTTGTCTTTGCCGTTTTTCTGGCTTTTGGGGCTTCGGTGGCTTCGGTGGCTTTGGTGACCTTGGTGACCTTGGTGGCCTTGGTGGCCTTGGTGGCCTTGGCCGGTTTTTCCGTGGCCCCGGCCGTTTTTTCAGGCGTCGCCTCGCCGCCGGTTTCTGCTTCGGCTGCTGCTTTTCCGGCTTTGGCCTTCGGGGCGCGCGGCTCGAATTCGAAGCTCACCTTGCCGTCCTTGCCGCGCACCAGATAGGCGGAGAACTTGCGCCGGGTGCGGGAGGAGACAAAATCCTTGAGCAGATCGGTTTTGCCGGTCGTTAGCAATTTCTGCATCTGCGCCCGTTCGATAGCTTGCTGCAGGATGATTTTCCCTGAGCGGAAATCGCAGGATTTCGCAGCACCAACGGATTTTTCGCAAACGTAGGTCATGCCGGTTTCAAATACGCGGGCGGCGCATTTCGGGCAAGCTCCCAGCGATTCCTGTCCGCTGAAATCAAGCTCCTCGGCCTCGTTTTCGCTATTGCCGAAATCGAACTCGGGTTGATGTTCTGCATTGAGGCGGATGATGGCGGCGAAGGGGCGCCCCATCTTGCTGCGAAAGCCTTGCAAAGGGCCGATGCTGCGTTCGGAGAGCAGTACTTCGACTTCCTCGGGCTCATACTGCCGGCTGGCGACAACCTTCCACAGGGAAAAATCACAGGTCTTGCACTGGAATTTTTTGTAGTTTTCCTGCACCACGCCACCACACTTCGGGCAGGGAGTCCCAAGAGTGCTGAAAGCCTCGTCGGGGAATTCGCCTGTCTTGATGCGCTCGACCATTTCCTGCGTCTGGCCGACGATGTGATCCATGAATTCCCCGCGCGCGAGCTGGCCGCTTTCCATCTGCTTGAGCTTGTGTTCCCAGTGGCCGGTAAGCTCGGGGGAGCGCAGCTCATTCACTCCCAGACGGGAGAGCGCGAACAGGAGGGAATTGGCCTTGGCCGTCGGTTGCAGCTCGCGGCCATTGCGGTGGACGTATTCTTCCTGGATCAAACCTTCGATGGTGGCTGCGCGAGTGGCGGGTGTTCCCAGGCCACGCGCCGACATGGCATCGCGCAATTCTTCATCATCGACCAGTTTGCCCGCCCCTTCCATGGCGGAGAGCAGGGTGGCTTCGGAGAAGCGCGGTGGTGGCCGGGTGGCCAGCGGCTTGACCTCGACATCATTGCTCCAGACCCGCTCGTCCTTTTGCACCGGCACGAGTTGCGGGCCACCGCTTTTTTCGTTTTTCTCGCCTTTTTCGTCGAAGTCGGCCCGGGCTTCTTTGCCATAGACGGCCAGCCAGCCGGGTGTGACCAGTACCTTGCCCTCGCTCCTGAAGGGTTCGCCTTCGACACGGGTGATGCGCGTGGTGACGTTGTATTCGGCTGCCGGATAGAAGATCGCCAGAAACCGCTTGACGACGAGGTCGTAGAGTTTCTGTTCTGGTTCGGAAAGATGTTTGGGCGTTTGCGCCGTCGGCACGATGGCGAAGTGGTCGCTGATTTTGGCGTTATTGAAAATGCGCTTGTTCGGGTGAACCCAGCCATTCCCGAGAATTTCGCCAGAGAAAGGCGAGTAGGCCGTCTCGCCCAGTGCCTCCAGTGCTTCCCGGACGTTGGGGATGTAGTCCTCGGGCAGACAGCGCGAATCGGTACGTGGGTAAGTCAGTACCTTGTGCTTTTCGTACAGGGCCTGCGCGAGCCCCAGCGTGGCCTTGGCGGAAAAGCCGAAGCGGCCATTGGCCTCGCGCTGCAGGGAGGTCAGGTCGAACAGTTGCGGCGAGAGCTGGGTCGTCGGCTTGCTTTCTTCTTCGACAGCACCATGCTTGCCCAGGCATTTCTGGCGGATGGCCTCGGCGCGGGATTTGTCCCAGAGGCGTTCTGCACGGGCATGTTCGTCCTCGCCCTTCTTGAATTTCTCGTCGAACCAGCGGCCCCGGTAAGCACCGGCCACAGCACCGAATTCGGCCTCGACTTCCCAGTAGTCACGCGGCTGGAAGCTGCGAATCTTGTCCTCGCGTTCGACGAGAATGGCCAGGGTCGGCGTTTGCACACGGCCCACCGGTGTCTTGTGAAAGCCGCCTTCCTTGGAATTGAAGGCTGTCATGGCGCGTGTGCCATTGATGCCGATGAGCCAGTCCGCTTCGGAGCGGCAGCGTGCGGCGTCTGCCAGCGGTAGCATTTCCGCATCGGTACGCAGATGGGCGAAACCATCGCGGATCGCGTTCTGGGTCATCGACTGCAGCCAGAGACGCCGCACCGGCTTGTCGGTTTTGGCATGCTGGGCGACGTAACGGAAGATCAGCTCCCCTTCGCGGCCCGCGTCACAGGCATTGATGAGGCCGGCCACGTCTTTGCGTTTGATGAGCCGGGTGAGCAGCTTGAGCCGGTCGGCTGTCTTGTCGATCGGGTTCAGTGTGAAATGTGGCGGAATCACCGGCAGATGGGCGAAAGACCATTTGCCTCGCTTGACTTCGTATTCTTCCGGCACGGTCAGCTCGAGCAGGTGGCCGATGGCCGAGGAGAGCACGAACTGCTCGCTCTCGAAGTAATCGCCTTCGCGGGTGAAGCCTCCCAGGGCACGGGCGATATCCTGGGCGACGGAAGGTTTTTCGGCGATGATTAGTTGTTTACTCATGCAATCGGGAAACGAAGAAGCAGCATAGCGGCAGAAGCGGCGCATCATAAGCGGGGCCAGCGATGGCTGGCAAGCCGTGATGTCAACCGTCAGGTCATCGGTTGGTCAATGCAGGGTGGCCGGTTCGTCATTGGCGGACAGCAGTTCCTCCAGCAGCAGCGCGTCGAGCGATTCGATCGAGGAGTGCTGACGCCAGAGCACCATCAAGGCGATGATCTTGAGCTGGGCCAGTGATACGTCGTCATCTTCCAGGGCCAGCGCGCCCTCGATGATCTCCTCGCGCCGCGCAACGTCGATGGCCCCCAGTTCTTCGAGATAAAGCAGAAAACTGCGGCATTCGACCGGCAGGTGGGCAAGCTCGCCTCCCGTGTAGACACGCAGGCTGCGCGAGGTTGCCGGCGGGTTTGTCTCCCCGGCACGCGCTGCGGTTTCTCCCAGGCCAGACAGCCATTCGAGTGCGGCAGAAACTTCTTCTTCTTCGAAGCCGACAGCCGTCAGCTTGCGGGTCAAGACCGACATTTCGGGAAAAACGCCAGGCCCTGCGTAGTTTTCAAACAGGTAAACAAGAATATCGAACATGAAGCACCATGGAGGGGTTCCGCCAGCCCCGGGGAAAAAGAGGGCGGGAATACGAAAAATACGAAAAATACCGGTAAACCCGGAAAAAACTCAGCGCGAACTCAGCACAAACGCTGGTAACGGCCACCGGCCAGACTGGCCACCCGGCCTTCCAGCTCAAGCTGCAGCAGAATGGCAAGAACCGCCTGTGTCGTCAAGCCTGCACGCTCGACCAGCGTATCCAGCGGGCAAGGGTCATGGCCCAGCGCGGCCAGCAGCCTGCTGGTGTCGCCATCGCTACCCCCGTTGCTACCGTCGTTGCCATCCTCGTTGCCACGAGCCGCTGCGGGTGGGCTCCGCTTTTCGGGGAGGGTGGCCGGTAGCTGGAGTTCCTCCAGTACATCCTGGGCGGATTCGACCAGCTTGGCCCCCTGTTTGATGAGCTGATGGCAACCTTTGGCCAGCGGCGAATGGATGGAGCCGGGAATGGCGAACACTTCGCGCCCTGCCTCGGCAGCCAGCCGGGCGGTAATCAGCGAACCGCTGCGCGCTGCCGCCTCGACGACGAGACAGCCCAGTGATAGCCCCGCGATGAGGCGGTTGCGACGCGGGAAATTGCCGCTGATCGCCGGGGTTCCCAGTGGAAATTCGCTGAGGATGAGGCCTTGCCGGGCCAGTTGATGCGCGAGTGGCTGATTGCGGGCTGGGTAGATGCGGTCAGCTCCCGTGCCGATGACGGCGATGGTGGAGCCTTGTTCTGCCGCGCAGCCAGACAGCGCGCCGCGATGCGCGGCGGTATCGATCCCCAGGGCCAGACCGCTGACGACTGTCAGCCCGGCGCAGGCAAATGCGCTGGCAAAGGCTTCGGCATTGGAAAGCCCCTGCGGCGTGGCGTTACGGCTGCCCACGATGGCCAGAGCCGGACGGTTGAGCAAGTCGATCCGCCCCTTGGCGTACAGCAGGACAGGTGGGTCGGCACTACGCAAAAGGGCTTGCGGATATTCCGCATCGGCCAGGGTCAGAATGTGATTGTCAGGCTGGCGGGCCCACTCCAGTGCTGCCTCGACATTTTTCAGGGTTTCGTCTTCCGCCACCCGCAGCCGATGGGCGACGGTTTCGCCAACCACACCGCGCAAGGCAGCGTGGCCGACGGTGAAAATGGTTTCCGGCAGGCCAAAGGCGGCCAGCAGATTGCGCTGGGTTTCCGCGCCCACACCCCGGGTGAGCGCGAACCGCAGCCAGGCGGCCAGACCATCGGTGGCGGCATCCCTGGTCATGGCAGGGCGGAATCCTTCCTGGAAACTCCGGATTTAAGGAAACACTGATTTATTCCGTTCGCCCTGAGCTTGTCGAAGGGCACTACCTTTACAAACAAGGGCTTCGACAGGCTCAGCCCGAACGGATCTGATTTAATCAGCGTCTCCTTAAGGCGTTTTTGCGGCGTCACCCACGATGACCGGGCGGTTCACGTTCATCACCAGTGCGTAGGCAACGTGATCGAATACCCGGAAGACGAACACCAGTCCATAGCGTTCGTCCGGCAGCTGGTAGGTTTCCAGCTTGTCCTGATAACGGTTACCGACTTTCACCCCGGCCCGCGAGAGTGCCAGCACATGGCCGACTTCGAGGCCATCCGCCGCGCCGCGCGAGAGGGTGATGATGGAGTGAGTCGCTCCTTCCTCCACCGCGCCATATATCGACATCACGCGGCTTTCGATAGCCTTGGCAGGTGCATGGGGAATGTAGTTGATGATGCTTGGCGGGGGCGAGGGCACGAGCCGGTCGTTCTGGCCGATTTCCTGTGTCGATTTGATGATTTCCAGTGTGGCCGGCTCACCTTCCCGAATGAGCCGCGCGCTGCCCAGATAGAAGGCTTCATACCCCAGCACTGCTTGATTGTCCGGGTCGATCAAGGGCTTGCCGGGGCGGTAGATCATCCAGACGGATGAAGGTTTCGATGCGGGCAGGCCGGTGGCGTAAATCGTATTGCCACTCCCCGCCACCACGCGATCTTCCTGGGTGGCGACGATGCGCGGAGCCTGGTCGAGCTCGCCGGATTCGATGACGAGCGGTTGCGACAGGAAAGGTTCGATGAGCTTGCTCGGGATGCTGGGAATCGCCTGCTGGCTGTCCGTGGTATAGACCTTCGGCCCGAGTTTATTGATGCCGCCAGCCCCCACCGGATTGCCGATACGCAAGCGGGGCTGATCCCCGCTGCGATCCAGATAAACGATCTGGCCAGGGTAGATCCAGTGCGGATTCTTGATCTGTTCCTTGTTGAGCTGCCAGATTTCCGGCCAGCGCCAGGGCTGCTTCAGGAAAACACCGGAGATACCCCAGAGCGTGTCCCCCTTCACGACGACGTGGTGATCTGGCGCGTTCTCGGCCAGTTCCAGCACATTGCCACGCGCTTGCGCTGCCGCAGGGGGTGTTTGCGCCAGAGCGGCGGGCGGCAAGGCCAGCCCCAGACCCGAGCAGCCCAGAAACAGGGCGGATATAATTTGACGCTTCGTGGCGGGAATCATCGCGTTCATGAAGGGCTCTTTCCGGAAGTAAGCGTGGATGCAATCCTGCCGACAACAGGAAAAGCAGGTCGGCAGATATTGATCCAGCGCGTTAATGTATGAATCGCCGCCTGTAGGGGCAGCCCTTACGACTACGGCTACGACTTACGGCCACGGCTGTCTGCAGTTCACAGAGGCAGAATCAATCTTCATCGTGCCGGATCAATGATGAACCGCATGAGATTTTGCATCCAATGACTTAATTCGGCAACAGTTTCGATCATCGTCCTACTTGAGTTTCATAAAAAAACAACATGGCCATCCTGCCCATCCTCCGTTATCCCGACCCGCGTTTGCATACCCGGGCGAGGCACATCGAACACATTGACGATGCCTTGCGCCAGCTGGCCGCAGACATGGCCGAAACCATGTACGCCGCCCC
Source organism: uncultured Sterolibacterium sp. (assembly GCA_964521075.1). GTDB lineage: Bacteria > Pseudomonadota > Gammaproteobacteria > Burkholderiales > Rhodocyclaceae > Sterolibacterium. The sequence continues at coordinate 8,106 of CAZFPI010000042.1, forward strand.
GGGTGTTGGTCTGGCGGCTACCCAGGTCGATCACCACGTTCAACTGGTCGTCATCGATGTCTCCGAAGACAAGACCGATCTGATGACCCTCATCAACCCTGAAATCATCGCGCGGGAGGGCGAATGCGAAGGCGAGGAAGGCTGCCTGTCCGTTCCTGGCGTCTATGAAACCGTCACCCGCGCTGCCCGTGTGCGCGTTCGTGCCCGGGGGCTCGACGGCCAGGTGTTTGAGCGCGATGCCGAAGGGCTGCTGGCCATTTGCATCCAGCACGAACTCGACCACCTCCAGGGCAAGGTCTTTGTCGAATATCTCTCCCGCCTCAAGCAGGAACGCATCAAGACCCGGCTGAACAAACAGGTCAAACACCACGACAGGGTAATCGCCTGATGCGCCTCATTTTCGCAGGTACGCCCGAATTCGCCGCCCGGGCACTCGCCGCCCTGCTGGCCGCCGGGCACGAAGTGACGTTAGTGCTGACTCAGCCGGACAGGCCCGCCGGACGCGGCATGAAGCTCATGCCCAGTGCCGTCAAGCAACTCGCCCTGCAGCACGGCATCCCGGTTTACCAGCCCGAAAAGCTCCGCGACCCCGCCAGCCACGAACCCATTCGCGCTGCGGTGGCGGCCGGAGCCGGGCTGATGATCGTCGCCGCCTATGGCCTGATCCTGCCGCAGGCCGTGCTCGATCTGCCGCCTCTGGGCTGCGTCAACATCCACGCATCCCTCCTGCCCCGCTGGCGGGGAGCCGCCCCGATCCAGCGCGCCATCGAAGCAGGCGATACAGAAACCGGCATCACCCTCATGCAGATGGATGCCGGGCTCGATACCGGCGCGATGCTGCTCCGGGAAGCCCTGCCCATCGCCCCGGCGGACACGGCCTCCACCTTGCACGACAAGCTCGCGGCCCAGGGCGCGCGCCTCATCGTGGAAGCCCTGCCCCAGCTCGATAAGTTAGTACCTGCTATCCAAAAAGATGGCGGAATTACTTACGCTTCAAAAATCACCAAGGAAGAAGCGCAGCTCGACTGGCATCAACCCGCCACCACGCTCGCTCGCCGGGTTCGCGCTTTCAACCCCTTCCCCGGGGCCACCGCCCTGCTTGGCGATACCCCCCTCAAGCTCTGGCGTGCCGAAGCACTCAGCGGCCGGGGAGAACCCGGTACGGTACTCGCCAGCGGCCCGGAAGGCGTACAGGTAGCCTGCGGCGAAGGCGTGCTGTGCCTGACAGAGCTACAAAAACCCGGCGGAAAACGCCTGCCGATACGCGAATTCCTCGCAGGCTTTCCGCTGCCCGCAGGAAGCCGCTTCCGGGCAGGCTGAGCTTCAACGCCGCATGATGCGAATCTCCCTTCGCATATTGCTTACCGGCATCTGCCTGGCATTGCCGCCTGCCGCTCCGGCCATCGCGGAAAATGCGGCCCGAAATGCGGCATCTCTCCCCGACACCGTCCGCCAGGCCCTCCGGCAGGCCGGTATTCCCGAAGATGCTGTTGCCGTGGTGGTGCAAAAGGCAGATGTCCCCGAGCCCGGCCCTGGCCACCCCCGCAGCCCGCCCCCTTTGCGCTTCAACGCCGGGCGCGCCTTCAACCCGGCTTCGCTGATGAAGCTGCTCACCACCTACGCCGCACTCGACATGCTGGGGCCGGAAAAACGCTGGCAAACGACACTGCTCGCCCACCGCCTCCCGCGCGACGGCGTACTCGACGACGATCTGATCCTGCGTGGCAGCGGCGACCCTGCCCTGACGCTGGAGCGGTTCTGGCTGCTGCTCCACCGCCTGCGGGCAAAGGGCGTGCGCGATATTCGCGGCGATCTGGTGCTCGACCGCAGCCTGTTCGATCAGGCAGCACTGGCCAGCCAGACCGCCGCCCCTTTCGACGATCAGCCGCTACGCCCCTACAACGTCATGCCGGACGCGCTGCTGGTCAATCTGAAAGCCATCCGCATCTTTCTGAGCCCGGGCCCGGCGGGCAGGGGCGTCGAAATTCTGGCCGAGCCGCATCCGGA
>CAZFPI010000042.1:10212-12300 GCA_964521075.1 uncultured Sterolibacterium sp.
TCGCTGCCGCTTGCCGGCGTGGATGGCACGATGAAAAAACGGCTGAACGACGAGCCGCTCCGTGGCCGGGCCCACATCAAGACAGGCTCGCTGGAAGGCGTGAGCGCGATGGCAGGCTATGTGCTCGACGCGCATGGCCGCTGGCAGATCGTCGTGTTTCTGGCGAACCACCCCAAAGCCGCCGACGCGAAGCGCGCGCAAGACGCGCTATTGCACCTGGTCTATTCTGGCCGGTGATTTTCTGCCGCCAGCGCGCGGGTTTTATGCTCAAATGAACGGGATAAGACCGCTGAGCTGCCATGACCACCACCACCAACGCCACCATCACTCCGGCTGAATTCACCCAGTTCCAGCAACTGATCCACCGCATCGCGGGCATCAGCATGGGGGATTCCAAGCAGATATTGCTCATGGGGCGGCTGGGGCGGCGGCTGCGTCACTACGGCCACAAAAGCTACAGCGAGTATTACAAGTACGTCACCCAGCCGGGCAACGACGAAGAACTCGATCTGATGGTTGAACTGCTGACCACGAACGAAACCTATTTTTTCCGCGAGCCGGGGCATTTCGAGTTTCTGAAAAATGTCATCCTCGCCGATCACCCGCCGGATCGTCCTTTCGATGTCTGGAGTGCTGCCAGCTCCACCGGCGAAGAAATCTACACCATCGCCATGACACTGGCCGATGCGCTGGGCCTGCGCGCGCCCTGGACTGTCACCGGCTCGGACATCAACAGATCTGTCCTGGCCACCGCCGAACGCGGCCAGTATTGGTTGGACAAAACACGCGGCCTGTCTGCGGAATACCTCAAAAAATACTGCCTGAAAGGGGTTCGGGAACACGAAGGCAGTTTCCTCATTTCACAAGAACTCCGGCGGCACACCCGTTTCATGCAGGTCAACCTCAACCAGCCCCTGCCGTCCATGGGAAAGTTTCATGTCATCTTCTTGCGAAATGTCATGATCTACTTCCAGAACGAAACCAAGCGGCAAGTCGTCGAACGTCTCGTCCGCCAGCTGCACCCGGGCGGCTGGCTCATCATCGGCCACTCGGAGAGCCTCAACAGCGTGACCGACTGCATCAAACCCGTCAAACCAACCGTCTATCGTCTGTCCTGATCCCTTTCCGGCCTGCCATGAATACCGAATCCTCCAGAAAAATCCGGGTCATGATCGTCGACGATGCAGCCGTCGTCCGCCAGACCATCCGGGAAATCCTCGAACGCGAACCCGATATCGAAGTCATCGGCGCGGCAGCTGACCCGCTCTTCGCGCTCGACAAGATGAAGCAGAACTGGCCCGATGTCATCACCCTCGACATCGAAATGCCACGCATGGACGGCGTCAGCTTCCTGCGAAAGATCATGGCCGAGCGGCCCACTCCCGTCGTCATCTGCTCCTCGCTGGCCGAGCAAGGTGCTGAAACCACGCTGCAAGCCCTCGAAGCCGGTGCGTTTGGCATCATCACCAAGCCTCGTCTGGGCGTGAAACAGTTTCTCTCCGACGCCTCCGGCGATCTGGTCGCCGCCATCCGCGCGGCAGCCCGCGCCAACGCAAAGAACCTCGCCACCCGCCCCGCCGCCCCGCCGCCCAAGCTGAATGCCGATGCCATCCTGGCCTCGCAAACACCCACCCGGGCCGCCACTGCCATGGCAAAAACCACCGAAGGCGTGGTGGCCATCGGCACATCGACAGGCGGCACACAAGCCCTGGAGACCGTCCTGAAAGCCCTGCCAGCGGTCTGCCCGGGCATGGTCATCGTCCAGCACATGCCGGAAAAATTCACCGCCATGTTCGCCGCCCGGCTCAACGGGCTTTGCAAGGTCGATGTCCGCGAAGCCCAAAATGGCGAGCGCGTCATCCCCGGCCGCGCCCTCATCGCCCCGGGCGGGCGGCACATGCTGCTCAAACGCAGCGGCGCGCAATACATCGTCGAAGTCGTCGACGGCCCTCTCGTCAATCGTCACAAACCTTCCGTCGACGTGCTCTTTCGCTCTGTCGCCCAGACCGCCGGCCGCAACGCGCTGGGCATCATCATGACCGGCATGGGTGACGACGGCGCGCGCGGGCTGGCCGAAATGCACACGGC
>CAZFPI010000042.1:12400-21777 GCA_964521075.1 uncultured Sterolibacterium sp.
GGCTCCTGTGTCGCCGTCTGTCTGTACGACCCCATCGCAAAAATCGGCGGCATGAACCATTTCATGCTGCCCAGCGGCAAACCCAGCGGCAATGGCGAGCAGGATGCCCTGCTGCGCGGCGATTACGCCATGGAAGTGCTGGTCAACGCCTTGCTGGATCAGGGCGCGCAAAAACGGCGCATCGTGGCCAAAGCCTTTGGCGGCGGGCGTGTCATCACCTCGATCCGCACGGCCATCGGCGAAAACAATATCCGCTTCACCCGCGAATGGCTGGAACGCGAAAAATTCCCCCTGCTCTCCCACGACTTCGGCGGCACCTGGCCCCGCAAGGTGCTCTTCGAGCCTGACAGCGGCACGGCCTGGTGCAAACGCGTCCTGAACGGCACAGCCATGTCGGGGGAAGCCGCGCGCAGCGAAAGCAATTACGCCGCAACCATGGAGCGGCCCGAAACGGGCATCGTCAAGCGGGTCGAACTTTTTTGAACCCGGACTTGAACTGCCCGCCCGTTTGCCTGAACCCACCAGGGTGGTGAGAACTCAAACGGCCAGCTTCAGCGGCTCAATCTTCGCCACGGTACGTTTCAGCGTCTTCTCGGCCTGCCATAGCTCGTAATCCGCCTGCATATGCAGCCAGCTCCCGGCACTCCCGCCGAGTGCGGCAGCGAGGCGCAAGGCCACATCAGCACTGATACCGGCCTTACCATTCAGTACGCGAGACAGCGTCACGCGCGTGACACCGATGCGCTGGGCGCGTTATGCCGGTATCAGTGAAAACCCCGTCTCGCAGGACTTCGCCAGGGTGCGGAGGGTTGTGCATTCTCGTCATGATGTTCCTCAATCAGTGGTAGTCCTGATAGTCGACCAGGATGGCGTCGCCGTTGTCGAAAGTGAAGGTCATCCGCCAGTTGCCACTGATTGACACCGCCCAATGATCCTTAAGTGCCCCCGTGAGCGGGTGCAATTTCCAGCCCGGCAACCCCATGCGCTTCTCCGCAGGGGCGTCGAAGGGAATAAAGAAAGGGAATAAATAAAGCATTTTGAGCAAGATGCGGCCGAACGCTCAGTTTCGGTTGACTCGCATTTTCATTTCTCCCTCCGCAACATGCATCGCGATCCATTCTCGCATTCCAAAACGCCAAATCCTCATCCCTCCCGAATCAATCCCTGCGCCACATGGCGTGACCAGCTTGCGATGCTCAAGGAGGGTGGGCTGCCTGGTGCGGCCGGTAGCGCGCTGGCATCGGTGATGAAAAGTCCGGGGATGTCGTGCACCTCGCCCCGGCCATTGATGACCGAATCGTTGATGTGTTCTCCCAGGCGTGCCCCGCCGAGGGGATGCACGGTGGCGATACGCCCGGCGGCGCGAAGCGGTTTGCCGGACAGCGTACGCAACGTGGCCAGATGTGCTTCGATGCGCGCGAACACCGGGCTGTTGCGTTTGTCGTAATGCAGGCGCACCCGGCCATTTTCCAGGGTGACGCGGCCATCGGCGGCATCCACACCCATGGTGGCGATGAAAAGATCACGCTGCAGGCGACGGCGCAGAAAACCGGGTAGAAGCGGCACGGCAGAAAGCCCGCTGAGCCCCGTCTGCAACAGCGTCGGGCCCGTGGCCTGGCCTTTTGCGTCAACATCGTCGCGGTGGCGGTAAAAACGTTGATAAACACCTGCGGCGGGATGATTGGCACCGGGCGTATTGACTGCGAACCAGGCCATTACGTCTGCATTGCTGCCCAGCCCCAGACCCAGTGCAGGCATGCCCGACAAACCGCCGTTTGCCCGGCTACGCAGCAACAAGGCCACACTGTTGATCGCCCCGGCCGAAAGAATCAGCCGACGGGCCGTGAAATGCCTTGTCTTTCCTGTCGCGAGCTCAAGGGCCTGTACGGAAAAGCCTTGTGCCTCGCGGGTGATCTGCTGTACGTCCAGCCCAGCGTGCAGCGTGAGCCCGGCGCGCAAGGCGGGTAGCAGACAGGCCACATCCAGTGTCAGCTTGGCTCCGCCGGGCGAGCCAAACAGGCCTTCCTGAGAAAAATCACATTCTTGTCGGCGGATGCCGTCCTGAGTCACCACGCGCGGCTGGCCGGGGGGGTCGGGCAGGAGATAAGCCCAGCGCGGCTGAGCTTCCGGCGAGATTTCAAGAAAGGCGTGCGTTTTTTGTTCCCAGGGCTCGCGCGGGATGGGCGGACGTTGTCCATCGCCCTCTCGGGGCGCGGGCGAGGAGGCAAATTGTTGCAGCAGGGCGGATTGGTGCACGGCCATGCTTTGTCGATCCACGCCTTCAGCGCGATGATCCCAGTAGTCGTCCCGCAAAGGCCCGGAATGCAGACCGCCATAGGCATGGCTGCCGCCGCCCACGCCCGAGGCACAGATCACGCGCAATCCGGTGTCGTTGAAGGCTTCCAGCAGGCCGTGACGATGCAAGGACAGCCCTTGCCGGGGCAGCCCGGAGTGGTGCAGGCGAAACAGGGCATGGCTGAAGAAGTGTCGCCCTTGCGGCAGGGGAGCCAGTTGCGCGTGAGGGATGATGTTGCTGCTACGCAGCGGCAGAGTGTCGCGCCAGGGGCCTCGCTCGATGAGGCTCACCCGCGCTCCGGCACGCACGAGTTCAAGGGCAGCGACAGCACCGCCGAAGCCGCTACCGATGACGAGAAAATCCTCCATGAGGGTGTGGCTCAGGAAGGGGATCGCCAGGGATAAAGGGCCAGGCAGTAAAGGCTCATGGCAAGATAGGCAAAGGCGATGACCCACCCCGTGAAGGGCAGGCCCGCAGCGTCTTGCAGGCCATGAAGGATGAGGGCGATGAAGGCCGCACCTTTGTAAAGCCCCACCAGCAGGAACAGGCTGACATGCGCCGCCGGATTGCGTAGGGCGACCATGCTGGAAAGCCCCACGCCCATCAGCACACAGCCATAAAGAATGGCGACCACACCGTCCGGCCCGACATCGAGCCCCAGCAATCGCCAGAAGGTCTGTGGGCTAATGGCCATGGCCAAGCCCAGGCCAAAGGCAGGTAAGGCGACGATCTGAAACGTGTTCCGCAACAAGACTTCACGCCGTGCGGTGGAAGTCAAGCTGTTCGATGCGTCCATGCGTTACCCCGGTTTCACTCGAAGAAAGAAACCGGAATTTTGCCAGAGTGCGGCGCGAGGCATTGAAACCGGGATTTGAACCGGGATGGGAACCCGGACTTGAAGCGCACGCCCGTTTGCCCTTCGCTTCAGCGATGCTTTAACGTTGCTTCAGCGATGGCGGTTGCCCGAATGATGCTGCGTGCCGCCGGGCCGTGTCGCGGGCTTGCCAGTGCCGGACGGCTTGTCGCCGCTGGATGCCGCCTGGCCACGCGGCCCGCCGGGTTTTCCGGGCGGCCTGCTTCGCCCGCCGGGTTGAGTGCGGCCTGGGTCATCGCGCCCGGTTTTTCCGTTTCTTCCGTTTCTTCCATTTTTTCCGTTGCGCCCATTCTCGATGGGCTCGGGCTTGATGCTGGGGTCAGGCTCGAAACCGGGCACTTGACGCTGCTCGATCGGCTTCTTGAGCAGGCGTTCGATATTACGAAGCAGCAAGTGTTCATCGACACAGACCAGCGAAATGGCCTCTCCGCTGGCTCCGGCGCGGCCGGTGCGGCCGATGCGATGCACATAATCTTCGGGCACGTTGGGCAGCTCGTAATTTACGACATGCGGCAGCTGGTCGATGTCGATGCCGCGCGCGGCGATGTCGGTGGCAACCAGTACCTGTAGTTTCAGGCTCTTGAACTCGGCCAGCGCACGGGTGCGCGCGCCCTGACTTTTGTTGCCATGAATCGCCGCTGCCGGAATGCCGGCCTTGTCGAGCTTTTCGGCCAGGGCATTGGCCCCGTGCTTGGTGCGGGTGAAAACCAGCACCTGATGCCAGTTGTGCTCGCGAATGAGCTGGACCAACAAATCGCGCTTCCTGGCTTTATCCACCGGATAAACCGCCTGAGCCACCGTTTCAGCAGCGGTATTGCGCGGAGCCACTTCGACAGATTTCGGGTCTTGCAGCAAACCTGCCGCCAGCTGCCGGATTTCATCGGAAAACGTCGCCGAATAGAGCAGGGTCTGGCGTGTCTTGGGTAACAGCGCGAAAAGCTTTCGCATATCGGGCAAAAAGCCCATGTCGAGCATCCGGTCGGCTTCGTCGAGCACCAGAATTTCCACCCCTGAAAGATCCGCCGTCCGCTGCCCGAGATGGTCCAGCAAACGTCCTGGCGTAGCCACGAGAATATCCAGACCGCTGCGGAGTGCTTTCTCCTGCGGCCCCATGGACACCCCACCAAATACGACGGCCGTCCTGAGCGACAAGTGCCGCCCATAGGTCCGAACGCTTTCCTCGACCTGCGCCGCAAGCTCGCGTGTCGGCGTGAGCACCAGCACCCGCGGCCGCGCCCGGCTGCGGGCTGGCCGGGTGCTGATGAGTTGCAGGATGGGCAGCGTAAAACCGGCCGTCTTGCCCGTACCGGTCTGGGCGGCGGCCATCAAATCATGCCCCGCCAGCACCAATGGAATGGCCTGGGCCTGAATGGGGGTCGGGCTGTCATAACCCTCTTCGGCAATGGCGCGCAGAATCTCGGCCCGCAGGCCAAGGTCGGAAAAATGCATCGGAAAGCTCCCGGGGCTCGCATCGCCAGGCGTCTGTGCGCCCGCTGAAGGAACCGCTATAAGGTGAAGGGGATCAGGCGCAGCGAAAGCAGGCCACAGCGAAGGTCGCACCCAAACACACGGCACACGACCTCACCCACCCGAAACATCCCCTGATCGACAAGAGCAGAACACGGCTTCCCCAAAAGAGAAAGGGCCGATCACTCATCGGCCCACCGTAATTTGCCCGCGTATTCTACGTTCTCCGGCCCGTATCTGGCGGTTTTCCTGTTTTGCACCACAGCATGAACACGGCCTCTTTTGTAGGCATTCGGCTGCGGCAACGTCAAGGTGTGTGATTGCAAGGCTTGATATACATCTAGCCCGTGGGGGGATGTGTTAATGCAAGACCCGAGAGCATGTAATCATCATAAGCTCGCATGCAAAAGCGTCAAGTCTGCCGGAACAGCAAGTAGGCAACATACAGCATGGCCAGCAAAAGAATTGGCACAACAAGATTGAGTGCCCTGGCTTGCCTAGATACGGCGATTTTCTGTAGCTCAATGCTCTCTTGAACTCGAGCCTCAGTTTTTTCGATCTGTGCTTTCGACTGGGCCAATTGCTCAGACTGAACTTGGAGGGCTTTCAATTGGTTTTGCTCCATTCTTTTCAGAATAGCAACAACCTCTTCGCAATCAGACATTTTTCTTCTCTCCATTTTTGGCCCGGTTTATGCAATCCGGTATCCAGAATCGTCGTTCCGGCGAAGGCCGGAACCCCAGGAGTATAAAGGCCCTGGGCCCCGGCCTTCGCCGGGGTGACGAAACCGTTATGGGAGGAGCTGATTACCTTTCCTCGCATCGATGATAAAATCGTAAAACGATTACCTTATCGATAAGGAATTCTGCATGCTGTCCGTCACCGTCTCCCCAAAGTTTCAGGTCGTGATTCCCCTGGCCGTCCGTGAGCAGATGGGTATCTCGGTCGGGCAGAAGATGCAGGTGGTCACGATTGATCGCCGCATCGAGTTGCTGCCGATCGAGACAGCAGATAGCGCGCGCGGTTTTCTGGCGGGCATTGACACGACGATCGTTCGTGAGGCTGACCGGGTATGAGTGCCGGTCTTAATCTGGTGGATTCCTGCGGTTGGCTGGAGTATTTCGCCAACGGGGCAAACGCCGATTTTTTTGCCCCCGCGATCGAAGATACAGCGCGCCTGATCGTGCCCACGCTGTGCCTGTTCGAGGTGTTCAAGCGAATCTTGCAGCAGCGCAATGAAAGCGACGCATTGCGTGCCGTCGCCATCATGCGTCAAAGCCATACCATCGATCTGAATGACCACCTTGCGCTTTCGGCCGCCCACCTTTCGGCGCAAACAAAACTGGCTTTGGCCGACAGCATCATCCTGGCCTGTGCCCGCCAACGGAAGGCCACGTTATGGACGCAGGATGCACATTTTGAGGGAATGATCGATGTTCGGTATATCGCAAAAAAATGACAGCCCCACCTTGTTGCAATTAAAGGGGTCAGCTCTGGCCTGCTTCCAGCATCAAGGGGGCGGGGAAAGTGTGTAGCGCAAGACGCCAATGCCCTGCATGTTCGCTCCGAAACGATCAGGGTTTGGTTGCGATGAGGTTCAGGCTGATGGCTCGCCCGTAACAGACATAGCTACTGGTATCGCTGAACAAGCCAAAGTTCTCAACACGCTGCACCGTGGAAAACCCGGCGGCAGTCAAGAGGCTGGAGAGAAAGTGGAAATCGTAACCAATGTAATGAAAGTCGTAAGCATCGGTTTGGCCGCCGAACATCATCCGCATGACATGATGCCGCTGCCCGGGTTTTTCAGCAGCCTCCAGGTACAAGGCACACAATACTTCAAGGTCGGGCACTGAGATCATCAGACGGCCGCCCGGCTGAAGCACCCGATGGAGCGAGTGGAATACTTCCGGTGCTGCCCCTTGCCCTACATGCTCCAGGACGTGGCTGGCGTAAATTTCAAGGATGGAATTGGTTTGGAATTGCGACAGATCGTGAATGTCGCCATGAAAGTCGACTTGCGGCCCCGGGTTGATGTTGAGGATTTTCCAGCCTTCTTTGGGTTCGAGCCCGCCAATGTGCAAACGCAGCTCGCCGGATTCGTGCATTTCAGGGGCTTCGTTTTTGGGGGGGGCATCGCTGGACAAGGCCAGGCGGCGTTGCAGGCGTTGAAGAAAGAAATCCAGTAAGCGAGTCTTGAAAGGCATGACGTGTCCGAAGTGAATATGCTTTGTCAGTCGTGCCGGTGTGTGGTGTGTGCCCTGTGGTGGCGCAGCTCAGGCCACGATCCGGCCTTGTTCCGCCGCGAGTTTTTCTGCGGCAATCGCCCACATTTCCCGGTAGGCCTGTTCCAGCTTGCGGGTAAACCCGGCATGGTCGAGCAAGGAGGAGGCCTGCATGCGTTCCCGTATGCCGGCACGCAGGGCAATCAGGCGTTCCCGGTCTTCCGCCAGGGCGACTGCTTTCTGGACATAATCCTCGGGGGAATCGGCAATCAGCTCCGTCAGCCCGAGCTGCGACAGCAGGCTCACCCCGACACGCGCGGAGTGACGCTTGCCCGCCAGGGTGAGAACCGGCAGGCCCATCCACAGGGCCTCGCAGGTCGTTGTCGTGCCGTTGTAGGGAAAGGGGTCGAGTGCGATGTCGATTCGGCTGTAGAGGCCCAGATGGCCCGAGACCTCCGGCAGCCAGTCAACAAGCTCGACACGATCTGGCCCGAGTCCCTGTTCGGAAAACAGGTTCTGGAAGTAGGCCTTGCCGCGCTCGCTGGAGAAATTCAGTGCCTTCAGCAGCAAACGGCTATCGGGGACGGCGTGCAGGATTTTCGACCAGAGTTCGACGCATCGTTCCGTCACTTTCAGGGCGACATTGAAGCTGCCGAAGGTGATGTAGCCCTTTTCCAGCAAGGGAGAGGGGGCGACCGGCGGTGCCTCGGCCGGAGGAAGATAGGTCAGGAATCCGCCGGGCAATCGCCAAAGGGTTTCGGTATAAAAACGGTCGTCTTCTCCCGGGGGGTCTGTCCAGGCATCGACGAGCCGGTAGTCCATGGCCGTCAAGCCGGTGGTGGCCGGGTAGCCCAGATAATTGACCAGCACCGGAGCCGGCTTGCGGGCAAGCAATCCGGGCCGGGCACCTGAGGTGTGGCCTGACAGGTCCACCAGGATGTCGATTTCATCTTCCCGGATCATTTTCAGCACATCGGCATCGTTCACCAGGGCAATGCTTCGCCATTCGTCGGCCAGAGCCTGAAAACGCGCGGTCATGTCGTCAGGATGAAACAGGTTGGCGTAACAGTAAATGGTGAACCGGTTTTTATCGTGATGGCCCAGAATGGGTTCCAGAAAAAAGGAAACCGAATGCCGGCCGAAGTCGCGGCTGATGTAGCCGATTTTCAGCTTTCGGCTCGGGTCCGGCGTATTGGCAAAAACGTGGGTGGCCTGCTCCGGGCGGATCTTGTTTTCGATATACCGTTTTGCCCAGTCACGGGCCAGCTCAAACAAATACGCGTTGTCGCTTTCATCGGCGTACAGGGAGTGGAACATCCGGGATATTCCGACCCCCGCGCCGGCCCCCATCGCCTGGGCTTTTTGGTTGGTTTCGAGCACACACCGGTTCAGGCCTTGCCGGGCCGCAATATTGCCCAGCAGCACCAGTCCGTCGATCGCGTCGGGTTTGAAAGCCAGCAGGCGGCGAACATAGTCTTCTGCCTGGTCGATATCCCTCAGGGCCAGACGCGCCTGCGCCAGACGTAGCAAGGCCAGATAGGAGTCGGGCTGCCTGTCCAGCATGCGCTGAAAATAATCCATGGACGCGATCAGGCGGTCCGGTTCTTCGACGGACAGGGCCAAATTGACCTGGGCTTCGATCAAGCCGGGTTGCAGGGCGACGGCTTGCCGGTATTGCTCGATGCCTTCGGCGACCCGCCCCAGATTCAGCAGGATACTGCCCAGATTGTTCATGGCCCCGGCAAAATCCGGCTTGAGCCGGATGGCGGTGCGGGCCGCTTCTTCCGCGTCGTCGTAGTGCCCGAGCCGGTTCAGCAACAGGGCCAGGTTGCAGTGCGCTTCGGCGTAATTCGCATTGCATGCCAATGCTTGCCGGAAACAGTGTTCGGCTGACGTGAAATCATTTCTCGCCATCAGGACGTTGCCCAGATTGTTGCGGGGGGCGGCCCAGTTTGGATCTATGGCCATGACGGATCGGCAGTGTTGCTCGGCTTCGTCGTAGTGGCCCTCCATCTGGGCGATGACGCCCAGCAGGTTCAAGGCCTTGGCATGTCGAGGCTGGCGGGACAAGAGGGATTCGAGGCATTGTCGGGCCTGGCCGAAATCCTGGGCCAGCCAGTGCATATGGGCCGCATCAAACAGGCTGTCGCCGGCGCTTGTGGGGTGGCGGTTTTGCGCCTCGAGATAGCACCAGGCCGCTGCCTGGTGGGAGCCCCGTCGGGCCAGCAGACGGGCGACCTGGTTCAAGCTCCAGGCCACGGTGGCATTATGGGCACGCTGCAATAACGTCATTGGAAAATGGGTGCGGAAGAGTCAAAGAGTCAAAGGGCTGCTTGTGGGACGTTATTTCTTGGGGGAGGGGGGCGATTGCTTGCCGATCAGTGCGTTCATGACCAGCGCGCTGGTGACCTTGGAGGCAATTTGATCGGAAAACCCCCGGTCCAGCAGGGCCTGCTGGATGGCAAAGGCAAAACTGGCCCGCCGTATGGCCCCCATTTTTTGCCGGGTGACAACGGCA
>CAZFPI010000043.1:0-21453 GCA_964521075.1 uncultured Sterolibacterium sp.
TCACCTTCCGCCCCGGGCAACGGCTGGCATTGCTTGGCCGCAATGGCGCGGGTAAATCCACGCTGGTCAAACTGCTTGCCGGAGAACTCCCTCCCCTGAGCGGCACGCGCGTCGCGGCGAAAGACCTGAAAATTGGCTACTTCGCCCAGCACCAGCTCGAACAGCTCCGCCCGGACGAATCGCCCCTGCAGCACATGATCCGTCTCGACCCCAGAACGCGAGAGGCCGATCTTCGCAGCTATCTGGGCAGCTTCGATTTTCGCGGCGACCAGGCCTCCGACCCCTGTGGCCGCTTCTCCGGCGGCGAAAAATCCCGTCTGGCCCTGGCCCTCCTGATCTGGCAAAAACCCAACCTGCTGCTGCTGGACGAACCCACCAACCACCTCGATCTCGAAATGCGCGAGGCCCTGAACCTTGCCCTGCAGGAATACGAAGGCTGTGTGGTGCTGGTGTCGCACGACCGCCACCTTTTGAAAAGCACCGCCGACGAACTCTGGCTTGTGGCCGACGGCCAGGCGCAGCCTTTCGACGGCGACCTCGACGACTATGCCAGCTGGCTGGCCACACAGCGCGCCGCCGCTCCGGCCAAAGAAACCGCCGCCGTGAGCACAGCGCCCGCCGGCAAGGAAAAACGTGTCGAACAGCAAGTGCAACAGACACAGCGTCGCTCACTACAAAAAGAAATCGACAAGCTCGAAAAACAGCTCGCCGCCTGGCAAGGTGAGCGATCCCTGCTGGAACAACGTCTCGCCGACCCCGGCCTGTATGCGCCGGGCAGCGATCCTGCACTGGCGCAAACGCTGCAGAAGCGGCAAACCGAACTGGCCGCCTCCATCGGGCAGGCGGAGGAACGCTGGCTGGAAGCCCAAGGCATCCTCGATTGTTCTTGATTGCCGAAGCAAGTCCGGTGGTGCGCGAGTGATCTACTTCAACCTGACCGAAGAGGAAATCGTGTTGCTGGTGGCGTTGTACGCCAAGGCCGAGCGCAGCAACATGAGCCCTTCTGAAATCAGAAAGGTGCTGTGACATGGGCAAGAAATTCGACATTGAATCCGTTGCAAAGGCCATCGAGGCCGATGCCGGCGAGGTGCTTCCCGATCTGCGGCAGGCACTCACGGAGGCGCAGGCAGGCCTGGGGCGCATCACCACGCCTGATCAGATTCTGGTGCGCCAGGCGCGGGAGAAATCCGGCTTGACGCAGACCGCATTCGCCGAGAGGATCGCAACGCCGGTCGCCACGCTGCGCGACTGGGAGCAAGGGCGCTTCACGCCGCCCGGTGCCGTGGCATGCTTGTTGCGCCTGATCGTCAAGCATCCCGAACTGACGCACGAACTAACCGCCTAACCCCCGGCGTGCGCCACGGAAAACCGCAGCCCACCCACGCAACGCTCCGGGCAGTGCCACGGTGCTGGCTGGAAGCCCAGAACGACCAAAATACGCAACGATGAAATTTTTTATTTGGGCAGAAGAAATTCCTCTCGCCGATCCCGCCCTCTACGCCCCGGGCGGCGACCCGGCGCTGGCGCAGACGCTGCAAAAACGCCAGGGCGAACTGGCCGCCTCCATCGGGCAGGCGGAGGAACGCTGGCTGGAGACGCAAACGGCACTGGAAGCCGGCTGATCCAGGATGGGGCTCTACCGGCTCATGCTGGCGATGCTCGTCGCCATCTCCCATACCGGCGTCAAATTCCACGGCTTCAATCCGGGCGTGGTCGCGGTGATTTCGTTCTTCCTGCTCAGCGGCTACGTCATGACGCAGCTGATCCGCAAACACTATCCGCAGCCGGCGCATGCGCCGCGCTTCTACCTCGACCGTGCGGCGCGCCTGTTCCCGCAGTACCTGTTCTATTTTCTCCTGACCTCGCTGTTCATTTACAGCGGCGGCATGCATACGATCTTCACCCACCAGCTGACGCCGCTGAAATGGCTGCTCAATATTCCCCTCCTGCCGCTCGGCTTTTACATGTTCGGCCTCGACGGCGCGCTGGTCATCCCGCAAGCCTGGTCGCTCGGTCTGGAAATGTGTTTCTACCTGTGCATCCCCTGGCTGCTGCAATGCCCGACGCGCTGGCGTCATGTGCTCGCCGCCGCTTCGCTGCTGATCTTTCTGGCGGCCTTCAGCGGCCGGATCGACACGGATCTGTTTGGCTACCGTCTGCTGCCGGGAACCCTGTTCATATTCCTGGCCGGAGTCGCCCACGCCGAAAACGGACGCGCGGCGCGAATGTATCGCGGACTGACGTTGGTCTTGGCACTGGGACTGCTGGCACTGGCACTACATGACGAAACCTGGGGCCGCCTGACCTACAACAAAGAAGTGTTGCTCGGCCTGTCGCTGGGCCTGTTGGCACTCGCCTGGCTCAAACTACGGCCATTTTCGGCCATCGACGAATTTCTCGGCAATCTCAGCTACGGCGTATTCCTCAATCACATGCTGATCATCGGGTGGCTGCAGCAATACCGGGGTGCTCAGACCTTCACGGCGACGGACGTGATGCTATTATTGACAGTTTGCATGGCCGCCGCGTTGCTGTCTTTCCTTTTGATCGAACGGCCTGCGCTCAACTGGCGTCGGACCCTGCGCCTATCCGTCCATGCCGCTTCCAACAATGATTGAGATCACCAAGTCATGAGCGCGGGCAAGAATCAGGAAATTGAATACCTTCGCGCCATCGCCGTGCTGATGACCTGCCTCAGTCATCTGCCGCAGCTGATGCCCTATCAGACGGAGGCCCTGACCCGGCTGTTTTTTACCTTCATGCCGTGGACCGGCGTCGATCTGTTCTTCTGCATCTCCGGTTATGTGGTCAGCCGCAGCTTTGTCGACCTGCTCGACCGCCACAAGAGCGAAGGCGATTTCTGGATCGCCGCGCAAAGCTTCTGGATTCGCCGTGTCTATCGTCTGACGCCGTCGGCCTGGCTGTGGGTGGCTGTCGGCATCGTCTGCGCCGCAACCTTCAATACGACCGGCGTGTTCTCGACCCTGCACCAGAATTTTCGCAGCGCCACGGCCGTCATCACCTTGTCCGGCAACTTCGCCAACCAGTTCGGGCAGATCCTCGCCCCCAACGACATTTACTGGAGCCTGGCACTGGAGGAGCAGTTTTATCTGCTCTTTCCGCTGTTCCTGCTGGCCGTGCCGGACGCCTGGCGCTGGCGAGTGCTGCTGCTGCTGATCGCCCTGCAGTTTCCCTTCGACCGCAACCCCTTCGGCGGCCCTGCCTTGGCCATGGCTTCGTCCTTCCGGCTCGATGCGCTGATGTGGGGCGTCCTGATCTTCCTGTTCTCGCGCTCGCCGCAATACCGCCTGTTCGAGCCGGTCTTTCTCAAGGGTGCCGGCGTGAAAACGCTGCTGCTGAACGCCTTGCTGATTTACCTGCTCGGCGCCATTGCCGGGCAGATGATCGCCATGCCCATCGCCGTCGGCCTGGTCGCCATCGTCGCCGCGCTCCTGGTATGGCTGGCTTCTTACGATGCGGGCTATATCTGCCGCATTCCCGGGCTGGCCGGGGTGCTGGCCTGGCTGGGAGCACGTTCCTATGCAATTTACTTGATTCATGCGCCCGTCTATCGCTTCTGCTTTGAAGCCTGGTCGCGCCATGCCGCATCGGTCGGCCATGCGCTCGACGGAACCTATACGTTTCGCATGCTCGCATCGGCCATCGTGCTGGTCCTGGTGCTTGCCGATCTCAATTTTCGCTTGCTCGAAGAGCCGCTGCGCCGACGCGGCGTCGCCATCGCCGCCCGTCGCCTGGCCTCCCGGCAATCCTGATCCGTCAAGTTTTGCATCATGCGCTTTCTCGTCCATTCCGACATCAACGCCAGCACCATTCAAGGCAGCCTCGGCCTGCCGGAATACAGCTATTACTTCGTGCTGAAAACCTACGTCGACGTCCTGCGCGAACTGGGAGAAGTCATCATTCTCGACGACCCGATGACGCAGGCCGATACGATGTACGACGAAGCACTGCGCGACGGTGGGGATTGCGTCTTTATCAGCTTCGCGCCGCCGCACCGCGCCCCGGTGGGCCTGCGCTGCCCGACGGTGTGCGTCTTTGCCTGGGAATTCAGCAATCTGCCCGACCGCGCCTGGGATAACGAGCCGCGCAATGACTGGCGATACGTCCTCCGCCAGCATGGCCGCACCATCAGCCTGTCGTCCTACACGGCAGACGTTGTGCGCGAGACGATGGGCGCGAATTACCCGGTGCGGGCGATTCCCGTGCCGGTCATGGGCGCGCCGGGCGAGCCGCGCTTTCCTCTTTGTGCGCCGCGCACCCTGAGCCTGGATTGCACCGTCATCGACAATCGTTTTTACGAAATCGGCGCGGAAACCTTCATCAGTCATAGTCCCGCCGAATATCTTCGCCTTCCCTGCTGCCGCAAGCAGAATGTCGAGATGGCGTTTGGCCTTGGCGCGCCTGAGTGCGGCATGCTGGGCGGCTTCTATGAACCTGAACCATGGGGAACCTGGTCGCGCATTGCCGCGCCGTGGATCATGTTGCCATTTCGCCTCGATGGCCAATACCGCCTCAGCGTCGAATTAGCCCCTTACGGCAAAAACGTGCACCGCCAGATCACCCTGTCCGTGGGGGGGCAGCCGCAAAGCCTGCGTCTGACCGATAATTTCCACTGGCATGATTTCGTTTTCGACTTTGATGCGAACACGCGATTTATCCAGTTCTCCGGGCTGGATGCTGCGGGCCTGCCGGATGCACCCGACCCTCGCGGCATGGGCATCGGCCTGCGGGCACTGCGCCTGGAACGCCTCTCCCCCCTAACGCAGGCGCATGCAGAAACACCGGAAATGGCAGCAGCACCACTTCGGCTCGCCCTCGAAGGCGTTATTTACACCAGCGTCCTCAACCCCGGCGACGACCGGAAGAACTGGCGCGACATGCTGACTGCATTCTGCTTCGCATTCCGCAACGAGCCGCGCGCAACCCTGATCCTCAAGATGACGCATCATTCGCTGGGAGCCTTCCTGGGTCAGGTGCATTACATGCTGCAGCGCATCGGAGAGGTCAAGTGCCGCATACTCGTTCTGCATGGTTTTCTCGATGATGAAAACTATCAGCGGCTGGTTGATGCCAGCACCTATTGCATCAATACGTCGCGTTGCGAAGGGCTTTGTCTGCCGCTGATGGAATACATGAGCCTGGGGATTCCCGCTGTTGCGCCGCGTCATACGGCGATGCTCGACTACGTCAATCCCGAAAACACCTTCATCATTCACTCAACGCAGGAGCCTGGCATCTGGCCGCATGATCCGGACATCCGTCCGGGTACGCTCAGGCATCGAATCGACTGGCACTCCCTGGTGGATGCCTGCCTGGAGAGTTTCCGCGTGGCGATGGATGAGCCAGAACGCTATCGCGCCATGAGCCAGGCCGCCATCGACGCACAGCGTGAATTCTGCGCGCGCGACGCCGTGCGGGAAAGCCTGGCTGGTTTCTTCGATCTTCCGGGGCGGGCCGCATCGTGATTTTCCTTGTCCATGCCGCAGAAAATGACCACAGCATTGCCGGAAATCTCGGGACGGCGGATTACAGCTATTTTTTCGTCATGAAAAAATTTCTTCCTGTCTTGCGGACGCTCGGACGGGTGATCGTCGTCGAACGGCTGGCGCGGGTGGATGACTATTACTTCGTGTTACGCAAACTCGGCTTTGATGTCGTTCTGCTGGCATTCACGCCGCCGCAGAAAACTCCGCTCGGCCTGCGTTGTCCGACATTTCCTGTCTTCGCCTGGGAATACAGCACCATTCCGGATGAATCCTGGAGCGACGAGCCGCGTCACAACTGGGCATGGGTGCTGAAATCTTTGCCGGGAGCCATCACGCATTCCCGCTTCACTGTCGATGCCGTGCATCGCGCGCTCGGCGCGGGTTACCCGGTCGTTTCGCTGCCCTCCCCCTTGTGGAACGACTTTTCACCGCTTTATCTTCCTGCGGCGACGGCATCCCGCCCCCTATGGCGGCTCGAACTTGCCAGGGGGGTCGTGCTTGACTCGCACGCGCTGGGCATGGCGGCCGACCAGACGCCCGCCGAACCGGCATTCGAAGAGGGGCCTTGCGGCGTAACGCTCGGCGGCATTGTGTATACGGCGGTCTTTAACCCCAATGATGGCCGAAAGAACTGGCATGATCTTTTGTCCGGGTTTTGTTTTACTTTCCGGGAAAATCCGGATGCCACGCTGCTTCTCAAGCTTGCCTACCATGACGCAAAACATGCCTGCGGCATGGTCTGGAAGGAAATGAAAAAACTCGCGCCTTACCGTTGCCGCGTGGTGCTGGTGCAAGGTTTTCTCGATGCCCGGGCTTATCGGCACATGGTCGGAAACAGCACTTATGTCGTGAATGCCGCTCACGGCGAAGGCCAATGCCTGCCCCTGATGGAATTCATGTCGGCGGGTAAGCCCGCCATTGCCCCGGGCCACACGGCAATGGCCGATTACATCACGACAGAAAATGCGTTTGTCGTTCGTTCCAGCGAAGAATGGACGCACTGGCCGCATGACCCGCGCCTCGTCCTGCGTACATTCCGTTACCGGATCGACTGGCAGTCGCTATGCCAGGCGTATCGGGAAAGTTTCGATCTTGCCCGCAACGAGCCGGAAAAATACCGGATGCTTTCCGGCAATGCACATGACACCCTGCGTGAGCATTGCAGCCGTGAGAAGATCGCCGTCCGGCTTGCCGGCTTCATGCGTGATAACGGATACCCGCTTTTGCGCTGGCAGCCTCTGCGCCGGATGCTGTCGTCGTGTCGCCTTCTGGCGCAGCGTTTGACCGGGGCGGGCTGAGCATGTCGTTTTTGAAAAGGCTCTTCCCCTGGCGACTGTGCCGTGTTGCCGATGCGCCGGAGGCCATGCCCGTACCGGCGCATCCGGAATTCGTGGATTCACGAACCTGCGGCCTGATTGATGCCGTGCAGGCTGGCTGGTATCTCAATGACAGCGGCGAGCTTTTGCGTGGATTCGCCATCCGCCCCGGGGATACGGTGCTCGATTTCGGTTGTGGCGAAGGAGGGGCCAGCCTGTTCGCGGCGCGCCAGGGCAGCGAGGTCATTTTTGCGGATACTGACGCGCCCAAGATCGCAGCACTCGAAGGCCGCATGCCGGGCGCAGGAGCACGCGCCTGGCGCGGCATCGTCTGCGGCGACATTTGCAAAGGCGAGCGTTTGCCGCTGGCGGATGGCAGCGTCACCCGGGTTATCGCCATGGAAGTTCTCGAACACGTCTCCAACCCGGGGAAAGTTCTGGACGAACTCGTGCGCGTGGCCGCCCCCGGGGCCTTGTTCCTCGTGAGCGTTCCCGACCCGGCGGGCGAAGCCCTGCAACAGATCGTCGCCCCGCCGGGCCATTTCCAGCCCCCCAATCACATTCACATTTTTTCGCGGGAAGCCTTTGCGGAATTGCTCGCAGATGCCGGGCTGCTTGTCGAGCAGGCGCACTATTCCGGTTTTTACTGGAGCCTGTGGATGTGTTTTTACTGGACGATTGCACGCGCAGACTCCATGCAAAACCCGGGGGCCACACGCGACGCCATCGGGCCGCCCTATCATCCCCTGCTGGATCAGTGGGCACGCACCTGGCAAACCTTGATCGACCTGCCGGAGGGGGCCTCCCTCAGATCGGCCCTGGATGAATTCATGCCAAAAAGCCAGACACTGATTGCCCGAAAACCCGGCACGTCCTAACGCGCTCATTTCCGGAAACCCTCTCATGCGAAAACGACTCAAACACCTGATCGCTGCCTGGCTTGGTCTGCCCTCGACAGCAGCCATACCCCCCGGACCAGCAGCACCCGCTGCACCGAACCCGCTTGATCCCACCGTACTACACGACACCGTCGGCTTTCGCGATGCCGCTTTGAGTGGCTGGGTGCTCGATGGGTCGGCGGAGCTGATGGCCGGTTTCCCGATCACGGAAAATGATGTGGTCATCGATATCGGCTGTGGTGAAGGCCATTTCTCGGCCTTCTGTGGGGCTCAAGGTGCTGAAATCATTCTGGTCGATGTCAATGCCGCAGCTCTGGGCGTGGCCGAAACCCGCCTGCGCCAGACTCGCGCCCGCGCCGTGCGCGCCGTGTTGAGTGACGGCTCGCCATTGCCGCTGGCCGATGATCTGGCAAGCAAGGTAGTGATCACCGAAGTTCTTGAGCATGTCGATGATCCAGAGCAGTTTCTGGTGGAAGCGATGCGTGTCGGACGCCCTGGTGCGCTTTACCTGATCACAGTCCCCGACCCGGTGCATGAACACATCCAGAAACAGGGTATTGCCGCTCCCGCTGCTTTTGAAAAACCCAATCACATCCGCATTTTCGAACGCGAGCAATTTCGCGCCCTGGTCAGCGGAGCCGGCCTCTCGATAGAGCGCGAAACCTCCTCGGGCTTCTACTGGGCCATGTGGTGGATATTCTTCTGGGCCTGCAAGCAGGATCTGGCTCCACCCTGGCATCCCCTGCTGGCCGCCTGGACGCGCACCTGGCATGAGCTACTGAATACCGAGCAGGGGCCGCATATCAAACAGGTGCTCGATGGTTTCATGCCAAAAAGCCAGATCATCATCGCCCGGAAGCCGTTGTAAAATACGCGACTGTCACTTTTCCCCATTTGCATGAAGCGACTCTTCATTACTGGCGAAACCGGCTTTGTCGGCCGCACCTTCCAGTGCATGGCAACAGACATGGCCCGCCAGCACAGCTGGCAGTGGGTTCCAGCTCCGCTGAAATACGATCTGCGCGATCCGGCCTCGTTGTTGCGTGCGCTGCGCGAAATACGCCCGGACGGGGTGATCCATCTGGCGGGGCAAAGTTTCGTGCCCGCCTCCCTGCAAGACCCGGCCCATACCCTGCAGGTCAATCTCGTCGGCACGGCCAACCTCCTGCAAGCCCTGAAGGAAACCGGATTTCAGGGCCGTTTTCTTTATGTAAGTTCGGGCGACGTCTATGGCCAGGTGAAGGAAGACGATTTACCCATTTCTGAGACATTGCCGACCCGGCCGCAAAATCCCTATGCCCTGAGCAAGGCGGCGGCAGAAACACTCTGCCTGCAATGGGGCCGCAGCGAAGCGTGGCGCATCGTGGTTGCCCGTCCCTTCAATCACATCGGCCCCGGCCAGCGGACGGAGTTCGTCATGCCTTCCTTTGCCCGCCAGATTGCCCGGATCCGTGCCGGACTCGACGCGCCACGAATTGCCGTTGGCGAGATCGACGTAACGCGCGATTTTCTCGATGTGCGCGACCTCGCACGCGCCTATCTGGGCCTGCTCGACGAAGGCCAGGACGGCACGAGCTATAACGTCTGCTCCGGCCATGAAGTGAGCATCCGTTCGCTGCTCGAGCACCTGTGCCAGCTCGCCGGGGTAAGGCCGGAGATCGTTCGCGACCCGGCGCGTCTGCGCCCGGCCGACCAGCGTCGGGTGCGTGGCGACAACCGCTGTCTGCGTGAAGCCACAGGCTGGGAGCCGCAGATTCCTGTCAGCCAGTCGCTTCAGGACATTCTGGACGAACAGATCCGGCAGGTGTCCGCTGAACTGGCCACCTTACCCGGCTTCGAATCTTCCCCCGCCGCCGGGCCAACCCTGCTCAGGAGAGCTTCTTCATGATCATCCCCGTCATCCTTTCCGGCGGCTCGGGTTCCCGGCTTTGGCCCGTCTCGCGCGAAGGCCACCCCAAGCCCTTCATCCGCCTGTCCGACGGCGAATCCCTGCTGCTGAAAACCTATCGACGGGCGGCCGCCGTGGCGACTCACGGCGACATCCTCACCGTCACCAACCGTGACTACTACTTTCAGAGCAAGGACGAATTCAACATCGGCCGTTTTGGCGACCATCACGTCCGTTATCTGCTGGAGCCCTTTGGCCGCAATACTGCGCCAGCCATTGCGGCGGCCGCACTGACGCTGCGCGAACACCATGGCGATGCTGCCATCATGATGGTGATGGCAGCCGACCATCTCATCCGGAACGAAACCGCCTTTGCCGATGCAGTTCATGCGGCAGCGCGTCTTGCCGCCCAGGGCCATGTCGTGACTTTCGGCATCCCGCCCACGGCCCCGGAAACCGGCTTCGGCTACATCGAATGTGGCGATGCACTGGAAGACGGGCAGGCGGCATCCCGCATCCAGCGTTTCGTCGAAAAGCCCGACGTCGCTACGGCCACGCAATATCTCTCCAGTGGCCGCTATCTCTGGAACTCCGGCATGTTCTGCTTTCAGGCCGGCACCATTCTCGCCGAGCTGAAACGTCACGCCCCCGAAGTGCTGGCCGCTGTCCAGAACTGCCTGGCCGCGACATCGCCGGGGGATGCGGCCCAGGCGCATCTGCTGGAGCTCGATGCCGCCCGGTTTTCGGATGTGCCCGATATTTCGATCGACTACGCCGTGATGGAACGCAGCGAGCGCGTGGTCGTCATGCCCGCTCCTTTCGACTGGAACGACATCGGCTCCTGGGAGGCACTCAAGCAGCTCGTCGAAGTCGACGAACAGGGCAACCGCGCTTCAGGCGATGCCATCTTCGTCGATTGCCGCAATACCTTCCTGCAAAGCGAAGGCCGTCTGCTGGCGGCCGTGGGCGTTGAAAACCTGATTCTCGTCGAGACTTCCGATGCCGTCCTGGCCGTGCATCCCGACCGTGTGCAGGATGTCAGAAAGGTCGTGCAGCAGCTCAAGCAGCGCGGCCATGATGCCTATCGCCTGCATCGTACCGTCGCCCGCCCCTGGGGAACCTACACGGTGCTCGAAGAGGGCCGGCGCTTCAAGATCAAGCGCATCGTCGTCAAGCCGGGCGCGGCTCTTTCCTTGCAGCTTCACCATCATCGCAGCGAGCACTGGATCGTCGTCCAGGGCATGGCGCGGGTGGTCAATGGTGAAGAAGAGCGTTACATCAACACGGACGAATCAACCTACATTCCGGCAGGCCACCGTCATCGCCTGGAAAATCCCGGCGTACTCGATCTGGTCATGATCGAAGTGCAAAGCGGCGACTATCTCGGTGAGGATGACATTGTCCGTTTTGCCGACCAGTACGGTAGGGCAGGCTAGGTGGCGACGCCTCTGCTTCGTGCGGCCTGGTCGTACCGCGGATTCATTCTTGGCAGTGTGCGTCGCGAATTCGAGGCACGTTATCGCCGCTCGATGCTGGGGGCCGCCTGGACGGTGCTTAATCCGCTGGCGATGATCGCCGTCTACACGCTGGTCTTTTCACAATTGATGAAAGCCCGCCTGCCGGGGGTGACGAGCGACTTTGCCTATAGCATCCATCTGTGCGCCGGCATATTTGCCTGGGGCCTGTTTGCCGAAATTACCGGCCGCGCCCTGACGATGTTTTCCGATAACGCCAATCTGCTCAAGAAACTCAGCTTCCCGCGTATTTGCCTGCCTGCCATCGTGGTGTGCAATGCGACGCTCAACTTCCTGATCGTCTTTCTTCTCTTCTCCGCATTCCTGCTGGCCAGCGGAAATTTCCCCGGCATCGCCTGGCTTGCTGCCTTGCCCCTGTTGCTGATCCAGATTGCTTTCTCCATCGGGCTTGGCATGATCCTTGGTGTTCTCAATGTTTTCTTCCGGGACGTCGGCCAGCTGTTTGGCATCGTGCTGCAGTTCTGGTTCTGGCTCACTCCCATTGTCTATCCGGTTTCCGTCATCCCTGAAAAATTTCACCCGTTCCTGTTGCTCAATCCGATGACACAGCTGGTTGCCGGCTGGCAGGGGATCTTCGTTCAGGGGATCGCGCCGGACTGGCCCGGATTATTGCCGACCATGCTGGTTTCAGTCGTGTTGTGCGCCTTGGCTTTGCATCTGTTCCGTCGCCGCGCCGGTGAAATGGTGGATGAATTCTGATGGGCGGCGTGATTGTCTCCGGGCTGGGAAAAGCCTACCGGCAATATCCGGCGCGCTGGTCGCGTCTGGCGGAATGGCTGCTTCCGGGGCAGCGGCCACGGCACCATCTGCGCTGGGTGCTTCACGATGTCAGTTTCGAAGTGCGCCCGGGAGAAGCCCTCGGCATCGTCGGCATGAATGGCGCGGGAAAAAGCACCCTGCTCAAACTCATCACCGGCACGACGCAAGCCACGACGGGCAGCCTCGAAACACAGGGCCGTGTCGCCGCGCTGCTCGAGCTCGGGATGGGCTTTCACCCCGAGTTCACCGGACGCCAGAACGCCGTCATGGCCTGTCAGCTGCTTGGCATGACGGCCCGCGAGATCGATGCGCTGCTTCCCGCCATCGAAGCATTTGCAGAAATCGGCGAATACATCGACCAGCCGCTTCGCACCTACTCCAGCGGCATGCAGATGCGTCTGGCGTTCAGTGTCGCTACGGCGCGGCGACCGGATATCCTGATCGTTGATGAAGCCCTTTCGGTGGGCGATGCCTATTTCCAGCACAAAAGCTTTGAGCGTATCCGGCAGTTCCGTGAAGCCGGAACCACGCTGCTGATCGTCTCGCACGACCGTTATGCGATCCAGTCCATCTGCGACCGCGCGATCCTTCTGCATGCGGGCCGGCTGCTGCTCCAGGGAGAGCCGCTGGAAGTGCTGGATTACTACAATGCACTTCTGGCCGACCAGGAACGCCAGACGATACGCCAGGAACGCCTGCCCGACGGTAAAGTACAAACCATTTCCGGCAGCGGCGAGGCAGCCATCGCTTCGATGGCGTTCATCGACGCCGCCGGCGAACGCGTCGATGCCATTGAAGTCGGCCAGGAAATCACCCTTGAAGTCCGTGTCACAGCAAGCTGTGATCTTCCCCGGCTTGTGCTGGGCTACATGATCAAGGATAGGCTCGGGCAATCAATCTATGGCGTCAATACGCATCGTCTGGGGCTGGCCGCCGGGGACGTCGCAGCCGGGGAAGCACTTGTGTATCGTTTCACCTTTTCCATGAATCTGGGCAAGGGCAGTTATTCGGTGTCGACTTCCCTGTCGCGGCTTGACTCGCACCTCGACAAAAATTTCGAATGGCGCGATCTCGGTCTGATCTTTCACGTCGTCAATCCGCATCACGAAGATTTTGTCGGCAGCACCTGGCTTCCGCCGCGCGCGTCCGTCGAACGTCAAGGCAAGGCATAAGCATTCCGGCCGAAAAAACCATGCGCCTTCTTTTTGACTGCACCCACGTTTTTGATCATCCCCATGTCAACTCGGGCATTCAGCGGGTGGTGCGTAACGTTGTTCACAATCTGGCCGGGATTGACCCCGTGGCGGGTATCGAATGCGCCCCGGTCATTCTGAAAAACGACAAGCTCTACGCGGTGACCAGTTTCACGCCAACCCGGGCGGAACGCCTGCTTCACGCCGCCCAGTCGCGCTTTGACCATCTCCGCTCACGTTACTGGCTTTTCTACAATGCGCTGGAAAACCGCCTTGCCCTGCCGCGCTTTCCCCGCTGGCATTTCATCATCACAGCGGCCTTTCGCCTGGGCTATCTGGCATTGCTTCTGCCCTTCGTCGTGCTCATGCTGCTGCTGGCTCCACAACGCATCCATGACCGGCTGAAAAACGCCTATGAGCGTTTTCAGGGCGGCTATTGGCGGGCGCATCAGCACCTCGGGCGGCGTCTTGGTTTCACCGGTTTACCGGTGCTGGGCTGGATGTTCCGGCAGGTCTTTGTTCTTGGCTCGCTGGTGTTTGTCCTGCCATGGAAACTGTTTGCCCGGATAGCCCGGGAAGATATCGACGCCAGCCGCCTCTCCCGCCTTGAGCCTGAACAAGGAGATGTGCTGGTGCTGCTGGATTCCTCCTGGAATGCCGCATTTTTCTCACAGGCTGAACGGCTCAAGCAGCAAGGCGTGGGCCTCGTTGCCGTGGTTTATGACCGCATCCCCCTGACGCACCCGGGGTTCTACGACCGGCCACTGGTTCAGATGTTTGAAGAATGGTTCGCCTGGATCGTCCGCACGGCCGACGGCTACATCGCCATCTCACAAACCATCGCGGAAGAAGTGCGCGAAGACGTCAGCCGCCGGCTCGGTGAGCCCACGGCCAGCCGTCGCTGGTTTGACCATTTCCCGCTGGGTAGCGAGCTCGATCTGGCCCGGCAGGGTGATGCCGTCTCCGCCCCCCTGCGCGAGCTGTTTTCCGGCCAGCGTCCGGTCTATCTCATGGTCAGCACCATCGAGCCGCGCAAGAATCATGCGTACCTGCTCGACGCCTTCGAACACCTGTGGGCCGCCGAACCGACGACGCGCGCCACGCTGTGCATCGTCGGACGCATCGGCTGGAAATGCGCCTCGCTCGTCGAGCGCATCCGCAACCACCCGGAGCTTGGAAAACGTCTGTTCATGTTCAACGATCTGGACGATGCCGGGCTGGAATACTGCTACCAGCACAGCCGTTCGCTGGTCTTTCCGTCCTTCGTCGAAGGCTTCGGCCTGCCGCTGGTCGAAGCCATGCAACGCGGCCTGCCCGCGATGGCCAGCGACATCCCCGTTTTTCGGGAAATTGGCTCAGATTTTCTCGCCTACTTCAAGCTCGACGAACCGGCCAGCCTGGCCCGGTTGATCCAGCAGTTCGAGGCAACGGGCCAGTTTCCGGCGCAACGTCCGGTAACAGAATGGGCGTGGCCCGGCTGGCGCGCCTCGACGCAATCACTCGTCGAACGCATCGCCCGGCACACGCGAAGAGCTGCCCACTGATGCGTATTGCCCTCAATGCCACCCTCCTGCGCGCACCGCGTACCGGCATTGGCCAATACATTGCCGCGCTCTTCACGGCCTTGAGCGCGTGCGAAAACATCGAACCCGAGCTTTTTCTCGGGCAGGCGTGGCATACCACCTTGCCGCCTCCGGCCACGCCGCAGGACACCGCCCGGCATGCCCGGTGGAGCACGCGACTGCGGGAATGGCCCGGCGCGTATCCGCTGCGCCGCTTCCTCTGGCAACGTGCTTTTGAGCGCGGCCTGAAAAACCGCGCTTTCGATCTCTACCACGAACCTTCGCTGTGGCCCTTCGAAACCGGCCTGCCGATGGTCATGACGCTGCATGATCTTAGCCATGTGCGTTACCCGCAAACCCACCCGCCCGCGCGGCTGCGGGAAATCGAGCGGCATATCGACCGCGCCGTGATCCGCGCCGCGCGTATTCTCGTCGACTCGGCCTTTATCGCCCGGGAAGTCATGACACACTTTTCCCTGCCGCCGGAAAAGATCGTCGTCGCCCCCCTGGGTTGCGGCAATGAATTTCATCCCCGCACGGCCGCGCAGACCCTGGCGGCCCGTGGCCCCCTGAAACTCACGCATGGCGAATATCTTCTGTGTGTTGGCACACTGGAGCCGCGCAAGAATCTGGCCCTGGCCCTGCGCGCCCACGCCCGTCTGCCCGACGCACTGCGCGCGCGCTACCCGCTGCTGATCGCCGGGATCAGCGGCTGGGGAAAAGATCCTTTCTCGGGCGAACTGCAAAGCGCGCTTCACAGCGGCCATGTCCGGCTGACGGGGTATCTCGATCGCCAGCACCTGGCCGGGCTCATTGCCGGGGCGCGCGCCCTGGTCTACCCCTCGCTCTACGAAGGCTTCGGCCTGCCGGTACTCGAAGCCATGGCCAGCGGCGTGCCAGTCATCGTCTCCCGCCGTGCAAGCCTTCCGGAAGTCGCGGGTGAGGCCGGAGTCACGGTGGATGCCGAAGACGATGGCGCGCTGGCCATCGCCTTGCAAAGCCTGATCGAAGACGAGCCCGGGTGGCAATCCCGGCGTGCTGCCGGATTGCGTCAGGCCGAAAAATTTACCTGGCAGCGTTGCGCCGACATCACCGCGCAAACCTATCGTGCTGTCCTCACTTCCTCTTAGCCCGACGATGCGCGTCCTTCATTTCTATCGTACCTATTCGCAGTCCTACGGCGGCATCGAACAGGTCATCCGCCAGCTGTGTCTGGGCTCGCAGCAATTCGGCATCGAGCCGGAAGTGCTGGTGCTCAGCCGGGACCGCAGCGCGGGGGACGAATTCATCGACGGCCATCGCGTGATTCGCGCGCCCATGGATTTCGAGATTGCCTCGACGGGTTTTTCCCGCGCCGTCTTTGCCCGCTTCCGCGAACGGGCAGCCCAAGCCGACCTCATCCACTACCACTTTCCCTGGCCCTTCATGGACGTCGTGCACTTCGCCTGCGCCGTTCCAAAAATGAACAAGCCCACCCTGGTGACTTACCATTCGGACATCGTCCGGCAGAAATTCCTCCTGCAGCTCTATCGCCCCCTGATGCACCGCTTTCTCGGAAGTGTTGACCGCATCGTGGCCTCCTCGCCCAACTATCTCGCCTCCAGCTCCACCCTCACGCGTTATCGCGACAAGGTAAGCGTCATCCCCTATGGTCTCGACAGCCATGGCCCGGCCTATCCCCTGCCTGAAGCTGCGCGGCTGGACGCCTGGCGTGCCCGGGTGGGTACAAAGTTTTTTCTCTTTGTCGGCGTGCTGCGCTACTACAAGGGGCTGCACATTCTTCTGGATGCGGCGCAAGGCCGGGATTATCCGGTTGTCATCGTCGGCGCGGGCCCGGTCGAAGCGGAACTTCGTGCCCATGCCGCACGTCTGGGATTACGCAATGTCATCTTTCTGGGTGCATTGCCCGACGAGGACAAAGTCTCCTTGCTGAGTCTGTGTCACGCCCTGGTTTTTCCCTCACACCTGCGCTCGGAAGCCTTCGGCATCTCCCTGCTGGAAGGCGCGATGTACGGCAAGCCCATGATCTCCAGCGAAATCGGCACGGGGACCAGCTTCATTAACATCGACAACGAAACCGGCTGCGTCGTGCCCCCCGGAGACCCGGCCGCCTTTCGTCAGGCCATGGATTTTCTCTGGTCGCACCCCGCAGAAGCTGCCGCCATGGGCCAGCAGGCCGCCCGCCGTTACGAAGCCCTGTTTACCGCCCGGAAAATGTCCGAAAGCTACGCGCAGCTTTACAAGCATCTACTCGCCTGACGCAGACCAGCCCCCCGTTTTTCTGTCTGCCAGGGGGCCAGGTGCTATTTCCCCGCTCCTGGCGGCGTCAGGCCCCGGGGCAGGAGCACCCACATTCTGCCTTTCTGGCGCATCTTCCCGGCCTGGTTGCCCGCTTCGATGCCGCTGCCCCAGTAGAAATCGGCGCGCACCGGGCCACGGATGGCCCCGCCCGTGTCTTGCGCGCTCATGAGCCGGTTCAGGGCGCGGTCGCTGTTGGGGTAGGTCGTCTCCAGCCAGACCGGCACGCCCAGCGGCGTTGTGCGCGGGTCGATGGCGAGGCTGCGTTCCGGCGTGAGTGCTACGCCCATCGCTCCCGGCGGGCCTTCGCCTTTCAGGGGGAGTTCGCGGAAATAAACATAGCTCGGGTTCGCGTCGAGGAGTTCCTGCATACGCTGCGGGTTGGCCTTCAGCCAGTTTCGGATGCCCTGCATGGATGCCTGTTCGGCTTTGAGCTCGCCCTGGTCGATCAGCCAGCGGCCTATCGAGCGGTAGGGGTGGCCGTTCTGGTCGGCATAGCCCACGCGAACGCGGCTGCCGTCGTCGACCTGCCCCTGGCCCGAGCCCTGGGTCTGCATGAAAAACGCGGCCAGCGGGTCATCAGCCCAAAGCAGCGCGTCACCCTTGCGCCGTGCCGCCTGCTTGTCCCACTCGGCGCGGGGGTAGTAGGGCACGAGCTTGCGGCCTTCGAGCCGCCCACGCAGGCGCATGTGTTTGAGCTCGGGATAGAGCTCGGCGAGATCGACGACGATGAGATCGTCTGGCACACCGTAGATGGGGTGAAGATAAGGTGGCTTGCGGTTGCGGCTGGCCTTGAGGATGGGCTCGTAATAGCCTGTCATCAGTCCCTCGCGGCTGCCGTCGGGGTTCACGAGTTGCCAGGGCAGGAAGGTTTGCTCGAACCAGTGTTTCAGGGCGGCTTCGTCAGGCGTGTTGACGCTGAAGCCGCGCGCCGCCGCGCAGACCGGTTTCCAGGCTGCCTGCTGCTGCAATCGGGTACAGGAGGCTTTCAGGGTGTCGAGTGCCGGGGCGAGGCCATCTTGCCCCGGCCAGCCGGGCAAGTCCTCCCAGCGCACGGCTTCGAAGGGCGCAGCAGCGGGCTTGGGGGGCGGCTCACCGGGGCAGGCCGGGCAAACCGGGCAGGCCGGGACACTGACGGCAGACGGGGTACAGGCAGGCGGGAGACTGGCGGACGGTGCAACGGCGAGGGGCGGATGCAAGGCGGCACAGCCGCTCAGAAGCAGGGTGAACAGGGTGAGCAGGCGGGGCGCGGGGGTAAAAAGGCGGCGGGCGGGCATGGTTCTGCTAGAGTTTGTGGCCGAAAAACCCGTGAGCTTAACCCAGAGGCCCTGTTTCATGAGTGAAATGACCGAATTTCTTGGCCGTGCCGAAAAGCTGCTGGCACGTCTGGAAGCCTTGTTGCCCGTTTCGCCACCGCCGCCCGACTGGTCCGCGGCGATTGCTTTTCGCTGGCAAAAGCCGGCAGGCGGGGCGGGGGTTGCCGGGCGCGGCCACCTGTTGCCCGTATTGCACCCACACCGCATCCGCCTGGATCATCTGCAAGGCGTGGAGGAGCAGGCGGCGCGCATCGACCAGAACACGCGTCAGTTCGTTGCGGGGCGTCATGCCAACAATGTTCTTCTGACTGGTGCGCGGGGCACGGGTAAATCTTCGCTCGTCAAGGCCATGCTCGACCGCTACGCTGAAGCGGGCCTGCGGCTGATCGAAATCGACCGGCAGGATCTGGTCGATCTGCCGGAAATCGTCGAGTTGATCAGCACACGTCCGGAACGCTTCGTCATCTTTTGCGACGACCTTTCCTTTGAGGCCGAAGAGCCAGGCTACAAGGCACTGAAAAGCGTGCTGGACGGCTCCATCGCCGGGATGCCGGACAATCTGTTGCTCTACGCCACCTCCAACCGCCGCCACCTGATGCCCGAATACATGGCCGACAATCTCGCGGGCCAGCGTCACGGCGAGGAAATTCACCCCGCCGAAACCGTCGAGGAAAAAGTCTCTCTCTCGGAACGCTTCGGCCTGTGGCTTTCCTTTTACCCTTTCGACCAGGAACATTACCTGGCCATCTGCCGCGTCTGGCTGCAAGAATTCGGCGGGCCGACCATGGACGAAACCTTGCGTCAGGACGCCTTGCAATGGGCCTTGTCACGCGGGGCGCGCAATGGCCGGGTCGCCTGGCAGTTCGCCCGGGATGCAGCGGGGCGGCAGGCTTCTGGGGCGGACGCATGAAAATCACCGAAGTCGCCGCCGCCGTTCTTTTGCATGAAGACGGCCGTTTTTTACTGGGACGCCGCCCGGCGGGCACTTTTTACGCGGGTTACTGGGAATTTCCCGGTGGAAAGGTCGAGCCGGGAGAAACACCCCGCGATGCCCTTGTGCGTGAATTGCAGGAGGAGCTGGGCATTCAGGTCGAACACGCCACGCCCTGGCTGACGCGCGAACATCGTTACGAACACGCCCATGTCCGTTTGCACTTTTTCCGGGTGCATCGCTGGCAAGGAGAGCTGCGCGATCTGCAACACGACGCGCTGGCCTGGCAACGCCCCGGCGCGGTCGATGTCGCCCCGCTGCTTCCCGCCAACGCGCCCATCCTCTCCGCGCTGAGTCTCCCCTCTTTTTACGCCATCACGCAGGCAGGGCAGCTGGGCATCCCGCAGCAACTCGACGCCCTGCGCCGCGCGCTGGCAGGCGGGCTGCGGCTGGTGCAGCTGCGTGAGCCGGTACTCACATTGTCAGAATATGGCGTATTTGCTCAACAATGCGTTCAGATCTGCCACGAAGCCGGTGCAAGGCTGCTCATCAATGCAGACGAAACCCTGGCCCGGCAATGCGGGGCGGATGGCCTGCACCTGCCCGCCCGAAAGCTGATGTCGCTCACTCGCCGCCCCGATTTTCCGCTAGTCGCCGCCTCCTGCCACGATGCCGACGAGCTGGCGCAGGCCGCACAGCTGGGGCTGGATTTCGTCGTCCTCGGCCCGGTGCAAGAAACCGCCAGCCACCCTGGCCAGCCCGGTCTGGGCTGGGCACAATTTGCCGCACTGATCGAAAACGCCCCCCTGCCGGTCTATGCCCTGGGCGGTTTACAGGCCCGGGATATCAACGCCGCAATGGAAGTGGGTGCACACGGCGTGGCCGCCTTGCGCGCGGCCTGGGCGGGCTGCGCGGATCGTTGAGTCAGGAATGCCCCAGGACGACCCACCCCGTAGGGGCAGCCTTCACGGCTGCCCTGGTTGAGGATGATGCCAAGGTCGGTCGAAGTTTTCCGCCTTCCAACTTGGTGAAATCAGCCTGCCATAAGCCCGGCGGCTGCGGCAATGACCCGTTCTGGCGACAAGGTAAGCAGGCACTGACTTTCGCTGTGAACGTGTCTTTCACAGCCTTCCAGCAGACAAGGCACACAGCCGCGCCCGTCTTCGCCCTGGAGCAGATGGACGTTACCCTGCCGCGCGCTGCCGCGTCGTGCCCAAGGGCTTTCGAGCGTGGCCCAGCCTTTCGGCCAGGGGCCCCATTTGACGGGATTCGAAGGGCCGAACAAAGCCAGGGTCGGCACGCCGGTGGCCGCCGCAATGTGGGTTACGGCGGTATCGGGCCCGACGAACAGGGCCGCCTGACGAATCAACGCCGCGGTTTCGGCCAGACTCAGCCGCCCGGCCAGATTCAGGCCTGCTTCCCCTGTATTTCCTGAGTTCTCTGTGTCCGCTCCCATGCCCTGCCGGACGCGTTCCGCCAGCTGCCTTTCTTCTTCCGCCGGGCCGCCCGTCAGCACCACCGTGAAACCCTGGGCCGCCAGCCAACGCGCCAGCGTCACCCAACCGGCTTCCGTCCACTGCTTGTAACGGAACATGGGCGAAGGATGCAAAACGACATAGGCTCCCGCAGGCGGGATGCCAGAGGGCAGGGGGGCGGAAGGCGGCACGACTTCGGGAACGGGGGCGATGCCCAACAAGCGGGTCAGTTGAAGCCCCATGGCGACTGTGTGCGTATCGAGATCGTCGAAGCTCAGCCAGCGGTCAAGCAGCAGGGCCTTGCTGCGTTCGCCTTCGGCCTGTAATACGCCCACCCGCCGCCTTCCGGCGACCCGGCAGAACAGCCGCGCCCGGTCTGTCGCCAGGGGGGAGATCGCCAGATCGTAACGCTGCCACAGGCTGCGAAACTGGCGGAACTTTTCCCGCAGGCCGACGCGCTGCGGAAAAGCCAGAATCTGGCTGAAATCCGGGTTCCCCACCAGCACTCCTTCCGCCCCCGGCAAGACCAGCGCATCCACCTGCACCTGCGGCCAGGCCCGCTTCATCGAGCGTGCCAGCGGCGTCGTCAGTAGTACATCACCAATGCGCTGGGTGCAAACGAGGAGGATGCGACGGGGGAGCGTGGAAAACAGGGGTGAGGTCATGAGAGCGGGTGATGGGAGACAGGTGGCAGGTGGCGAGGATGGATGGGTATTCTATTAGAGCCGGTCCCGGAAATTTGGACAGCAGGATAAGTGATAGCCTTGCCCAACC
>CAZFPI010000044.1:0-21240 GCA_964521075.1 uncultured Sterolibacterium sp.
GCAGGACCCGCTGGCCGAGCTGGTGAAGATCGATCCGAAATCCATTGGTGTCGGCCAGTATCAGCACGATGTGTCCCAGACGCATCTGGCGCGCGCGCTCGATGCCGTTGTCGAAGACTGCGTGAATGCCGTCGGCGTCGATGTGAATACAGCCTCCGCGCCGCTGCTCACGCGCATTTCCGGCCTCAACGCGGGGCTGGCCACCAGCATCGTCGCTTACCGCGATGCCAATGGCCCCTTCCCGAGCCGGGCAGCACTCTTGAATGTGCCGCGTCTTGGTGAAAAAACCTTCGAGCAGGCGGCCGGCTTTTTGCGTATTAACGCCAGTGAAAATCCGCTCGACGCCTCCAGCGTGCATCCGGAAGCTTATCCGGTCGTGGAGCGCATCCTGGCCGATATCAAAAAGGGTGTGCGCGACATCATCGGGGACATCGCCCTGCTGAAGAAGCTCGACGCACGTAAATACACCGACGACAAGTTCGGCCTGCCGACGGTGCAGGACATTCTCAAGGAACTCGAAAAGCCCGGCCGCGACCCGCGCCCGGAATTCAAGAGTGCCACCTTCCGCGATGGCGTCGAGGACATCA
Source organism: uncultured Sterolibacterium sp. (assembly GCA_964521075.1). Taxonomy (GTDB): domain Bacteria; phylum Pseudomonadota; class Gammaproteobacteria; order Burkholderiales; family Rhodocyclaceae; genus Sterolibacterium. The sequence continues at coordinate 588 of CAZFPI010000044.1, forward strand.
AGGACTTGCAACCTGGCATGCTGCTCGAAGGCGTTGTCACCAATGTCGCCAACTTCGGTGCTTTCGTCGACATCGGCGTGCACCAGGATGGACTAGTGCATGTCTCGGCACTGGCCAACCGCTTCGTCAAGGACCCACACGAAGTCGTCAAGGCGGGCGATGTGGTCAAGGTCAAGGTGATCGAAGTCGACGTCAAACGTAGCCGTATCGCGCTGACCATGCGTCTTGGCGATGAGCCGGTGAAGGGGGGCAGCGAGGGAAGGGGGGGCGGACGCGAGCATGACCGAGGCAATTCAGGCGGCCATCGCGGTAATGCCCGTCCGGCAGGCCGACCGCAACAACGCGAGCCCGAACCCGCCGGTGCCATGGCCGCGGCCTTCGCCAAACTCAAACGCTGAATGCCCTGTCAGACATTCTCCTGAACAGCTTTTACCCGCCGGTGTTCAGGGGCTTTCAGGGGTTTTATATCCCGCCGCCGTTCATGAAGGTCACGACTTCGGCTTCCGTCAGGGGTTTGCTGACCAGATAGCCTTGCAGCAGATCGCATTGTCTTTGGGTAAGGTAGTTTTGCTGTGCTTCGGTTTCCACACCTTCGGCAACTACGCGCAGGCCGATGTCGTGGGCCATGGTCAGGGCTGTGTCCACGATGATGTTCGAGTTTCCGATGTCCTGGCGGTCGATGGCTGCCACGATTTCCCTGGAGAGTTTCAGGGTGCGTACCGGCAGGCGGCGCAGGTAGGTCAGCGAAGAGAGCATCCGGCCGAAATTGGCGATGGCCAGCTCGACTCCGAGCGCATCCAGGGCTTTCATCTGGTCGATGATGTCTTCGGGGTCGTCGAGAATGGCATCTTCTTCGATTTCAAATTCGAATTCGCCAGGCTGGATGCCGTGACGCAACAGGGCGGATCGTGTCTGGTCGATCAGGAGCGGGGAGCGTAACTGCGAGGCAGTGAGGTTCACCGCCACCCGTGCTGCTCCAGTGTTGGCCTTGCGCCAGCGCACGACCTGACGGCAGCTTTCGTCAATCACCCAGGCGGCAAAGGTGGTCGACAAACCCAGTTTTTCGATGATGGGGATGAATTTGCCCGGGGCAACCCAGCCATGTTCGGAATGCCGCCAGCGGGCCAGCGCTTCCAGGCGATAGGGCAGATGGTCGCCGCTTTTGACCTGCGGCTGGTAGTGCAGCTCGAAGTCTTCCTCGTCGAGTGCGTGTTGCAAGTCGGCCTCCAGAATTTGCCGCTCGGTATTGATGGCCGCCATGGAAGGATCATAGAAACGGTAGAGGCTGCAGCCGGCCTCCTTGGCGTGATACATCGCCATGTCGGCGTGACGCATCAGGGTGTCGATATCTTCGCCGTGTTCGGGATACAGCCCGATACCGATGCTGCTGGAGGAGATGACCTGGTGGCCGTCGAGTTCGTAGGGCTGTGCCAGACGTTCGGTGATTTTGGTGGCGATCTGGTCGACGGTTTCCCGGGCGTGTTCTCCCAGCCCGGTCAGTACCATGACGAATTCATCTCCGCCAAGGCGGGCGAGGATATCGCTGACCCGTGCATTGGCAGACAGCCGCGCGGCAATTTCGATCAGCAGGAGATCGCCGACATGATGCCCCAGCTCGTCGTTTACGCGCTTGAAGCGATCCATGTCAAAGAACAGCACGGCCAGTTTGCCGCCTTCGCGCCGGGCTGCAAGTGTCGCCTGTTCCAGGCGCAAATGCAGGCTGAAGCGGTTATGCAGGCCGGTCAGGGTATCGTGATGCGCCAGCTGTTCGATGCGTTTTTCTTCCGCCTTGCGTTCGGAAATATCGACGAAGCTCGCCAGGTAGTTGATGTGTCGCCCGGCGGTGTCGCGGATGACGGAAATCGTGGCCAGCTTCGGGTAGATACTGCCATCCTTGCGCTTGTCCCAGAGCTCGCCGCACCAGTGCCCCTGGGTGTTGAGTGAGTGCCAAAGCGATTCATAGGTTTCACGCGGCGTCTTGCCCGAGGCCAGTGTTCGCGGATTACGGCCAGCAACCTCCGCCAGTGTGTAGCCCGTCAGCCGGGTAAAGGCCGGGTTGACGGTGATGATGTTGTTTTCCGTGCTGGTGATGACAATGGCTTCGTTGCTTTGCTCGAAAATATGGGCGTACAGATGCAGACGCTCCTCCGCCTCATGCAGCTGGGTCAGGTCGAGCATGGTGCCGATGAAAACAAGGGGTTTGCCGTCGCTGGTGAAACGGATGTTGCCCCGGGCGCGAACGAACTTCAGCCGTCCGTCCGGAAAGAGCAGGCGGTGATTACATTCATAAGGGCGGCCGCTGGTCAGGGCTTCCTGAAATGTCGAGGTAATCAGCCCCCGGTCTTCTGGATGCACCCGCGACTGGTATGCCCCGGGGGAGGGCCGGGTATTTTCTGGGTCGAGTTCCAGAATGCGGTAGAGCTCCTCGGACCATTCGGGTCGATAGGTTTGCAAGTTCAGTGACCAGCTCCCCAGATTGGCGATTTGCTGGGCCTGGGTGAGCTGGTCATGGCTCAGGCGCATTTTCCGTTCTTCCTGCCGACGCTCGACAAAAACGAGGGCGACGAACTGGCCGATGAAAATGAGGCGCAGCAGGAAGAAGTTGAGCTCGGATACGCCGGTATGGCCAGAAAAAGGGCCCATTCCGGCCCGGGAGAGCTGGATCATGAAAACGGCCTGGATCATGGTGGCGAAGGTGGCTCCCAGCAGGCCATGGCGAATCGCAATGACGATCATCATGCCCTCGGCCAGCCAGAGGCCGAAGCGCATTTTGGATAATTCCGGCCCCAGCAGGGCCAGGCCGCAGCTGAACAGGGCCAGGCCGGCTACTTCGAGCAGGCGGAGACGCTGGATGCGCCGCCCCATATCCAGAGCCGCCGTAGCCAGCAGCATGGGGGCGACCATCAGCTGGCCGATGGAATTGCCTATCCACCACGATAGCCAGTTTGTATCGATATCGTCGAAACCGATCAGCCCGGCATTCCACAAGAGCAGGACTCCGCCCGTGGCACTGATGGGTTGCAAAACAGCGACGATGATCGACAGCAGCAGGGCAATGTCTCTCAAGCTGGAAAGATCCGGCCGGAGTTTCAGCCGCCGGAACAGGCTGACACCGATGACAGCTTCAAGACTATTTACACAGGCGATGCCTGCCGCCAGCGGCCAGCTGAGCCCCTGGCTGGCGGCGAGGAAAAACTGTCCAACGAAAATCCCCGGCCAGATGCGCGGCCCCCAGAGAACAGCCGCCGCAAGAGAGACGCCTTCGGCCATGAAAACCACCATGGTGACGACGCCATGTGATACCGATAGTGAGAAACTGAGCTGTCCGGCCAGAAAATACAGGACGGCGACAAGCAGCATCCTTGGCAGCTGGCGGCGCAGTGGGGGCGTCCCGTGGCTGTCACTATTTCCGCCACCTCCGCTACCTCCATCCGTTCGCCGGGTCGTTACTGTCATCGCTGTCTCACCAGTGCGTTCCCTACAGAATGTAAGGGTATGTGAAGAAATGGAGGGATGCATCTTACCCTGTCCTTGGTGATATGCAACGGAAGTATCGTCGCCTGCCCGCCCGGAGGCTGGTTAAAGTGGGGGGGATAATGATTCGCCACTGCAATTCATCTTCGTAATGCTGGCCGGGTTTCAAGGGGGGGCAAGATGTCGATGTCTGGGTGAAAGAGGCAATGAAACAAAGGTATCGCGTATAATCTCGCCTTTGGAATCAAGGATAAATGATGCGACTTCTCCACAAGGCACTGACGTTCGATGACGTTCTGCTCGTTCCCGCGCATTCCACCATCTTGCCGCGAGACGTTTCCCTCGAAACCCGGCTGACCCGAAATATCTGCCTGCGTATGCCGCTGGTGTCTGCTGCCATGGATACCGTGACCGAGTCACGCCTGGCCATCACCCTGGCGCAGGAAGGCGGGATCGGGATCATCCACAAGAACATGCCGCCGAAGAATCAGGCGATTGAAGTCGCCCGGGTGAAGCGTCATGAATCCGGTGTACTGAAAGACCCCATCACCGTTCCGCCCAGCATGTCGGTGCGCGATGTGCTGGCCTTGACGCGCCAGCACCGTTTTTCTGGCCTGCCGGTGGTCGAGAATGGCCGTGTCGTCGGGATCGTGACTAACCGCGATCTGCGTTTCGAGACGAATCTGGATCAGCCGGTGCAAAACATCATGACCCCTCGTGACCGGCTGATTACCGTCAAGGAAGGTGCGAATCCGCATGATGCCCGTGCCTTGATGCATAAACATCGCCTGGAACGTGTGCTGGTCGTGAATGACGATTTCGAACTGCGCGGCCTGATTACCGTCAAGGATATTGTCAAATCCACGAAATTCCCCAATGCCTGCAAGGACGACCATGGCCGTTTGCGCGTCGGGGCTGCTGTGGGGGTAGGGGCCGGGACGGAGGAACGGGCGGCATTGCTGGTCGAGGCAGGTGTCGATGTGCTGGTCGTCGATACGGCGCATGGTCATTCCCAGGGTGTGCTGGATCGCGTTCGCTGGGTCAAGCAGAATTTTCCCCAGGTCGAAGTCATCGGCGGCAATATCGCAACGGGAGCCGCAGCGCGCGCGCTGGTCGATCATGGCGCGGATGGCGTCAAGGTCGGTATCGGCCCGGGCTCGATCTGTACCACACGCATCGTGGCCGGGGTTGGCGTGCCCCAGATCACCGCCATTGATAATGTCGCCACGGCTTTGGCCGGAACCGGTGTGCCGATGATCGCCGATGGCGGCATCCGTTACTCCGGAGATATTTCCAAGGCTATCGCCGCTGGTGCCAATGCCGTGATGCTGGGCGGGCTCTTTGCCGGAACGGAGGAAGCTCCGGGTGAAACCGTGCTGTATCAGGGGCGTTCCTACAAGGCTTATCGCGGCTTGCGCAGTCTGGGTGCGATGAAAGAGGGCGCGGCAGATCGTTACTTCCAGGAAAGCGATGCCAACGTCGAGAAACTCGTGCCCGAAGGGATCGAAGGCCGCGTGCCTTACAAGGGCTCGGTGAGTGCTGTCATCCATCAACTGATGGGCGGCTTGCGCGCGACCATGGGTTATGTGGGCTGTGCCACCATCGACGACGTACGCGCCCGCGCTGAGTTCGTCGAGATCACCGCTGCGGGTATCCGTGAATCCCATGTGCATGATGTGCAGATCACCAAGGAAGCCCCGAACTATCACGTTGACTGAGTGCGAACCGCTTTTCAGCGTTGATGGCCGTGAATCGACAGGTTCTACTGGTCAGCCGCCCTCCGCAGCAGGGTTGGCTGACGCCGGATAACTTCCGCCTCGTCGAAACGCCTGTCCCTGTGCCGGGGGCAGGGGAGTTTCTGGTGAGGAACCACTGGTTATCGCTCGATCCTTACATGCGCGGGCGCATGAATGAAGCGCGTTCTTACGCACCGCCGCAGCCTTTGGACGAAGTCATGCTCGGCGGTACGGCGGGAATCGTCATCGCCTCGAATCATGCCGGGTTCCATGTGGGGGATGCCGTCGTTGGGCGGCTGGGCTGGCAGGAATTCGCGCTCAGCCGGGGGGATGGCCTGCAAAAGGTGGATACCGCGCGCTTTCCCCTGCAGGCGTATCTGGGCGTGCTTGGCATGCCTGGCGTGACGGCCTGGGTGGGGCTGATGGATATCTGCCAGCCGAAAGCAGGTGAAACGGTGGTGGTGACGGCGGCGGCGGGGGCGGTGGGCAGTCTTGTCGGGCAGCTGGCAAAGCTGAAGGGCTGCCGTGTCGTCGGTATCGCGGGGGGGGCAGCCAAGTGTCGTCATGTCGTTGAGGAGCTGGGCTTTGATGATTGCCTCGATTACAAGGCAGAAAACCTCTGGCAGCACCTCAAGGCGGCGACGCCGGAGCGCATTGACTGTCTTTTCGAGAATGTCGGCGGCCAGCAGTTCGACATGCTGCTGGGCCGCATGAATGCCCATGCCCGTATCGCGCTGTGCGGCATGATCGCCCAATACAACAGCGCGCCTCAACCCCTGCACAATCTGGGCTTGCTGCTGGTCAATCGTATCCGGCTGCAAGGTTTCATCATCACCGAAATGCTGTCACGCTGGCCTGTCGCGCTGGCTGAACTCGAATCCTGTCTTTCCGCTGGCCGGCTTCGTTATCATGAAACCGTGACGACGGGGCTGGAAAATGCCCCGTCCGCATTGATCGGCCTGCTGCGTGGCGAGAATCTTGGCAAGCAGCTGGTGCGCCTGGAGTAGAAAAATCAGCACATCCAGATTTTCCGGCTCTGCCGGATCCGACAGAGCAGCAGATCCGGTGCAGACTTTCTGCAAACGCTGCGGGCAGCCCTTTGTTTGCGGTGTGGTGGCCGGGCAGGCGCATTGCTGGTGTTTTGATCTGCCTCATCGCCCGCTCCGGGAAGCGGGCGGGCGTGATGATTCAGCGGGGTGTTATTGCCCGGCTTGTCTGGACAAGCTCGTCGCGGAAGTCGCGGCCAATTTTCGCAACTCCTGAGCCAGCGGTCATCGCCGGGGCAGCATCAGGATGGCGTCGCGGTTGCTCCAGGAAAAGACGCGATTCGCCGCTTCTTGCCAGGGGAGCCAGCAATGGCCGAGGTGTTCCCGGGGGGAGACGGTAATGGGTGTTTCCCGGGGGACGCAAAGGCTGAAAACGTGTTCCAGATTGTGTGTGACGCCCGCCGGGTAGCGATGCCGCCATTCGTGGAAAATTTCGTAGCGGTTCGACCAGTGCCAGTCGATGAGCTGGTCTGGCGAGATGGCTATTCCGGTTTCTTCATGGGTTTCGCGGCAGGCGGCGGCCAGCGGTGTTTCATCGGTTTCCAGGCTGCCGGTGACGGATTGCCAGAATCCCGGGTGGCTTGTGCGTTCGAGCAGCAAAATATCCAGCTGCGGGCTGTGGATCAGGATCAGGGCTGAAACGGGGTTTTTCGTGCCGGGCATGGCTGCGCGGGGAATCTACAGGCCGGGTAAGCAGGCGATGCCATCGGCTTGCATGTCGACCAGACACCAGAAAGCGATGTTGCGCTCCCGCCATTCCTCGGCGGCAGCCGAGAAGATTTGCAAGGCGGTGATGAAATCGTCGTGCCCCCGTGCGTTGATGCGGTCGCTGTGTTCGAGGATGACCAGATAGCCTTCGGCCGGACGCCAGCCCAGATCGCCGAGATTGTCGGCCAGCGCATCCCAGTTCGCGCCAAACCATTCCGGGAAAACCATGTCACGGCCCACGGCGGCCAGCAGCCCTTCCTTGTCGCGGGCGCGGGAAAGGTCGACGCGAAAGACCTGAAAACCGCAGGTTTCGGCAGCCGCAATGATTTCAGCGGACCCTCCGGCAGGCAGGTGGTAGACGCCGGTGTGCGCCACGCTGGCGAAGGTACGTTCGAGTTGCTGCTGCCGTTCAGAGGGCGCAGAGGTCATGGGCGTATCCTGCGAAAGCTGCGGTAATGATCGGCGGAGTAGTAGTTCTCGCCGCTATGGGCTTCGCCGCCATGAACGATGCGGCGCGCTCCCCGGTGGCGGATACCGGGTGTGGGAACGGTGTATTCGCGGTAATAGCCACGCGGTTGCGCGGGGAGAAGGTTCTCGTAATTGCCGAAGACGATGCCGTCTCGCGGGTAAGGAAAGGGGCCGCGCTGTTCGATGAGGCGCAAGGTGGCGCGCGCCTCTTCGGGCAGGTCGATGGGGTCGACCCAGCCGGGGCTTCCGGCTGAAGGGGGTGTGCCGTGCTGCCCGCGCGCCAGCGCGGGGTTCGCACCCAGCCCCAGCCCGATCAGGGCGGTGAGCCAGAAGACGAGCAGCAGACGGCGCATGGGAGCCTTGACCGCGACTTAGCTCTTGCCGACTTCGACTTGCGTTTCCACCTTCTGACGCAGGCGGATGTGCAGTTCGCGCAGCTGTTTTTCGTCGACATTCGAGGGAGCGTCGGTGAGCAGGCACTGGGCGCGCTGGGTCTTGGGGAAGGCGATGACATCGCGGATGGACTCGGCCCCGGCCATCATGGTGACGATGCGATCCAGGCCAAAGGCCAGGCCACCGTGCGGGGGCGCACCGTATTTGAGCGCGTCGAGCAGGAAGCCGAACTTGGCCTGGGCTTCTTCGGCTTCGATGCCCAGCGCGCGGAAGACCTTGCTTTGTACGGCTTCGCGGTGGATACGCACCGAGCCGCCGCCGATTTCCCAGCCGTTGAGCGCGAGGTCGTAAGCCTTGGCCAGGCAAGCACCGGGGTCGGACTCCAGCAGGTCTTCGTGGCCATCCTTGGGGGAGGTGAAGGGGTGGTGGCAGGCGGCCCAACGCTTGTTTTCTTCGTCGTATTCGAACATGGGGAAATCGACGACCCACAGCGGACGCCAGGCTTCGCCCGTGAGGTAGTTTTTCTCGTGGCCGAGCTTGACGCGCAGCGCGCCCAGGGCGTCATTGACCACCTTGGCTTTGTCCGCGCCGAAGAAGATGAGATCGCCGCTTTGCGCGCCGGTGCGCTCGAGGATGGTTTTCAGCGCGGCTTCGTGAAGATTCTTGACGATGGGCGATTGCAGGCCGGTTTCATTCGGCTGCGATGCGTCGTTGACCTTGATGTAGGCCAGGCCCTTGGCTCCGTAGATTTTGACGAACTCGGTATAGGCGTCGATTTCGCCACGCGTGAGGGCCGCACCGCCGGGAATCCGCAGGCCGGCCACGCGGCCATTGGCGTCATTGGCCGGGCCGCTGAACACCTTGAAGCCGACATCCTTCACCACATCGGTGAGCTCGGTGAGCTCCAGCGTCACGCGCAGGTCGGGCTTGTCGGAGCCGTAGCGGCGCATGGCTTCGGCATAGGTGATGCGCGGGAAGGGGCCGGGCAGCTCCGTGCCGAGGGCTTCGCGGAAGACGGTGCAGATCATCTTTTCCATCATCGCGGTGATCTGCGTTTCATCCAGGAAGGAGGTTTCGATATCGATCTGGGTGAATTCGGGCTGGCGGTCGGCGCGCAGGTCTTCGTCGCGGAAGCATTTGACGATCTGGTAGTAGCGGTCGTAGCCGGCCACCATCAGGAGCTGCTTGAAGAGCTGGGGCGACTGGGGCAGGGCGAAGAACTGGCCGGGATGGACGCGCGAGGGCACGAGGTAATCGCGCGCGCCTTCGGGGGTGGATTTGGTGAGCATCGGCGTTTCGATGTCGATGAAGCCCTGGTCGTCGAGGAAGCGGCGGCAGGACATGGCGGTCTTGTAACGCAGCATCAGGTTTTTTTGCATCTGCGGGCGGCGCAGGTCGATGACGCGATGGGTCAGGCGCACATTCTCGGAGAGGTTGTCCTCGTCGAGCTGGAAGGGCGGGGTGACGGCGGCATTGAGCACTTCGATATCCTGACAGAGGATTTCGATTTCGCCCGAGGGCAGGTTGGGGTTTTCCGTTCCGGCCGGGCGGCGGCGCACCTTGCCGGTGATCTTGAGCACATATTCGTTGCGGACTTCTTCGGCGACCTTGAACATCTCGGGGCGATCCGGGTCGCAGACCACCTGCGCCAGACCTTCGCGGTCACGCAGGTCAATGAAGATGACGCCGCCGTGGTCGCGGCGGCGATGGTTCCAGCCGCAAAGGGTGACGATCTGATCGACATGGCTGGCGTTGACCTGGCCGCAGTAGTGGGTTCGCATGATGTGTGTTCCGTGAATCGCTGAAGAAAGAAACCGGCAGAGCCGGTGAGAAATGTGGGCCGAAGAATTAACCGTTCAGGGCGTGGCCGGAAGGGCGTTCGCCGTTTTGGCTGGTGGACAGGGAAACTGGGGCGGCAGGAGCGACGACGCCCATGGAAATGATGTATTTCAGGGCTTCGTCGACGCTCATGTCGAGCTCGATGGTGTCGCTTTTCTTCACAAAAAAGAAGAAGCCATTGACGGGGCTGGGTGTGGTCGGGATGAAGACGCCGATATGTTCTTCATCGACGTTGTCGGCGATGGTGGCCGCCGGGGTACTGGTGAGAAAGGCGACAGACCAGGCGTTGGGGTGGGGGTAGCGCACCAGCAGCACCTTGCGGAAGGCTTCGCCGCTACCGGAAAACAGGGTGTCGCTGATCTGCTTGACGCTGTAGTAGATCGACTTGACGACGGGAATGCGCGCCAGAACACCCTCCCAGAAACGCACCAGACGCTGGCCGATGATGTTGGTCGTCACCACGCCGCTGGCCAGCACCACCAGCAGAGTGAGGATCGCACCGATGCCGGGGATGTACATGCCCATCAGCGTTTCGGGGCGGATGGCTTCCGGCAGCAGCAGCAGGGATTGGTCCATGAGACGGACGATCATCGCCAGCACCCAGACGGTGATCGCCAGGGGTATCCAGATCAGTAGTCCGGTGATGAAGTATTTTTTCAGCAAGGTCGTCGTCCGGGCCGGGTGGCGGTTTTAGTGGCAACCGCAGCCGCCGCTGCCTCCCTGGCAAGGGGGGAGGGAAGCACTTTCCGGGCTGCTTTCCGGCGCAGGGGAGGAAGTGCCGCCGCCTTTGAAGTCGGTAGCGTACCAGCCGCTACCCTTGAGCTGGAAACCGGGGGCGGTGAGTTGCTTGGCATAGGTTTCAGCATGGCAGGCCGGGCAGGTGGTGAGCACGGGATCGCTCATTTTCTGCAGGACATCTGCCGCGTGACCGCAACTGTTGCAACGGTAGGCGTAGATGGGCATGGGAAACTCCAAAACAAAAAGAGCGAAATTATAACCGAGTGGCGGCTCATTCGTTGGCCAGCAGATGTAGTCGGTAGAGTTCGTTCAGTGCCTCGCGCGGGCTGAGGGCGTCAGGGTCGATGGCGCGCACGGCATCCAGCAGGGGGTGCGGTTCCAGGCCAGGCGGAGCTTCATCCCGGCAGGGGGCGGGGGCTGCGAACAAATCGGGTTGCGGGTTATCGGCCCGCTGGGTGAGTTCATTATTTTCCAGTGTCACGAGGCGACGTTTGGCATCCCGGATGACGCTGCCAGGAATGCCGGCCAGGGCTGCGACCTGGATGCCGTAGCTCTGGCTTGCCGGGCCGTCTTCCAGCGCATGCAGAAAGACGATGCGATGACCGTGCTCGACGGCGTCCAGATGCACGTTGGCGCATTCCGGGTAGTCGTGCGCGAGGCGGGTGAGTTCAAAATAGTGGGTCGAAAACAGGCTCAGGGCGTGATTTTTTTCGATCAGATGCCGGGCGATGGAAAAGGCCAGGGCCATACCGTCAAATGTCGAGGTGCCACGGCCGATTTCGTCCATCAATACGAGCGATTGATCGGTTGCGCCATGGAGGATGGCGGCTGCTTCCGTCATTTCGACCATGAAAGTCGAGCGGCCAGAGGCCAGGTCGTCCGAAGCGCCGATGCGCGTGTAAAGGGCGTCGATCGGGCCGATCCGGGCGGATTTTGCGGGGACGAAACTGCCGCAATGCGCCAGCAGGACGATGAGTGCCACCTGACGCATGGTGGTGGATTTTCCGCCCATGTTCGGGCCGGTGATGAGCAGCATGCGCCGTGTGGCGGAGAGTTGCAGGTCGTTGGCGATGAAGTCCCTGACCTGGGTTTCGACGACGGGATGGCGGCTGGCTTCGAGCTGAATGCCGGGGGCGCGCTGGAATTCGGGGCGGCAGTAATCGAGCCGCCGGGCCGCCTCGGCAAAGGTGGCAAGGCCATCGAGCAAGGCCACGGCGCGGCTGATGCGTTGCAGCGCGGGGATATGTGGCGCGAGTGTGTCGAGCAGGGCATCGTAGAGCTGCTTTTCCAGGGCGAGCGCGCGTTCATTGGCCGAAAGTGCTTTGTCTTCAAAGGCTTTTAGCTCGGGCGTAATGTATCGCTCGGCGTTTTTCAGTGTCTGGCGGCGGCGGTAATCCTCCGGAATCTTGTCGGTGTTGGCGTGGCTGACTTCAATATAGAAGCCATGCACCTTGTTGAATTCGACCTTGAGTGTGCCGATGCCCGTTCGTGCCTTTTCCCGGGATTCGAGTTCGATCAGGAATTCTCCGCAATTATTCTGCAGTCCGCGCAGCTCATCGAGCCGGGCATCGTGGCCATCGTTGATGACCCCGCCTTCACGCAGTACCGCCGCAGGTTCTGGGCGCAATGCCTGGTGCAGCCATTCTCCCGCTGCCCGGGTTTCTGGCGTCAGCAGGTCGTTCCGGAGGGTGGCGAGCAGGGGCGAGCCCGTTCCGGCCAGTGTCTGCTGCAGATCAGGCAGGGCGGCCAGGCTGTCCCTGAGGGAGGATAAATCACGTGGCCGTGCACTTCTCAGGGCGATGCGGGCCGCGATACGTTCGATGTCGGCGATGGGGCGCAAGGCTTCGCGTACGGGGCGGATGTGTTCTTGCTCCTCGCCGAGAAGATCTGCCACGGCTTCGTGCCGCAAGGCCGCCTCCTGCTGGTTGGCCAGAGGGTGGTGCAGGCAATGGCGCAACCAGCGTGAGCCCGGGCTGGTTACGCAGGTGTCGAGCAGGGATAGCAGGGTTGGCGAGGATTCGCCGCGCAGCGTTTCGGTGATTTCGAGATTCCGGCGCGTGGCCGCATCCAGACGTAAAAATTCGCGGGGAGATTCCACTTTCAGCCCGGTTACATGGGCCAGGGCTTGTCGCTGGGTGGCGTGGGCGTACTGAAAAAGTGCTCCCGCTGCACCCAGGGCCAGCGCAAAGGCATCTGCCGTTTCCTCTTCATCCGGCAAAAAAGCCGCCAGATCGCGCGTGCCGAAGTGGTCGGACAAAAGACGTGTGGCCGCAGCCGCGTCAAAGTGCCAGTCAGGCAGACGGCGGATGGCCGATTCCCGCAGAAAATCCAGCCCCGGCAGCGGGTTACGCAAACCATCAGCCATCAGGATTTCAGCCGGACGAAGCCGTTCAAACTGTGCGGGCAGCGCGTCGGACGCGCATTCCAGCGCGTGAAAATCCCCATTGGCCAGATTCAGCCAGGCCAGGCCCGCCCGCGAACGCGTCAGGTTTACTGCCAGCAGCAGGCTGTCTCGCCGGTCGTCGAGCAAGGCCGCGTCGGTCAGGGTTCCGGGCGTGACGATGCGCGTTACGGCACGTTCCACCGGCCCCTTGCTGGTGGCCGGATCGCCTATCTGCTCACAGATCGCCACCGATTCGCCCAGCTTCACCAGGCGGGCGAGGTAGCCATCAACGGCGTGGTAAGGAATACCCGCCATCGGAATCGCTTGCCCGGCAGACTGGCCCCGCCGGGTTAGCGTGATATCCAGCAGGCGCGCGGCTTTTTCCGCATCGTCATAAAAAAGTTCGTAGAAATCTCCCATGCGGTAAAACAGCAGCAAATCCGGATGCTGGGCTTTGAGGCCAAGATACTGGCGCATCATGGGCGTGTGCGCGGATAAGTCGGTGGTATTCATGGCGTCCGTCGTCCCGTTCTCGCGGGGGGCATTGGCAAAACCCCGGTATTTTGAGGCATGTTTTGCTTTGGTGGAACCATTGTCAGGGCAATCGCATTTGATTTTCGATGATTGATTGCGCCCGCCGGCAGGAGCCCGCAGGGCGGAGCCACCCGTAGAGGTGGGGCGAGTCCCGGCAGGGTTGAAAATGAAGCTGCACGTCGAAGCATCGTGCGAAGGGGGGTCGAAGCGAATGGGGTTCGGGGCGAATGATGATTCGCCCCTACGGGGTGGGGAAGTTTCAAATGCGATTGCCCTGGAACCATTGTTGATGCCTTGGACTTTTCAATGCTTCCAGGCATCCATCCTGCATCCCGGTGCTAATATGATGATGTAATCATTTCCCGACAATTTTTGTCGGGCTGGGGTTTCCGTGGTTGTCAGGAGGTATGTGCATATCATGGGCGATACGGTTTTCAGTCATGGATTTCTCTGGCTATCCGGCCTTGCTGCCGGGTTTTCGGGTGGATGGTGGTTGTGGCATTTTCTGCCACGGGGCAGGGCGGGTTCACACGGGGTGGCTGCCCGGGCAGCTGAGCCCGCCGGGTTTCAGGCTGTTTTTTCGCATTTACCGCTGGGGGTGATACTCGTCGACTATCACACGGGCTTCGTTCTCGAGGCGAACCGGCGTTGTGTGCAGATCTTCGGGCGGGACAAGGAAGAGTTGAGCACGCTGCATTGGCAGCGTCTTTTGCCCGATGACCACGAGCATTGCCGCAAGGCGGTGTTTCGCTTGTCGAGAAGCTCTCCTCCGGGGGCGGTCACCCGGATGCGTGTGGCTGTGCGCCGTCCGGACGGGACATCTTGTCAGGTGAGGATTTCCCTGTCCATTGCTGATATTCCGGGGCAGTCGGCGCGCTGCATTCTTTGTGTGATGGATGATGCGGGCAAACATGTGGCGAAAGTCACGGGCATTGAGCAGGGAGCTGGCTCACTGGCAGAGGTTTTTGCCCGTAATGTGTCACGTCTGCAGGAAAATGCTCCGGCAACCCGGCAGGCTCCATTACCTGCCGCTGCTGCTGCCGAGGGATCGGCCGAGCTTGTTGCGGATGATCCGCGCCTGTCTCCTGCCAATGATCCCGAATGGATCGATCTTGGTGTTCTGGCGCATCGCGTGTCGAACAAACCCGGGGATGTCCGGCGGCTGGCTCTCAAATTCATCGAATCTGCCATGACGGTCATGCCTGAAATCGAGGCGGCGTTATGTTCGAAGGATGCGGCATCCCTGGCGTCTTTGGCGCATCGTATCAAGGCTCCGGCACGAACCGTTGGTGCGGAGCGTTTCGCGCAGTCTTGCCAGAGGCTCGAAGGCGTTGGCAGCGGAGAGCCAGACTGGGAGCAGACAGGCCTGCTCGTTGCCAGTTTGCGCGCTCTGCTGGAAGAAATCCGCCGACGTGTCGATCGTTGCCTGCAGAATTTTTCGTCGATGCCGACGAACACGGCAGAGTCAGGGCTGCCTGTTCATCCGGTGGCTTCCCTGTGTGTGCTGATGGTGGATGATGAGTCTTTTCATTTCGAGTTCGTCGGTAATATCCTGCACAATTTCGGTATTCACGATATTCATCATGCCCGGGATGGCGTGGAAGGGCTGGCTTTGTATCGCTCACTGGAAAAACGGCCCGATGTGTTGATCTGCGACCTGAACATGCCGCGCATGGATGGTGTCGAATTCTTGCGGCATATCGCCGGGCTGCAGTATCGGGGCGGTGTGATTCTGCTCTCCGGCGCGCAAGGCGCGGTACTCAAGACCGTCGCGGAGTTGATGCGTGAGCATGGTCTCGACTTGCTGGGCGTTTTTGAAAAACCGGCTTCTCCGGATGCCTTGTCCAGTGCCTTGTCCAAGGTTGGGCGTCTGAAGCGGAATCCTGTCGGCATCTCCTCGCCCATCGAAGCGTTGACGGTCGAAGAATTGCGCGAAGGCTTGTCGGATGACCGCATCGAGGTTTATTTTCAGCCCAAGATTGATATCGGCACAGGTGTTGTGGTCGGGGCAGAATGCCTGGCCCGCTGGCGTCATCCGGTGCATGGCATTATCGGCCCGAGCACCTTTATTCCTGTCGCCGAGGAGCATGGGCTGATCGACGAAGTCACGCTGGCGATATTGCGAAAGAGCGTGTTCCAGTTGGGACAATGGCAAAAAGAAGGCCATTGCCTCGCGCTTTCCGTCAATGTTTCCATGGATAATCTTCGGCACCTGAAACTTCCGGAAACCTTTGGCCAGATCCTGTCCGATGCTGGCGTCTCTCCCGGAGACGTTGTACTGGAGCTGACGGAGAGCCGTCTCATGGACGATCAGGCAACGAGCCTGGATGTTATCGCCCGCCTGCGGCTGAAAGGGTTCGGTTTATCCATCGACGATTTCGGGACAGGGTTTTCCACGCTGGACAGCCTGAAGCGTCTGCCGTTTACCGAACTCAAGGTTGATCGCGCTTTCGTGCACGGCGTGGCGAATGATCCTTTGGCGCACGTCATCCTGTCATCCAGCGTGCATCTGGCGCGAACTTTTCAGCTCAAGGTCGTTGCCGAAGGTGTTGAAACCCGGGAGGATTGGGATGTCGTGGCGAAAGCAGGCTGCGACACGGTTCAGGGATATTTCGTCGCCAGGCCGATGCCTGCCGGAGAGTTCATTTTCTGGAAGGCGCGCCGGGAAAATGACGAGGCCGGGCTGAGGAATTGACCAGTACACTCATAACAAAGGAGCAGCGATGCAACACGATTTGCCAACTCTGAATGGGCAGCAGCGATGAGCGAAAACGATTTTCTGGTCGGCATTGTCGATGACGAGGCTTTTTGCCGCGACATGGCGGAAATGTCACTCACGAATGCGGGATTCCGATCCCTCGAATGTGCTTCCGGCCGGGCCTGCCTGGCCTTGTTCGAACCGGGCAAGCCGGTGTCTGTTTTGCCTGATCTGCTCTTGCTTGACATCGAGCTGGGCGATATCGAGGGGTACGAAGTCTGTCGGCGCATTCGCGCCGCCGGATATGACGAAATCCAGATCATCTTCGTTTCCAGCCATGACGACCTCGATTCACGGCTGGCCTGCTACGACGCAGGGGGGACGGATTTCATCGCCAAACCGCTGGAGTCGGCGGAGCTGATCCGCAAGGTGAACATCGCGCAACGCACCCGGCAGGCTCTGGTGGGCTTGAAGCAGGAAAAGCATTCTGCCGAGGAAAGCACCAGTGTCGCGCTCACCAGTCTCGATGAAATGGGCAGCATACAAAAATTTCTTCGCAGCCTGCTGGGATACCAGACGCTGGAATCCCTGGCGAGCCTCGTGATCTCTTCACTGAAGGCTTACGGCTGCCGAAGCGTCGTTCAGCTGCGCGTTCCGCAAGAAACACGAACCCTGACAGCCGAAGGAGAGGCCACACCGCTGGAACAATCCATTCTCGACCAGTCGAGCAAAATGGAGCGATTGTTCCAGTTTCGCAGCCGGATGATCGTGAATTACGACAACATCTCCTTGCTCGTCACCAACATGCCCCTGGACGACGAAGCCTTGTCCGGCCGCATTCGCGACTATGCGGCTGTGGTTGCCGAAGCGGCCCAGGCGGCGGCAGAAGGCATTGCTGCCCGGATGGAAATCGTCGACCGGGCCCGGAAAATGCAGGAGCTGGCCCGCGCCAGCCGGGATTCCGTGACAATCTTGCGGGAGCAATACCGGCAACAACAATCCCAAACCCGGGCTGAACTCGACAGCATGGCAGACCATGTCGAGAACATGTATTACAAGCTGGGCTTGAGCCAGCATCAGGAGATGATCGTGAGCGATGTCGTCCGCTCATCGGCGGAGAGGGTGCTCGAACTCTTCAAGATCGGCCTGCAGTTCGAAGAACAGTTTGACACCATCCTGCTTGCCCTGGAGGAAGCCGGCAATATCGCGATGGAAGAAGACAGGCAGGACGCCACCCGAACGGATGTCTGGCTGTAGACCGTGCCCCATAAGCCCTGACGAACCCGGATCAAGCCCCGGATAAGTCTTTCTTATACCAATGAAATATGTTTTAATAGCCGACTTGGGAAATTTCAAAAGCAGGGCAATTCATGGCGGATCGCAGATTGCAGGTGTTTCATGCCGTGGCGAGGCAGCTTTCTTTCACCAAGGCGGCTGAAACCCTGCTGATGACCCAGCCGGCAGTCACTTTTCAGGTCAAACAACTCGAAGAGCACTTCAATACCCGCCTGTTTGACCGGGGGCATGGCAAGATTACCCTGACGCCTGCGGGGGAAATGGCACTGGCCTATGCCGAAAAAATCCTCGGCCTGGGGGATGAACTGGATGTACGTATTGCCGAGATGACCGGAGAAGTGAGCGGATCTCTCATGGTCGGGGCCAGTACCACCATTGCCGAATTCATGCTGCCGCGCATCCTGGGCGAATTCAAATCGCGCTACCCCAAGGTGCAGCCGCATCTGGTCGTAGCCAATTCCGAAACCATCGAAACCCGCGTGGCGGAGCATTTTCTTGATCTGGGCTTTGTCGAAGCCCCGTCCTCCCGCCCGACACTGCACACCGAAAGTTGCTGTGAAGATGAGCTTCAGGTCGTCTGCAATCCGGATTTCCCCCTGGCGCGTTACCGCGAAGTCACACCTGAGCAGCTGCTGGAATACCCCTACATCAGCCGGGAGCCCGGCTCGGGGACGCGTGAATGCACGGAAGCCTACCTGCAACGTGCCGGCTTGAGTCTGGAGGCATTGAATCTCGTCATGGAAATGGGCAGCCCCGTATCGCTCAACGGGGTGGTCGAAACCGGTCTGGGCTTTGCCATTGCCTCACGCGCTTCGGTGGCGAAGGCCCACCGTCTCGGGATCTTGCGGGCTATTCCCCTCAGGCCGCGACTAACCCGAACCCTCTCCATGGTTTATCCGCGCGAAAAATTCCGATCCCGCCTGGTCGAGTGCTTCGTCTCCTTTGCCGCTGAAAAACTCGGCTGCCTTGTGGTGGCATGACCCCCCATGACGCGCCCGCTTCGCGCCACTTTCGATCTGTCTGCCCTGCGCCACAATTACACCGTTGCGCGTGAGTCGGCAGGGACGGCGCACTGCTGGGCCGTCGTCAAGGCCAATGCTTACGGGCACGGCCTCTTGCGATGTGCCCGTGCCCTGGCCCACGAACCCGCCGCCGACGGCTTCGCCCTGGTGGAACTCGAAGGTGCAATTGCCCTCAGGGAAGCGGGCATACGCCAGCCCATTTTGCTGCTCGAAGGTTTTTATCAGGCCGACGAACTCCCGCTATTCGCGGAATATCGCCTGACGCCCGTCCTGCATTCCCGGGCCCAGATTCAGGCCCTGATCGACGCCCGTCTGCCGGTGCGCCTGCCTGTGTATCTCAAACTCAACACCGGCATGAACCGGCTGGGGCTGGAAGTCGACGAACTCGCCGGGGCACTGAATGCCCTGAAAAGCTCGAACCAGACAGCAGGCATCACCCTGATGAGCCATTTTTCCGATGCCGACGCCGAAGGCAGTGACGAAGAACAGGAAGCCATTGCCGGGCAAATGTCGCGGCTGGCGCGATTTGTCACGGCGTCATCCCCTTCCTCCCCGGACTCTGTCAGCACCTTGAGCCTGGCCAATTCCGCCGCTCTGCTGCGCTACCCGCAGGCCCGCGCCGACTGGGCCCGGCCCGGCATCATGCTCTACGGCGCATCTCCCTATCCGCAACGAAAAACCGCGATGGCCCTCGGCCTGCGGCCGGTGATGACACTGGGCAGCGAGCTGATCGCCGTGCGAACGCTGGCTGCGGGAGAACGTGTGGGCTATAACGGCCAGTTTGTGGCCGATCGCCCAATGCGTATTGGCGTCGTCGCCTGCGGCTATGCCGACGGCTACCCTCGCCATGCTCCCACGGGCACGCCCGTCCTCGTTACCGGCCAGCGTACACGCACCCTCGGGCGGGTGTCGATGGACAAGCTCTGCGTCGATCTAAGCGAGCTGCCGCAGGCAGCGGTCGGCTCGCCCGTGACCCTATGGGGAGAAGGCCTGCCGGCGGATGAAGTCGCCCAGGCCGCACAAACCATCAGCTATGAACTTTTCTGCGCCCTCGGAAACCGCGTTGCCGTGGTGGAAAAGAACTGACGAAAATTGTCACTCTGTGCGTTTTAATGACAGTGCATATTTTGATGGCGGGCTTTTGAAAGCCGTCGATTAGACAGAAAACACAGTAAAAACAATGAAATAAAAACTTGGCATGAGGGTTGCTTAATGGAAAGCAAGTGGCAGCAGACGCTGTTACTACTCACCGAAAAGGAGAAACATCATGCGTAAAGTTCAACAAGGCTTCACCCTGATCGAACTGATGATCGTCGTAGCCATCATCGGCATTCTGGCCGCTGTCGCTCTGCCGGCCTATCAGGATTACACGATCAAATCGAATGCGGCTGCCGGTCTGTCTGAAATCGCCTCGGCCAAGACAGGCTTCCAGGATGCCGTGTTGAATGGCCGTACCCCCTCGCTGGTTACGACCGATGACGGCTTCATCGGCATTACGGCGACCGGCCCGACCTTCTGCACGCCTTCCGTGACGGGGACGACGATCGTCTGCACCGGCAAGGCAGGACACGCCACCGAATGGAACGGCAAGACGATTACGCTGACCTTCGACCCCGCTGCTGGCAGCTGGGTTTGCACCTCGAACTTGACCACCAAGTACAAGCCGAAGAACTGCAGCTAAGATTCCCCAGGGTTCCTCCGGTAACGGCTGGAATCCCCGGAATCCCCAAAGCCCGCCTCTTCGAGGCGGGCTTTTTGTTGGGAGAAGGTCAAAGGCAGCCCAATATTCCCCGGGCTTCGTCGGAACCCTGCGGGGGGCGAAAAATGTTTCGCCCCTACATCGCTTCGTTCTGCATGGTGGCGGCTGGCCTTCCGCCCGTGCAACTACGGAACAAGACACAATTTCCCGGTTTCCGCCCGGGCTTCGTCGGAACCCGTAGGGGCGAAACATTTTTCGCCCCTGCCCCTGCCCGTTCTGGCGCGCGAATATAGGGACACGCTGATTAATTTATCAGCCTGCCGGGTGGGGCAGTCCGGCTAGAATCCGTGTTTAATCATTTCATTTTTCCGCCTTTCCATTTCCCATGAAAATCCGCACCCGTTTTGCCCCCAGCCCGACTGGTTTTCTTCATATCGGCGGCGCGCGCACTGCCTTGTTTTCCTGGGCTTATGCCCGTCGCCACGGGGGGGAGTTCATCTTGCGTATCGAGGATACCGATGTCGCCCGTTCGACGCCGGAGGCGGTACAAGCCATTCTCGATGGCATGCAGTGGCTGGGCCTGCAGCACGATGAAGGCCCGTTCTACCAGATGCAGCGC
>CAZFPI010000045.1:0-2499 GCA_964521075.1 uncultured Sterolibacterium sp.
TCACCGACGCCCAGGCCACCTACATCGGTGTGCCGAAAAACGGGCCGTACAAGCCGGACAGCTATCGCTATTGACCTGCTGCCATTGACCTGTCTGCGAGAACCCCCGGATACCGCAACCCAAGGGCATTTCCTTCGGTCGCTTTCGCCGGGGTGACGAAAACCCATGGGCCATGTCCATCATCAACCCCATCAAAACTCCGACACTGCAATGAATCCCTCACCCTCTCTTCCGGCTCATGGCCAGCGGGAATCCTCGCAAAATCTGAGCCTGAGCATGGAATTTTTCCCGCCGCAGACACCGGAAGGCGTCATCAAGCTGCGTGCCGTACGCGCCCAGCTTTCACAACTCAAGCCGGCATTTTTCTCCTGCACTTTTGGCGCGGGAGGCTCAACGCGCGACCGCACCCTGGAAACCGTTCTGGAAATGCAAGCTGAAGGCCATCAGGCCGCGCCCCATCTTTCCTGCATCGGCTCGACGCGCGAGAACCTGCGCGCCATCCTGGCCCAGTACAGGTCGGCTGGCATTCGCCGCATCGTCGCCTTGCGCGGCGACCTACCCTCGGGCATGGCCGTCGCAGGCGAGTTTTCCTACGCGAACGAGCTGGTCGAATTCATCCGGAGCGAAACCGGCGACTGGTTCCACATCGAAATCGCTGCCTACCCCGAAGTCCACCCGCAGGCACGCTCCGCAGCGGCTGATCTGGAAGCCTTCAAGCGCAAGGTGGATGCAGGCGCAAACACGGCCATCACCCAATTTTTCTTCAACGCGGATGCCTATGACCATTTTGTCGAGGCCGCCCGGAAATCGGGAATCAGCATCCCCATCGTCCCCGGCATCATGCCGATTGCCAGCTACAGCAATCTCGCGCGTTTCGCCGGCAACTGCGGCGCGGAAATTCCACGCTGGCTGTCCAAGCGGCTGGAATCCTTCGGCGACGACACGGAATCGATCCGCGCCTTCGGCCTCGATGTCGTTACCGCAATGTGCGAGCGTCTGCTCAAGAGCGGCGCGCCTGGCCTTCATTTCTACACGCTCAACCAGGCGGGCCTGACGACAGAAATCTGGCAACGGCTGAAACTGGGCTAACGGGCTGAACAGACAGGCCGGGCGGCTCCCGCCTCCAAAAGACCGGCAGCAAAATGGGATAAAAAAAACAGGGGCATGAATCTCACGCCCCTGTTTTTTTCTTATCCCTGAAGGATGAATATCTCCCCTTCAGCTCCCCGTGGCTTCAATCGTCGGGGTGTCCATATCCGTCGTATCGCTCTGGCCCGAGGGCATATTGAGCCAGGCGGCCAGGGCGGGAAGGAAGAAAATCGCCCCGAGCACATTGACAAGGAACATGAAGGCCAGCAGCAAGCCCATGTCTGCCTGATACTTGAGTGCTGAGAAAGCCCAGGTTCCCACACCGATGGACATGGTGATGGCGGTAAAGACGGCCGCCGTCCCGCGCTGGCACATGGCTTCGTAGAAGGCCGTACGAAGGTCATTGCCCAGATGCTCCATCTGATGCTGGATGCGCTCGAACAGATAAATACCGTAATCCACGCCCACACCCACACCCAGCGCGATCACCGGCAGTGTGGCGACCTTGAGGCCGATGCCCAAAGCCGGCATCAGGGCATTACAGAGGATGGAAACCAGTGTCAGCGGCACGATGATGCACAGGGCCGCGCGCCACGAACGGAAGGTAATCAGACACAAGAGCGAGATAGCCCCGAAGATGGCGAGCAGCATGGTGATTTCGGCATGCTCGACGGCCTCGTTCGTCGCGGCCATGACGCCAGCGTTGCCCCCGGCGAGTTTCAGGGTTACATGGTCGCTCCGGTTTTCCTTCGCCCCCGTGAATTTCTTGATTTCCTCGACAACGTGAGCCAGCGTGGCCCCCTTGTGATCCTTGAGGAAGACCATGACCTGGATGGCCTGGCAGGCTTCGGTGTTGATGCCATATTCAGGATCATAGGCGCGGCCACCCTGGCGCAAGGCTTCGTAGCTGCGGCCGATGGCACCCCAGCGCGGATTGCCTTCGTTTTGCGCGGCCACGACCACCTTGCCGATGGTCGGCGCGCTGATGACGGACTGAACGCCATCGACGCCGCGCATGTAAAGCTCGAAGCGTTCGAGGGTATTCATCACCGGGTAATCCAGGCAGCCTTCCTTGAGATTCTGGACTTCGGCAATCACCGTCAGGACATCCGTCCCGATCAGATAGTTGTCCGCAATCTGTTTGGTGTCCTTGTTCAGACGCGAGCCCTGGCGTAGTTCCGGGAAGCCGATGCCAATATCACCAATCTGCAGTTTGCGCGATTCCACCACCCCTACCGCCAGCAGGACGGTGGCAATGGCGAAAATCGCCAGGGCAGGCTTGGGCTGGGTAAAGACTGACAGACGCCACCACAGCGGATGCTTGCCAACTCCGTCCATGGTCGTCGCCTTCATGGCCGATTTTTCCAGGCTGAGGTGGGACAAGACGATGGGCAGCATCATCTTGTTGGT
>CAZFPI010000045.1:2599-6521 GCA_964521075.1 uncultured Sterolibacterium sp.
GAGAAAATCAGGAAGGGAACCAGCATGGAAATCGGGTCGATCCCCATTTTCAGGAGAGGCAACAGACCCAGCAGCCAGACCACGGGCAACAGGGCGACCATCAAGGCCACGACCGTCAGCTTCAGGGAGCGGCAGTAGAGATAAAGCAAAACGGCAGTGATAACGAAGGCGATCCCAAAGAAGACAAACACGCCCAGCAGGCCGGCCACCACTTCGCCCACCAGCATGGTGAAGCCCATGATGCCGATATCGACGTTGGGCGTCTGGTATTTCTGGCGGATTTCCTCCATCTTTTTGGAGACTTCATAAAGATTGAGGTGCTGATCCGGATGGTCGGGATCTGTCTCTCTCAGTTCAGCCGAAACCATGGCTGACTTGAGATCGGTCGACACGAGGCGGCCAACGACGCCGGAACGGGTGACATTGAGCCTGACCTGCTCCAGATCTTGCGGGTTATCCGAGGAGAACTGTGCCGGAACGACCACATCCCCCCGGAAGCCGTCTTCCGTCACCTCGACATATTTCACATTGGGCGTAAACAGGGATTGCAGCTTGCTGCGCTGGACGCCGGAGGTGAAGAAGGTGGCATCGGTCACTTTCCGCAGGGTGTCCAGAAATTCCTTGTTGTAGATGTCGCCTTCACCCTTCCAGTGGACGTTGATCATCAACTGGTTCGCCCCCGGGAAGGTGAACATGTATTTCTCGAAGGTCTGCATGTACGGATGTGTCATCGGGATCATCTTGAGGAACCCCGGATCGAGCGCGATCTTCGAAGCCGAATAACCAAAACCCAGTGTCATGGCAACGAAAACGGTCAACAGCACACGGCGGTAGGCAATCAGGAAATCCGCGCAAAGATCGACGAAACGCCGGAATCCGGAAGAAGTGGTACGACGCTCGACGATCATTTTTTCTCTCCTGCGCCTGCAAATTCAATCGGCTTGATCCCGCCCAGCCCGGCGGTCAGCAACCGTCCATCGGCGAGCGGTAGAACGGAGGTCAGATTGTTGCCCTTGTTATCCTGAACGATGGTGAAGGTTGCCCCCTGATAATGAGACTCGAGGATCAGCCCACCCTGTCCCACGATGATGATCGTGCCGTCGGGCAGCACCGTATGGCCAAACAGGCCAACCGATACGCCGGTCTGGATCTGCTGCCAGGTCGCGCCGAAATCCTGTGTGCGCCAGACATTACCGCGCAGTCCATAAACGAGCCATTCGTCCGCGCTCAGGCGGATCACGCCGAACATGGAACCCCGATAGAACTCGGGAATCACCTGCCATGTCTGGCCGCCGTCGGAGGATTTGGCGGCCAGGCCCTGCTCGCCCACCATCATCAGACGTCCGTCTTTGCCGCCATCCATCGAATACAGATGCTTGTCGCCCGTGCCAGGGTCACGCCGCTCCCAGCTCCGGCCATGATCCTTCGACACGAAAAAACGTCCGAAGCTGCCAAAAGCGAAATCCGGCCCTTCGGCCAGCCCCCAGACACCCAGCAAGGGCTCGGAGAGGGTCTTGTCGAACATCGTCTCGCGCCAGGTAAGACCGCCATCTTCCGTCACCAGGGCCAAGGCATCATGTCCCACGGCCACACCGTCCTTGTCATTGAAGAACGCCAGACGGGTCAGGGCGGAACCCCGATTGCCCTCGACCTTTGCCTCGTGCCAGGTTTTGGCCTCGTCGTCACTCGTCAGGATATGCCCCAACTCCCCCACGGCGACGATACGCTTGCCGGCGCGCCCCGTGTCCATGATGGCCAA
This sequence comes from uncultured Sterolibacterium sp., assembly GCA_964521075.1. Lineage (GTDB taxonomy): Bacteria > Pseudomonadota > Gammaproteobacteria > Burkholderiales > Rhodocyclaceae > Sterolibacterium. Next base: position 4,359 of record CAZFPI010000045.1, read on the forward strand.
ACGTTCCTGGTGGATGCTGGTCTCGGCAAAAACCGGCAAAGGGCGGGTGGCAAAGGAAACATATGCTCCCGCAGCCACGATCAGGGACATCCCCAGGCCAATCAACACACGCATGGCATTCCTCCCGACGGGCGAACCTGACGCAATCTCACAACCCTCTCCTTTGTGCTGTCACGGGAAACATTCCAGCGTGCCCTTCCCGCTCCCGGGCACGCATCCTGCCGGATGAAAATACGATCCTGCGCCAAACAGGGCAGCCGCCTTCAGGCCACCCTGTTTCCTGCCTCCGAATCCTGATTCCGCTACGAGTGATCAGAAATGATAACCCGCGTTAAACGCAATGAAATCACGATCGGAGAAGGGATTGAAGTAATGGAAGCGCATGTCGTTATCTCCCAGGAAGTGGGTAGCTGTCATGCCCAGCTCCAGATTCTTCCGGTAGGTAAATCTTGTCTCGACGCTGACGCGGCCGGAGTTCTTGCCGGTCAGGCCGCTGTTCCAGCCACCGGGCGAGGGGCCCATGCCGACGAGCTCACGCCAGTAGAAAATCGGGACATTGAGCTCCCATTCCGGGAAGGGACTGTAGACCAGCTCCATCCGGACACAGGCCGCCACCCCGGTCTTGTCTGTCATGGGGTAAGCGTCGATTCTGGGCACATTGTTCAGGGAAGGCACCTGCCCACCCGACAGCATCGCCAACAGAGTCGATGCCAACGGCGGCTTGAAGTTGGGATTAGCCGAATAAGCAGGCTTCTCGAAACTCATCAGATGCTGCACAGCCAGCTCAGCCCCGAAAATACCGCTATCCACCCCTGCCATACCCCAGAGGAATTCGGTGCCCGACCAGGCACGGAGCGTACTCAGGTTGGCACTGATGGTCTTGCCGCGCGCCACGTTGTAGTGGTGGTCGCCCATCATGACCGGCGCACCATCCCGGTAGGCCATTTCGCCCGCGAACTGCCAGTCGCCCAGCAGGGTGGAGAAACTCGCCCCGGTCAGCTTGATGTCGTTCATGTAACGCGCGCGATACGAATTCGGGAACGGAGTCAGATAGTTCAACGAAGCGAGAACTTCCGCATTGATGTCATAGGGGACTTTCACCCCATTCAGCATCTCGCCGCCCGGACGACCACTCACCATGCCCTTGTTCAGATGCCAGTAAGTCGTGCCTGCATAGAATTCCGCCGAAGCGACATTTTCGGTGTAACGAAGATGGTAGAGGCCCACATCCAGCTTTTCGGTCAGCTGGTATTTCAAGCCCACGCCCCACTGGCCGCCATTTTTCTTGCCGATATCGGGCAAGCGATAAGCCCCGTAGTTCTGGACATTCGGGAACATCCGGCCCATCAGGGCCTGCCACTCGAAGCCAGCCTGAAACGCGCCGCCCGGCCCGAGCAGGTCATCCGCGCTCCAGTAGGTTCCCACCGGCGCGAACTCCGTCGGGCGGAATTTCCACTTTTTATAGGCCATCAGGGTCAGCTTCTCATTGACCCCATAGGTTCCATAAATCTGCTCGGTGGGCAAAAAGGCTTCCGCCGCCGGGACACCCGGCGTCTGCCCCTTGATCTGGTCATTCGGGTTCATCGACGAACCGATGCCCTGGAACATCAGGCCCTCGCCCCAGTTTACGACCTGACGCCCGACCTTGACGAACAGGGGGCGGCCTTCCGAGCCCACCCGCCAGCGGCCCTGCACATAAGCATCCAGCACCCGCGTCCGCTGGCCGGCATAGTCCCGCGCCTCCTGGGTGTAAAGATTACGAGGCCCGGTGAGGTTGTACGTCCCCGGGGAGAGCCCGGCGTTATTGCCGAAAATCACCTGATCCCGGAAAGCGTTCAGCCGGAGGAAAGCGCGATAGTCGTTTTTGGTCAGATTGAAATCCATCAGGGCACTGACCCGGTTGCTGATCGTGCCATGCTTGGCGACGGCATTCGTGCCATCGTCCGCATTCATCTTGGTTTCCCACTGCGTAAATTTGTCGACGGCCGGACGCCACATGGTCCCGCCACCGCCGGGTCGCTCGATGCCCGGCGTTACGGCCACCGTGGAAGGATCAGAAGGCCGGGCCTGATATTTATTGATATCGACCGGGTCCTTCAGGCGTTTCATGTTGACGTAATTCACCTGCAGCGACATATCCAGCTTCGTTCCGTCATCGAACTG
>CAZFPI010000045.1:6621-15880 GCA_964521075.1 uncultured Sterolibacterium sp.
TCAATAGCCAATCGCCTTCATGTTTTCGATGGTATAGAACTCCGGTTTGTCGTAATCCACACCGGGAGGATTGACGATATAGGACTTCGGCTTACCCTGCACGAGGTCAAACGCCGAATAGGTTCCGGAATTGAGATCGTGATAAAAAGCGGCCCCTGCATTGAAGATATTCGGCCCCGGCAAATAGTAGTTATTCACCCAGCCGAATCGCCAGAGACCGCCACGCGCATCGAAATTGTCGGCCATCGAGGCAAGCCAGCTATCCTCGTCGATGTAGATCACGCGGCGTGGGTAAAGATGCCGGTATCCCTCCTTGAGCGTAGCTTCCAGCACCCAGACGCGATGCAATTCCCAGCGAACGAATTCAGGGTTTTCGTGCCCCGGAGTCAGCAGTTTGGTGTATTTCTGCTCCCCGGCGGCCTTGCCCTCCAGCCGGAAGCCGTTATAAGGGATGTAAATTTCCTTCTTGCCGAGATTTTTCCAGTTGTAACGGATGGGTGGGCCATTGAACAGGCGCACATCATCCACCACCAGCGTTCCGCCCGAAGTTTCCAGCGGCTGGTCGAAGCCATACCCCGGCAACTGGCGCACCCGGCGCGTATCCGGGTTATAGAACCATCCCTGACGGGCGTCCTTCGTGTAATCGAAAAAATCGAAAATCAGCTTGACCGTTCCCTTGTCACGCTCAGGCAACAAGGCGACACCGCGCATGTAGGAAGCCACACCATCGTAAGGCGTCCCCCGCAGACGCGGGTCGCAAACCCGCGAATACCCCCAGAGCAGCTGCCAGCCCCGAATGATCTTGCCATCCGGATACACCACGGCGGTATCGGTATCACGATAATCCCAGGCGGCGCGTAGCGGAAGCAGCATATTCCACACCAGCTCCAGGCCGCTCTTGGGCACGGGGAAGGGGGCCGCCCCCTTGAAGCCATTGAGCACGCCCTGACCATTGGCTGTCAATTCAGCACTGGCGGCATTCTGGGCCGCCACCTTGCAGGCCGCCTCATCAAAACGGAAGTCACGATGCGACGGATAAACATTCATGCGAAAGGTACTCGGGTAACGCTTGAACATTGCCTTCTGCCCTTCGGACAAATGCTCGGCGTACTGCGAATAGTTCTGCGGCGTAATGACGAACAGGGGTTTTTCGCTGGCATAAGGGTCGACGGGGTGCACGCCTAGCTGCGTCGTCATGCCCGGCGCAGCACCCAGCCACTTGCCGCCAAACTCGGCCACCCCGGCTGCCGTGCCGGTTTTCTCGGCACCCATGCAGGTCAGCTGCCGCCCCAGCCTGGCCACCTCATCAGCACCCACCTTGGCCTGGCTACCTCCCGAAAACGCCAACAGCAGGCTGGCCGCGACGAGAGAAATGAATCGTTCATGTTTCATGATGCCCATCCTGTGAAGGAATTTCCTAGAACCGGTAAGTCGCCATCAGCGCGAGAAAGTCACGATCCACCAGTGTGCGCGAGGCATGCGTTCCCAGATCGGCTTTGCCAAGGTAGTGGGCAAGCTTGATGCCCAGCTCCAGATTCTGCTGATAGGAGAAGGTCACTCCCAGCGAAAAGCGACGATCATTCTCCCCCTGCAGGCCGGAATTCCAGCCTTGCATGCCAGGATTGCCTTTCAGCTGATGCGACCAGTCGACCGGAATGGCCATGTCCCAGCCGGGTATCACGGCGATGTACTTGACCTGCAGCCCGATGCTATAAGCCAGCGAATGCCTGTCATACAAAAGCCGGGCCGGGCCAACAGGGGTTCCGCTGCTGGCGGGGGTATCAAAGCTTTTCACCGTGCTGGTTGCAATTTCTCCTGCCAGCTGCGCGGTATCCACCCCCAGCCAGCCATCCAGGAAATCCGAGCCCCAAAGCCGGATGGCCGACACCTGGGTATTGACCACCTTCGCCCGGGCAAGGCCATAGTGAATATCCGACATCAGCACCGGCGCGCCGTCGCGATAAGCGACTTCACCAGCCACATTGGTTTCGCCAATCCGGGTCGAAAAACTCGCCCCCGTCAGGCGGATGTCATCCATATAGCGCAGGCGATAGCTCGATGGAGCAAGGTTGGCCAGAAAAGGCATCGACACCGGCCCATCCCCCAGCTGCCAGAAATTCCCGGTAAAACTGAACTCGGGCAAACCGAGTAATTCGCGGTAGCGAAGATGATACAAACCAAAATCTGTCGAATCGGTCAGCTGGTGCTTGACCGCCACCCCCCATTGCCCGCCCGGGGAACGCCCCACATCCGGTGCGCGCCAGGCCCCCAGCATACCCGCCCCCGGCCCGCCGACACCGGGCATGAAGCGCATGAACGCGCCCCCCGGGCCAACGATATCGGAAGAACTGAAATAACTACCGACAGGGGGCACTTCCGTCTCACGAAAAGCCCATTTTGCATAGCCTGTCAGCATCGTCTGGCGGCCAAGCCCCAGCGTGGCCGACACCTGTTCGGAGGGCAGAAACATCTCTTTGATGGGGGTACCGGGAATCTGGGCCTTGTAGCCATCCTGCGGATTCATCGAACCGCCGATGCCCATGAAATAAAGCCCCTCGCCCCAGGCAAGCACCTGTCGCCCCACCTTGACCGTCAAAGGGTAAGCCGCATCATCGCCCAGCTTCCAGCGGCCCTGGGCATAGGCATCGAGCAGGCGGGTACGCCCGCCCACGAGCTCACGCACCTCCGTGCCATAGCGGCTCGATGGCGTCATGGCATTAAAGGTCGCCGGTGAATGGTTGGCGTTGCCATGATGCAAGGCATCGTCGTAGACGCTGCTAAACCGGGCGAAGGCGCGGTATTCATCCTTCGCCAGATTGACATCGACCACCGCCCCGAGGCGATTGCTGATCGTTCCATGCCGGCCCACCGTCCTGTTTCCGTCATCGGCATTGAAGGCAGCACTGTTTGTCGGGTCCATCAGCAAGGGATTGGGCCCCGACAAACGCTTCATGTTGATCCAGGAAAACTGCGCCGAGACATCGAGCACCGCGCCGTTATCAAATTCAACCGGCTCAAACCCCCAGGCCATGCCGGAAAACACCAGGCCCAAGCAGGGGAAAATTCGCCATTGCTGCCCCACACGTCGCATCGTCATTCCTTCTCCATACCAGAAGTGCCAGGAAAATCACCACCGGGGCCAACATCGTCCACATCCGCGATGAAATCCCCAAATCGGGGAAATCGATCGGGATAGAAAATCGCCTATCGGAAAACACCCATGAAATCTTTTGAAACCATTGAGTTACAGAAGAAGCCCGCCAACAGCAACCGCCCGGAAACCCGCCATGCCACATTGCGTGACGGGAAGAATTCCCGGTAGTATCCCAAGGTTTTTCCGCCCCCGGCCGATCATTCTGGTCGCCCACCCGGGGGAGTGGGCATGATATTCAGTTTTTTCTTTGCCTTCCAGCCAGAAAACACGGGGATACCGTGAAATTATTCCCAAATCGGGCGTTTCAGACAGCTTGCATCAAAACAAGACAAACAAGACCAACAAACAGATACATCTCAGGAGGAAATGAAAATGGCAGACACCCCCGATCTCACCCAGGTCAAAACATCGACCCGTGACCTGAACGTCATCCAGGAGCGGCTGACCGCCTGGATGGCCAAAACACTGGGCCCCGGCTCGGAACCGAAGCTCTCCGAAATCCGCAATCCAGGTAGCGGCGGCATGTCCAGCGAAACCCTGCTGTTCGACATGAGCTGGAAGGAAAACGGGGTCGAACGCAGCGGCTCCTTCGTTGGCCGCCTGCCACCCGCCGCCAACGCCATGCCGGTCTTCCCGGAATACGATTTCCACCTGCAGGTGGAAGTCACGCGGCTCGTCGGCGAGCGCAGCAAGGTCAAAGTCCCGAAAGTGCTCTGGAACGAACCCGGCACGGAAGCCCTGGGCATGCCCTTCTTCATCATGGCGCGCGCCAGCGGCGAGCCGCTGCCCGATCTGCCGCCCTACCCCTTCGGCGGCTGGCTGCTCGAGGGCACACCCGAACAGCAAAAACAGCTCCAGAACAACTGTGTCGCCGTGCTGGCGGGTATCCACGGCGTCAAAACCACCCCTGACGAAGTCGCCTTCCTGCAGCCCAAGAGCCAGGGCGGCTCCCCCATGCGGCGTATTTTCAACGACTGGAAAAACTACTACGACTGGGCGCGTGAAGGACTGGAAACCCCGCTCATCTCGCAGCTCATGGCCCACCTCGAAGCCACCTGGCCCGCGACCGAAAGCGACCCGGTCATCCTCTGGGGCGATGCCCGCCCGGGCAACATCCTCTGGGAAAACTTCGAGCCGCAGGCCGTGCTCGACTGGGAAATGGCGGTTTTTGGCCCGCGCGAGCTCGATGTCACCTGGCTGATTTTCTTCCACAAGTATTTCCAGTACATCGCCCTCAATCTCGGCTTCCCCGAAGCCCCGATGCCCGGCTACATGACCCGCGAAGACATCGTCGCCGAATACGAGCGGATTTCCGGCGTGAAGCTGCAAAACATCAACTGGTATCTGGGCTTTTGCATTCTCCGCATGGCCATGTTCGACATCCGCGTCAACAAACGCGCCATCCACTTCGGCGAGCGCACCCCGGAAGAAGACCCGAACAACTACCTCTACGGCCGCGAAATCATCCGCAAGATTCTCAAGGGCGAAGACCCCTGGAATTTCTGATTGCCGCAAAAACCCAACAAAGGAAAATTCACATGGCATTCAATGGAAAAGTCGCCCTCATCACGGGTGGCGCCAGCGGCATGGGCCAGCTCGACGCGCTGCGCCTGGCCAGGCAGGGCGCGAAAGTCGCCATCCTCGACCTCAATGAAAAGGGGCTCACCGATACCGCCGCCCAATCCCCCAACATCAAAGCCTACAAGTGCGACGTCACCGATCTGGACGCTGTGCGCCAGATCGTCGCCCAGGTCGAAAAAGACCTGGGCCCGGTCGATCGCCTCGTGCATTGCGCGGCCATCATGCCCGGCCAGTCGATCAAGGACATGCCTGCCGAACTCATCAACAAGGTCATGGCCATCAACTTCTTCGGCACGGTCAACCTGACGAAAACGCTGATGCCGCTCATGGAAGCGCGCGGCGGCGGCGACATCATTCTCTACGGCTCGATGGCCGGTTCCGTACTCACGCACAATCTCGGGGCTTACAGTGCCACCAAGGCCGCCATCAACGCCTTCGCCGAAATCCTGGTGCGCGAAAACCTGGGCAGCCCCATCCGCTTCCTCCTCGTGTGCCCGCCCATGGTCAACACACCGCTGGTAAATCAGGCCACGGCGCACGGCCCGGAAAGCCTCAAAGACTCGGCCAAAACCGGCAAAAACATGGCCCAGCCGCAGGAAATCATCGACGCCGTCGAAGCCGCTCTCGACCGTGGCGACTGGGTCGTTCGCCCCAAGCCCGCCGGTTTCATGATGCTCTGGCGGCGTCTCTTCCCCGGCGCGCTGTGGTGGGTCATGGAAAAAGCCAACAAGGTGAAACATTGATCCAGCGCGTAGATGCATGAACGCTGCCTGCAGGGGCAGCCTTTATGACTGCGGCTGCCTGCAGTTCAGAGGCAGAATTTAACCGGATCAATAAGCAGCCCCGCAAGAAAAGGGCACTGGGGAGACACGGCTTCCGGTCAGTACGGCGTCAGGGATGGCTGGGAGGCCCAGTGCCATTGCCTTTCCCAGGCTCCGCGCACCATGTTCGGATATTCCGGACGACCCAGGCTACCGTTGTAACGCCCGAGGGCGCGAAAAAGGTCGCCGCGTTCGATATCGAGATAATGGCGCAAGATAGTGCAGCCGTATCGCAGATTGGTTCGCAGATGGAACAGGTTATTGTCCTTCGTGCCGATGGCCTTGACCCAGAAAGGCATCACCTGCATGTAACCGCGCGCGCCCGCGCTGGAAACAGCGTATTTCTTGAAACCGCTCTCGACCTGGATCAGGCCCAGCACCAGCTGGGGGTCCAGCCCGGCGCGTTTGGCCTCGTAATACACCGTCTTGAGAAAATCGAGGCGCGCGCCGCGATCCGGCATGCGCTTTTCCAGCCGCCGTGACATTTCCGTCAGCCAATTAACCTTCTCGCCCAGGCTGGAAAACTGCGGCTCGGGCGAGGCGCGATCAGCGATGGCCGCCTGCAGCGCGGCCTGAACGCTGGCCGCCAGCGGTTCATTTTTCTGGTTACCCGCCTGGCTGCCAACGCACCCGGCGAGCAGAAAAACAGCCAGAAAAAACCGCTTCAGCCGCACAGCTTGTCTTGCAGGAAGGCCACAACGGCCCCGCTCTCCAGCATAAGTGCTTCGGCATCGCGCCGCCCCTTGTACTCCAGCTTACCTTCCTTGAGGCCGCGATCACCGACGACGACACGATGCGGCACACCGATTAGCTCCCAGTCAGCAAACATCGAACCGGGACGCTCGTCGCGATCATCCAGGATAGCGTCGATGCCGGCAGCAGCCATCTCTGCCAGCAACTGGTCGGCAGCCGCACGCACTGCGTCGGATTTGGCGTAGCCCATCGGCACGATAACGACCTGAAACGGGGCGATGGCGGCGGGGAAGATGATCCCGCGCTCGTCATTCCCCTGTTCGATGGCCGCACCGACGATACGGGAGACGCCGATGCCGTAGCAGCCCATTTCCAAGACCTGCGGCAGTCCTTGTTCATTGAGAAAGCTGCACTTGAGTGCTGCGGCGTATTTCGTCCGCAGCTGGAAGATATGGCCCACTTCGATGCCCCGGCACAATTCGAGCGAACCTTTTCCATCCGGGGAAGGATCCCCCGCGACGACATTGCGGAAGTCGCCCGTCAAAGCGGGTTCCGGCACGTCGCGCCCGAAGTTTACGCCAGTCAGGTGATACCCCTCCTTGTTCGCACCACAGACGAAATCGCTCATTACCGCCACGCTGCGGTCGGCATAAACAGCGATGACATGGGCGTGGCGCAGATCGACCGGGCCGATATACCCCGGCGCGCAGCCTGTTGCGGCGCGGATTTCCTGCTCGCTGGCGAAGCGGAAGGCTCCGATCAGCTTTTGTGCCTTGATTTCGTTGAGCTCATGATCACCCCGTAGCAGGATCAGCCCGAAACGGCCCGGCTCGCCTTCCGCGAGCTCCGTGCGGATGACAGCAATGGCCTTGACCATGTTTTTCACGTCGATCTTGAGGAATTCGGCCACATCCTCGCAGCGCGTCTTGCCGGGGGTAGCCACACCCGTCAGCACCCGGGTAGAAGAAGCTCGCGTCACCGCCGGGGCGAGTGCCTCGGCCAGCTCGACGTTGGCAGCATAGTCTGAGCCGGCCTGCGGGCAAAAAGCGATGGCATCCTCGCCGGAGTCGGCCAGCACATGAAACTCATGCGAGCCCGTGCCGCCGATCGAGCCGGTGTCGGCGGCCACCGCGCGAAATTGCAACCCCAGCCGCGAGAAAATCCGCGTGTAGGTTCCGTACATATTTTCGTATTCGCGCTGCAGATCCTCGAAGGATGCGTGAAAGGAATAACCATCCTTCATCAGGAATTCACGCCCGCGCATGACACCAAAACGGGGGCGGATTTCATCGCGGAACTTGGTCTGGATCTGGTAGAAATGCCGGGGCAACTGGCGATAGCTCCTGATCTCACGGCGGGCAATATCGGTGATGACTTCCTCGTGCGTCGGGCCGATGACGAAATCGCGCTGATGCCTGTCCTTGAAGCGCAGAAGCTCCGGGCCATATTGCGGACCACGGCCGGATTCCTCCCACAGTTCGAAAGGCTGCACGGCAGGCATCAGGAGCTCTACCGCTCCAGCGCGGTTCATTTCCTCCCGCACGATGTTTTCCACCTTGCGAAGCACACGCAGCCCCATCGGCATCCAGCTATAAATCCCGCCCGCCAGCCGGCGAATCAGGCCGGCGCGCAGCATGAGCTGATGGCTGACGATCTCGGCGTCAGAGGGAGCTTCCTTGAGGGTATTGATGAAGAATTGGCTGGCGCGCATGGTGGAATGGTGGAACAGGTAAAGTCGGGGCGCGAATTTTAGCAGCCAACAGAATCCGGGAAGCCTTCATACCTTCAATTCCCGCGCGTTCTATGAAACAATAAGGGCAATCCGATTCAAAGAATTGAAGGTTTACCATGCTTGACCGTGAAGGCTATCGCCCGAACGTCGGCATTGTCCTGGTCAACAGCCATAACGAGGTCTTTTGGGGCAAACGCATCCGCGAACATTCCTGGCAGTTTCCGCAAGGAGGCATCAACAAGGGCGAAACGCCCGAACAGGCGATGTACCGCGAGCTCCACGAGGAAGTCGGCTTGCGTCCGGAACATGTCGCGATCCTGGGTCGTACCCGCAACTGGTTGCGCTACGACGTCCCGAGACACTGGATCCGCCGGGAGTGGCGTAACTCCTATCGCGGGCAAAAACAGATCTGGTATCTGCTGCGGCTGGTCGGGCGCGACACGGACGTCTGCCTGCGCGCCAGCGAACGTCCGGAATTCGACGCCTGGCGATGGAACGACTACTGGATTCCGCTCGATACCGTCATCGAATTCAAACGCGACGTCTATCAGCAAGCCCTGGTCGAACTGGCACGCCACCTGTTCATCCACCCCGCCGACCGCCAGCCGCGCTGGCCCGAACCGGCGTTGCCAGAATCCGTCTCCCTGTCGATAAGGGCTGCTGCAGGTACGGGCTCATGAACGTCGACACCCTCATCACCGGGTTCGACCGTGCCTTGCGTACCGTTCTGGCCCCCGCACCTTTGCTGCGTCCCGTGCCGGGCAACGACCTGCCAGAAGCGGAACTCCCGGAAGTCGAACGCGCGCATGTTGCCGGGCTGATGCGGGTCAATCATTGCGGCGAAATCTGCGCCCAGGCCCTTTATCAGGGGCAGTCACTGACTTCACGCGATGCCTCCATACGTCGCGCGCTGGAGCAGGCGGGGCGGGAAGAAACCGAGCATCTGGCCTGGACATCGCAACGTATCGAAGAACTCGGCGGTCGCAAAAGCCTGCTCAATCCCGTCTGGTATGCAGGTGCGCTGGCCCTGGGCGTCCTCGCAGGCAAATGTGGCGATGCCTGGAGCCTTGGCTTTCTGGCAGAGACGGAACGTCAGGTCGAAGCGCATCTCGAAGGGCACAAGGCCCGCCTGCCCGCCGATGACCACCGCTCCCGGGCGATCCTCGAACAAATGCGGCAAGACGAAGCAGGCCACGCCGGGATGGCGCGAAATCTCGGCGGGAAGGAACTACCCGCCCCCGTCAAAACCGGCATGCGTCTGGCCGCGAAAGTCATGAC